>JASGGQ010000216.1:0-2528 GCA_047604965.1 Patulibacter sp. | reverse complement strand
TGGCGACGGTCCTGCTGGTGCTCGGTTTCGTTGGCGTGCTGTTCGTGATGGTGCCGACCGCGATCACGCCGTCGATCAACGGCGCACGACGCTGGATCCAGCTGCCCGGCATGACGATCCAGCCCTCCGAGATCCTCAAGCCGGCGCTTGTGCTGCACCTTGCGCTCGTGCTCGCACGCGACCCGTGGCGGGTACGTTCGGTCAAGGCGATGCAGGGGCCGTTGCTGATCTGTGGAGCGGCGCTGGCGATTGTCGCCAAGGAGGATCTCGGCTCGGCACTGGTGACCGCCGGCGTCGTGTTGACGGTGCTCTTCGTGGCCGCGATGCCGGGGCGCGTGCTCGGCTCGATCGTTGGGATCATGGCCGCCGGCGCTGGCGTGCTGACACTCGCCGCCCCCGAGCGGCTGGAGCGGCTCGCAGTCTTCCTGCACCCGTTCGAGGACCGCTTCGGCGCCGGCTTTCAGATCACGCACGGCTTTCTGGCGATCGGCTCCGGTGGCGTGACCGGCCGGGGCATCGGGACCGGCCTTGAGAAGCACATCATTCCTGAGCCGCAAACCGACTTCATCTTGCCGGTGGTGATGGAGGAGATCGGGTTGATTGGCGCGACGCTGATTATCGCGCTGTACCTGGCGATCGTGCTGCTGGGGTTGCGGATCGCGCAGGGCACGCGCGACCCGTACGAGCGGCTGGTCGCGGCCGGCATGACCGCGATCGTGATGTGCCAGGCCGCGCTGAATCTGTGGGTCGTCTTCGGGATCGCGCCGTTGACCGGCGTGCCGCTGCCGCTCGTCTCGGCTGGCGGGACCAGTCAGCTGATTTTGCTGGCGGTGATCGGGCTGCTGCTCGATATCGACCGGCGCAGCGCGATGCCGACCGTCCCGCTCGTCACGCCGCGCCCGGAGGCTCGGGGCGCGGCGCGGGCGACGCTGCTGCCCGACCCGCAACCGGGCGAGCTGCGCGTGCTCGATCACCGCGCGCCGGCCACGGCCGACGGCGGCCGCGATCAGGGACGCTCTGGCCGCGCTGGCCGCGCTGCGCGTCAAGCACCGGGGGTCGCGCCGCTGGTCCGGGCGGTGCGCGCGCGTCACCGCCAGCGCGCTGCGGCGGCTCGCTCGGTTGTCGCACGTCGTTCGGTGCCGCCGGCTGCGGGCCGCAGGAGTGCGCCGCGTCCGGCTGGGGCGCCGCGTACTTCTCGTCGCGAGGCGCAGCTGCCGCCTGGCGTGAAGGTCGTCGAGCAGATCGCTGAGGTGTCGTTGCTGAGCGACGGCACCGTGATCCTGCCAAACGGCAGGATCGGCCGCCCGAAGAGGCCGTTCGAACTGCCTGATGGCCGCGTGCTGCTGCCGAGTGGCCGGCTCGTATCGCGTGAGCGCGCGTGGCGAGGGAGCGACCGCCAACCGGTACGTCGTTGAGTGTGCGCGTGGTGATCGCTGCCGGCGGTACCGCCGGTCATGTGGTGCCGGCGATCGCCGTCGCCGACGTGCTGCGCGAGCATGGCGCGGAGGTGCGCTTCATCGGCGGCGATCGTGCCGAAGCGACGCTTGTGCCGGCGGCCGGCTATGGACTCGATCAGCTCGCCGTCAACGGGCTCAGTCGTACCAGCAGGCGGCAGGCGGCGAAGGCGGCGCTGCAAGCGATCGGCGCGTACCGCACGGCAAGCCGGCTGTTGCGCGGGGCCCGCCCCGATGTCGTGCTCGGCGGCGGCGGGTATGTCGCCGGGGTCGTCGGCGGTGCCGCGGTGCGTCGGCGCATTCCCTTGGTCCTGACCGAAGCCGACAGCCACCTGGGGCTGTCGAACCGCGTGTTGGCGCGCCGCGCGCGCCGCGTCTGCCTGGCGTTCCCGGTCCCGAGCGCCGAAGGAGATCGCTATGTGGTGACCGGCCGGCCGGTCCCAGCGCCCGCGACCGACCGCGCTGCCGCGCGAGCGCGCTTCGGAGTGCCGGAGGGTGAGCCGCTGGTGCTCGTGTTCGGCGGTTCGCTGGGGGCTCGTTCGATCAACGAGGCGGCGATCGAGGGGCTGGCGGGCGCGCCCTTCTCGGTGCTGCATGCCGGCGGCACGCGCGACGACGCTGCGCTGCGGCCACGGGTGCCGGCCGAGCGCTACCAGCTCGAGTCGTACGTTGAACGCTTCAACGAGGCACTGCTCGCCTGCGATCTTTGCGTTGCACGCTCCGGCGGCTCGGTCTTTGAGATCGCTGCCCACGGCAAGCCGTCGATCTTGGTGCCGTATCCGCATGCGGCGGCCGATCATCAGCGTGGCAACGCGATGGCACTCGTCGAGCGTGGCGCCGCCGTGCTGATCGACGACGCGCAGCTCACCCCGCAGCTGCTGCGCGCGACAGTCGACGAACTGCTGGCCGATCCCGATCGACTGCGGCAGATGGGCGACGCGGCACGCGCCTTCGCACGCCCTGACGCCGCGCAGTTGATCGCCGAGCAGGTGCTCGCCGCCGCCACCGATCGCCACCGATAGCTGAGCGTCGGGGTTTGGGCCCGCGATGGGGGCCCACGCGACGCGCCCCCGG
>JASGGQ010000215.1:0-2538 GCA_047604965.1 Patulibacter sp. | reverse complement strand
GCTCGGCGCCACACGCGCGCCGGCCTCCTGCCGCGCCCCCAGCGCGCCGGGAAGCGGACGGCCGAATGCCGCCGCGATCAGTGCGGCGCCGGCCACGCCCGCGAACACGCCGAGCAGCGCTGAAGGCACCAGCAGATAGCGCTGGAGCAACGGCAGGCCGAGCGCGCCAACGAGCAAAAATCCGGCGACAGCGAAGGCCAGCGGTGCGAGCAGCACCACCAGCGGCCACGTCCCGATCCGCCACACGGCGAGCGCCACGCCGAGCACGCCGGCCGCCGCGACCGGCGGACGGGCCAGATCGCCGAGCTGGCGCACCAGTTCGATCGGCGCATTCCCAAGCCCGGTCTTGCGGCCGAGCGCCGCCGCGAGCTCTTGCGTGCCGGTCAGCGAATGCAGCGGATCGCCGGTCAAGATCAGATCGACGGCCGCCCACGCGAGCGGCGCGGCGAGCACCACGAGCGCCGGCACCGCGAGCGTTCGCGGCTCGCCGCCGCGCCCCCAGCGCAGCGCGACGAGCAGCAGCCCCAGCCCCCACGCCTCCGGGCGCAGCAGTCCGGCGCCGGCCAGCAGCGCCGGCACGAGCAGCCGGCCGGCGCTCGCGGCATCTCGCGCGTCGCGGTCGCGTTCGATCACCAGCGCCAACAGCGCGAGCGCCAGGAACGGCAGATCGACATACGCCTTAAACGCCAGCAGCAGCAGCGCGAAGCTGGAGCCGAGTGCGACGGCCGCGAGCAGGCCGGCGACCGCTCCGGCGATGTCGGCGGCAAGCCGCCACACGCAGGCGACGACGAGTGCAAGCGACAGCAGATCGAGCAGTTGCAGCACCGACGCACCGGCGCCCGTTGCAACCGCCGGCACGCTGAGCGCCAGCCACAGCGGGTGCATCGTCGGCGCGGCCGCTGCGGTGACCTCCGGCGGCCGGCCGGCGAGCAGTTCGCGCGCCCACACCAGATGCGTCGCCGTGTCATACCCCGGCGCCGACGGCAGCACGAGCCAGGTCAGCAGCGCCGCCGCCGTCAGCAGTGCGGTGGCGGTGCGCCCGACCGGCCACAACACCGGCCACAACACCGGCCAGATCACTGGCCGCTGCTGCGCGCGAGTGGCGCCAGGCTCACGCCGACCGCGAGCAGCGCCCAGGTCAGCGGGTCTTCCAGGAACGCCGCGTAAAACCAGGAGTGCAGCACCATCGCGAGGAACGCGGCCGCGATCGCGGCGCCCGCAACCGAGTGGCGAGCGGCGCGCAACAACGCGGCGATCCCGGAGATCAGCAGCCCGAGGTACACGAGCAGCCCGACGGTGCCCTGTTCGGCGGCGACCGTCAGCGGAATCGTGTGCGAGGCGGCGACGGCGCGCACGTCGGAGGTGTGCGTCTGCTCGCGGTACGCGCGGCGATAACTCCCGGAACCCCAGCCGAACGCCGGTTTGGCGGCGTACAGCTCGGCGCCGCCGCGCACGAGCGCCCAGCGCCCCGCCGTCGAGGTGTCGAGTCCTTCGGAGGAGTCGAGGTTGATCCGCAGCGTGCCGGCGAGCGCCACCAGCGCGATCACTGCGACCAGCGCCACGGAGCCGGCCGCGATCGCCGCTTTGCCGGCACCGAAGCGCACGCCGAGCAGCACGATCGCGCCAACGATCAGGCCAAGCATCGACGACTGCGAAAAGGAGACGAGCAGCCCACCCCAGAGCACGGCGAAAAGCAGCGCCAGTCCGGCTGCGCGCGCGCCACGCGCACCCCACGAGAGCACCGCGAGGATGCCGAGCAGCACGACCATCAGGAAGCGGCCGTAGATGTTCGGGTCGAAGAACAGCGAGTTGACGCGCACCGTGCTGCTGAGGCTGTTGGCGTCGATCACCTTCTGATTCCACAGCACCTCGCCGGTCGCGTATTCGTAGCCGCCGAGCGCCGCCGCGACGAGCGCGAGCACCACGAATGCGATCGCGACGCGCCGCAGCACCGCCACCGTCCACTGCACGTCGCGCAGCATCAGGAACAGCGCGGAGAACGGCACGAGGAAGAAGCTGAGCGTCTGCACGCCGCGGTCGGGATCTTCGCTGAACGGCACCCGCAGGCCGTACAGCAGCACCGAGGCTGCCAGGAAGATCGGGACGAGCGCGGCGGCGCCACGCAGCGAGCGGGCCGTCCACGTTTCGCGCACCACGTCGGCCGGCGCCGGGCCGCTGCGCAGGTCCCACGCCTGCGCCTTCTCGCGGCCGAGCCGGCGTGCGCGGATCGCGGCGGCCACCGTCCCGGCACCGATCAGCCCGTACAGCGGCAGCAGCAGGTTCACGCTGTCGCCGCCGACGCTGATCGGCAGCCGCAGCGCAATCGCGACCGCCAGCAACGGCGGCAGTGCCTGCGGCCAGCGCACCAGCACGGCCACGCCGGCCACGAGCGCCACCGCCGCAGCAGCCGCTGCGGCGGCGAGCAGCACCGGGTGGTCGAAGAGGCGGCCGACTCGTGCGTCGTCGAGCACGGTGCCGGCGAGCAGCAGCGGCGTGATCAGCAGCGCGGCGATCGCCGCCGTCCAGCGGGCGGCGGGG
>JASGGQ010000214.1:0-2602 GCA_047604965.1 Patulibacter sp. | reverse complement strand
GCCGCCCGGCGGTGCGGGCGCGCTGCCGGGCGGGCCGGCGCCGTGGATCGCAGCGCTGCGCGAAAGCTACGAGGAGATCGGACTGCTGCTCGCCACCGACGCGCACGGCCGGTGGGCGCACGACGAGCCTGCGCGGCGCGCGCATCTGGATCAGGCGCGTGCCGGCGTTGACGCGGGAACGGCCGACTTCGCGGAACTGCTCGCCGGAGAGCAGTTGCAACTGCGGGTTGACCGGTTGCGCTTTGTCGCGCATTGGGTGACGCCCCCGGGACAGTTGCGCCGCTACGACACGCGCTTCTACCTGGCGGCGGCGCCACCGCACGCGCCGGTCGCACCGGATGGCGTGGAGATCGTCGCGGCCGATTGGGTGACGCCGCAGGCGGCGATCGACGCCCACGGCGCCGGACAATTGCCGATGTTGCCGCCGACGCTGGGCATGCTGCATTGGCTCGCCGGCTTTGCGACGGCCAACGCGGCGCTGCGCGGCGCCGACGCACTCGGTGCGGTGCCGCGGTACGCGCCGGGATCGTTCGGCGCGGCCGACCACTCCGGGCAGGGCGACCGGGCCGACATCGGCGAGGCCGACCGCTCCGATCCGGCACGCCGATGATGCGTGATCGGCCGCTGCGCGAGCCGGGCCGCGTCGATCAGTTGTCGCCGATCGTGCGACGGCTCTTGGCACCGAATCCGAGCGTGATGACCGGCCCGGGCACCAACACGTATCTCGTTGGCGAGCCGGGCGAACCGCTGGCGGTGATCGACCCGGGGCCGGACGACCCGCAGCACCGGGAGGCGATCATCGCCGCTGCCGCTGCCGCGTCGAGCCCGATCGGCTGGATCGTCGCCACGCACACCCATCCCGATCATGCACCGGGCGCGGCCGGCCTGGCGAGGCTCAGCGGCGCGCCGGTGCTGGCGTTCGCGGCCCGCGACGGGCTGGCCGTCGATCAGCCGGTGGGCGACGGCGACGTGATCGCCGTGCCGGGCGCGGCGCTGCGCGTGCTGCATACGCCCGGCCACGCGGCGAACCATCTTTGCCTGCTGCTTGAGCGCGAGCGGGTGCTGTTCACCGGCGATCATGTGATGCATGGCAGCACCGTCGTGATCTTCCCGCCGGATGGAGACCTTGGCGCGTATCTGCGTCAGCTCCAACGTGTGCTCGACCTCGCGCCGCGTCAGCTCGCGCCGGGCCACGGGCAGCTGTTCGACGATCCTCAGGCGGCCGTGAGCGCGATCATCGAGCATCGTCTGGCACGTGAGGCGAAGGTGGTGGCGGCACTCGCTGCGGCCGGCCGGCCGGTGACCGTCGATCAGCTGCTGCACGCCGTGTACGACGACATCGACCCGCAGCGACTACCGATCGCACGCGGCTCACTGTGGGCGCATCTGCGCAAACTCGTCGACGATCGCCGTGCGACGACCACCGGGTACGACGATCTGGAGGGCGGCCGTTGGATGCACCTTCCCGCGAACGGTTAGCGCCGCTTCGGTGGCTGCGCGCCTCATTCTGTTCGAGCCTCTTAGTCGGTTTGGCGGCCGAGGATCGAGACGAAGCGCGTCAGGCGGGCGCGTTCTTCTTCGGTCAGCGGCGCGGCGGTGTCGACGAGCAGGGTCATCGGCCCGCGGGCGCGCGCCCACGCGCGCGCCTGTTCGGAGAACTCCGGCGCGACCCAGATCAGCGGCAGCGCGGCGGCGTGGCGCTGCACCGTCGCTTCTTGTTCGGCCGTCGTGGCTTCGCGGCGCATCACGCGCACCGTCAGGTCTCCGAGCCGGTGGGCGGCGTGGTTGATCGCGTCGATCCCGCCGTCGTCGATCAGCAGCGTCACTTCGCCGTCGGTGAGCATGTCGGTCGCCCAGCCGTCTGGGGCGTCGTCGAGGGCGGCCGGGCGGCAGACGAGGCGGAAGATCGGGGTGCTCACGCCGCACACCGTATCGACTGTGCGCTCGTCACAGACCAGCGGCGTGGCACCATCGGGGCCCCGGTCGCGTCACGATACGTATCCCAACGGAGATCCCATGACCCACGCCTTCCACCGCACCTGCGGCACCGCACTCGCCATCGCCTGCCTGCTGCCGGCGGTCGCCGATGCGGCCCGCAACTCGCTCGGCGTGCATGCCGTCGTCGCGCATCAGGGGGCGAATGTGCGGCGTGCAGCACAAGACGGAAGCCGCACCAGCCAGTACATCGGGCATCTCGCCCACGGCGACCGGTTCACCGTCACCCGGCACGACGGCGCATTCTGCTTTGGGCATGCCGCCGGGCATGTCAACCGCGACGGCTGGGTGCTCTGCGGCGCGCTCTCGAAGTAGCCGGCTGGCTCCTGGGGCGGTGCTCAATCGCACGCGACGCATGAGGCCCGAGCCTCTAACGTCGGTAGTGCGGCCCGTGCCGCCTGAGGGTTTGATGCAACGCCACGAAATCGAAGCGATCGCCGAGCTGCTCGGGGAGGCGGCGGACGCGACCGGAGCCGTCGCCCAGGAGACGCACGCGGCGATCGCGCGGCGCGCGTTCGCTGCGACCGGTGGGGCCGGCCGGCCGGTGCAGCTCCTGCATGACGGCATCGCACGCGGCACCTACGCGGGCGTGCGGCGCGCGCTGCGC
>JASGGQ010000213.1:0-2630 GCA_047604965.1 Patulibacter sp. | reverse complement strand
CTTCGCGATCTTGTCGGGCTGCTGGGCCCCGTCAGTGTTTGCCACGTTCATCGCGATCAGTTCGTCCGTGTTGAGTGCGGCGTTGATGGGATCCAGCACCTTGGCGACCGTGTCGGCGCGGTCTGCCGAGACGATGGGAACGACGTTCGAGGATAGGAACAGACCCTCGGTGTCCTCCAGCGGCACGAGGTTCTCGGTCTGGATGCGAGGGTCGGCCGTGTAGACGTTGCCGACCTGGATCTGCCCGGCCAGCAGCGCCTCGACCGTCGTGTCACCCGTAGCCTCGAAGGCGAGGTCGAGGCCGTAGACGCTCTTGGCGCCCGCCGGGCCGTAGGGCCGCTCCTCTAGCTCGGGCGGTCCGCCGAGCGTGACCGTTCCGGAGACGCCCGCGAGGTCGGCGATCGTCGCCAGGTGGTGCTCGGCCGCGTAGTCGGCGGTGACAGTGTAGGAGTCCTGGTCGGTTGCCTCGGCGTAGTCGAGCGCGACGAGCGACGCCGGTAGCGCCTGCTGAAGTGCGGTGTACACGTCGTCCGCGGAGCGCGCCGGAGTGTCTGCGTCGAGGTACTGCAGCAGGTTCCCGGTGTACTCGGGGAAGACGTCGATCTCCCCGTCTTCGAGCGACGGCAGGTACGCGTCGCGCTGGCCGATGTCGAATCGACGCTCGACCGTATAGCCCGCGTGCTCGAGCGCCTGGGCGTAGATCTCGGCGATGATCTCGTTCGATGCGTACGCCTGCGAGCCGACGACGAGCGTGTCGCTCGCATCGGACGTCGGCGGGCCGAGCGGGTCATTCGTGGCGCAGGCCGCCAGTGACAGCGTCAGGACTGCGGCGCCCGCGGCGGCGAGCATCGTGCGAATCTTCATGGTTGTTCATCCTTTTCATTGATCGTTGAGGGGCGGGGAGACTGCGCTGCAGGAGCGCGAACATCCCGTCGACCACCAGCGCCAGCGCCGCTACGACGATCGCGCCGCCGAGCACCTGGTCGAACCGGCGCAGCTGGATGCCCTGCAGGATGTCGTAGCCGAGCCCGCCGAGGTTGACATAGGCCGCGAGGGTGGCCGTCGCGAGCACCTGCAGCGTCGCTGACCGGATGCCGGCGACCAGCAGGGGCAGCCCGAGCGGCACTTCGACGCGCCACAGCACCTGCCATCCACTCATGCCGATCGCCCGCGCTGCGTCGATCGTGCGGCGATCGATGGACTCGAAGCCCGCATACGCCCCGGCCAGGGTCGGCGGGATCGCGAGGATCACGAACGCGACGAGCGCCGCGGCGGACGCGTGCAGCACCCCGATCAGCAGCACGAGCAGCAGGATCAGCCCGAAGGACGGCAGCGCCCGCACCGCCCCCGACAGGGCGACGACGATCTCCCGTCCCCGCCCGGTGTGGCCGATCGCCCACCCGGCCGGGATCGCGATGACCGCGGCGATGAGCACAGCGATCGCCGTGTAGGCCAGGTGCACCCCGATCGATTCCGGCAGCGGATGCGAGCCGGTCAGTCGTTCGGCCGAGAACAGCCAGGCGAACGCCGCCGCCAGCAGGCTCATCGTCGAACGCCTCCACGCGTGCGCTCGGCGCGCGCCCATGGCATCAGAGTCCTCTCCGCGAGCACCAGCAGCACGTCGACGACCAGTGCCACAAGGGCGACCGCCAGCACACCTGCGGCGATCTCCTCGATGAGGCGTCGCTGGAAGCCGTTCGTGAAGAGGTAGCCGAGGTTGGTGACCCCGATCAGGATGCCGACGGTCGCCAGGGAGATGGTGCTCGCGGCCGCGACGCGCAGACCCGCGAGGATCACCGGACCCGCCAGCGGCAGCTCGACGCGGAGGAACCGGCGCACGGGCCCGAAGCCCACTGCGGTGGCGGAGAGCCGCACGTCGGCATCCACCGCATCGAACCCGTCGGCCGCAGAGCGCACGAGCAGCGCGACCGCGTAGATCGTCAGCGCCAGCACCAAATTCGTCTCGCTCAGCGCGCTGATGCCGAAGACCACGGGCAGCAGCGGCAGCAGCGCAAGGGACGGCAGTGTGAAAAGCAGGCCGGTGATGGTGAGCACCGGGCCGCGCACGGCCCGGTGGCGATGCGCGACCCAGCCCAGCGGGATCGCGATCACCAGACCGTAAAGGAGCGGCGGCAGCGACTGACGGAGGTGGTCGACGGCCAACGACGCCACCAGGTCGAGATTCGCGAACACCCAGGTCATGCGTCGCCCCGCAGAATGCCCAGAGGACGGCCCGAGCCATCGACGACCGTCGTGCCCTCCGCCGTCTCCCGCAGCGTCAACTCCCGCCGTCCGCCGACCAGCCCCACGAACTCGCGGACGAAGTCGTCGGCCGGATGCGCCACGATCTCCGCGCGCGTGCCCTGCTGCGCGAGGCGGCCATCCGGCCCGAGGATCACGATCTCATCGCCGAGGAGGAAGGCCTCGTCGATGTCGTGGGTGACGAACAAGATGGTCTTGCCGAACTCGGCCTGCAGGCGCAGCAGCTCGCGCTGCAGCTCCCCGCGCACCACGGGGTCGACCGCGCCGAAGGGCTCGTCCATGAGCAGGATGTTCGGATCGCCGGCCAGTGCCCTGGCGACGCCGACACGCTGCTGCTGACCGCCGGAGAGCTGCGCCGGGTAGCGGCG
>JASGGQ010000212.1:0-2640 GCA_047604965.1 Patulibacter sp. | reverse complement strand
CCTTCGGTTCCGTAGACCGACGCTCTATCCAGCTGAGCTACGGGCGCAGGACGGGGAACTCTAGCGCGGCCGGCGCAACGATGTCGCGTCGCGGTGCGGCATGCCTGGCTGGCAACGGAAGGTGCCCGCAGCGCGCTGCGGGCGGTACCGTCGGGGGCGTGGCGCTGGTATGGCTCAGCGAGGAGCAGTGGCGGGCCCGGGCGGCGGCGCACGAAGCGCGGGTCGATGCGCTCGTCGCCGCGCACCTGGAGCGGCGGCGGCGTGGCGAGCGACACGCGGTCGAAGATTTCCTCTTCGACTACTACGGCTGCTCCCCCGCCCACCTGCGGCGCTGGCACCCCGGCGCGGGCATCGCACTGGCCGGCGCGGCCCGCGACCCGCGCGCCCAGTGGAAACACATGCGCACCATCACCTGCGAGCCCGGTGTGCAACCACTCGAAAACGCACGCATCGCCGCCGGCACGAGCGCCGCGTACCGGTCGGCCGTCACGCTCGATACCCCGGCATTTCTCGCGGCCCGCGGCAAAGCGGTTGGCTTCGTGCGACGCCTGCTCACCGCGACGCTCGGTCGCGAGATCCACACCGGCTGCTTCGGCCTACACGAATGGGCGATGGTGTACCGCCAGCCCTCCGAACGGCGACACGCCAGCCTCCCGTTGCGGCTCGGCACCGACGGCACCGACGCCGTGCTGGAGGCGGGCACGCTGCGCTGCACGCACTTCGACGCGACGCGCTTCTTCACCCCCGACGGGCTCGCCCGCAACACGCACCATCCAACCCGCGAGGGCATGATCGACCACGAGCAGCCCGGCTGCCTGCACGCGGGGATGGACGTCTACCGGTGGGCGCACAAGCTCACACCGGCGATCCCCAGCGAACTGACCGCCGACGCCTTCGAGCTCGCCCGCGAGATCCGGGCCCTCGACATGCAAGCCTCGCCCTACGACCTGCGCGCGCTCGGGTACGAGCCGGTGGCGATCGAGACGCCGGAGGGCCGCCGCGAGTACGCAGACCGCCAACGCGACTTCGCCGACCGCGCGAACGCGCTACGCCGCCGCCTGCTGGCCGCGATCGACACGCTGGACACGACCACCGCGCCAGACGCGAACACAACGCCGGACGCGAACACAACGCCGGATGAGACGGTCGCGCCAGAGGCTGTCGCGACCCTGGACGCCGCTCAGTCGTCGTCGAACTCCGACGAGAAGCGCGCTTCGTCGCCCTCGCCATACAGCTCATCGTCGTAGTCGTCCTCCTCATCCTCCTCATCCTCTTCGTCGATCTCGTCGAAGAGGATGTCGCGGGCGCTGCCGTACACGTCGGTGGCATGCTGGACGAGTTCGTGCTCGGACTGTTCAAACCCCTCCGACACGCCGCCGCCAGCTTCGATCACCGGTGCCATCGCCGGATCAATCGGCCCGTCGTCGCCGTATGCGCCGTCGCTACTGCCCAGCTCCTGGTCGCGCAGATCGTCCAGCGAATCGGTCGCCAGCCGGTCGGTTTCGGGGTGTTCGAGGTCGCGACCCGGAAGCGCCGCGTCGCTGGCGCCCGGGATCTCGCCGTCGTCATCTAGCGGATCTTCGAATCGACTCATCGGGGTGGTGCTCCTGGCTCGTGGGGACCCCATGCACCCGCCACTGTAAGCCGCCGCGCTTCGCACCGCCACCACCATCCTCGTCTTACGCTCACTGCTCACCCCGCTGCCGAGGCCGACCGGTCGAGGGCGCCGGGAGCACGGGCGGTTCGTAGCGCGCTGCGGCTCCGTACACTGCGTCGCCATGAGCAAGCCGTCGCTCCCGTCCCCCGACGAGATCCTCGCGCGCGAAGCCCGCGCCAGGCGCATCGCGGCGTACGCGGCGCTCGCGTCGGCAATGCTGGTCGTGATCGCGATGTTGCTCGAGTACAAGCTCGCGCACGCCGACGTGCCCGACTTCGATGCGTCCGATCTCGTGCAGACGCTGGCCGCCGTCCACAGCGGCGAGCCGTTCCCACGCAGCTTCTTGACCGCCGTCGGCGAGTTCCGCCTTCAGCACAACACGATCAACCTCGCGATTTGGGCGCTGCGCGGCTGCTCGGTGCTGCTGCTGCTGCCGATGGCACAGCTGCTGATCGGCGCGGTGCGTCATCGCGGCGGGCAGCTGGCCGGCTGGGTGGCACCCGCCAATCTGATCGGCGTAATCGTCGTCGCGCTCGCGGCCTTCGTGATCTTCGGCGTGCTGGAACCCGGCATCTACCGCACGGCCCGCGACGCCGGCTTTTTGCCGAGCGACGTGTGGGATGCCGTCCGCGCCTCGCCGATCAACACGGCGCAGATCGTGCAGTTCGCCGGCTCGGTGCTGGCCGGCATCACGCTCGCGCTGGCGTCGATGCAGGCGATCCGCGTCGGCCTGCTCTCCAAAGTGCTCGGGTACATCGGCGTGCTGGTCGGCCTGATGTTCGTCTTCCCGCTCGACCAGTCGAACATCGTGCGCGCCTTCTGGTTCGGCGCGCTGGCCTTCACCGTCTCCGGTCGCCTGCCGAACACGCCGCCCGGCTGGGTCAGCGGCACCGCCGTCGCGCCCGAACCACGCCAACCCAAAAGCTGACCAGCTCCCGCCGGCCTCCCGCAGAGCGTCGAGATTGCGCCCCGATAGGGGCGCA
>JASGGQ010000211.1:0-2672 GCA_047604965.1 Patulibacter sp. | reverse complement strand
CGCGCCGCGTGGGGCGCGCCGGCGGGGGCGCGCGTCGTGGCCGATGCCGGCATTCGCCTGCGTCTCGGCGGGGTCGGGCGACGACTCACCAGCGGAAGAGGGCGGTCGCGTTAGCGGTGACGAGTGCATCGAGTTCGCGGTCGGTCAGCCCGCGCTGCTCGGCCACGAACCCGGCGGTGTGGACCACGAGATCGGGGCGGTTGCGTTGCTTGCGGTGCGGCACCGGCGTCAGATACGGGGCGTCGGTTTCGACCAGCAGCCGGTCGGCGGGTACGGCCGTGGCAGCTTGGGCCAGGGCCGCGTTGGCGGGATAGGTGACGTTGCCCGCGAACGAGATCCACCAGCCTTCGGCGACGCACTCCTGCACGCGCTCGGGCATCGAGAAGCAGTGCAACACGACGCGGACGCCCTGAGCCTGCTCTCGCAGGGTGTTGATCGTCTCCTGATCGGCGGCGCGGGTGTGGATCACCAGCGGTTTGTCGAACTCGCGGGCGAGTGCGATGTGATCGGCGAAGGCGCGCCGCTGGTCGGCGATCGGCGCGTCGTCGCGGTACTGATCGAGCCCGGTTTCGCCGATCGCCACGCACTTCGGGTGGGCGGCGAGCTGCCGCAGATCGTCAAGCGCGGCGGCGTCGTAGCCGGTCGCTTCGTTGGGGTGACGGCCGATCGCCGCATACACCTCGTCGAACTGCTCGGCGGCAGCCAGTGCAGCGCGGCAACTCTCGGCGTTCGTGCCGACCGTCAGCAGCCGCGTCAACCCGGCCGCGCGGGCCTGATCGATCAGCTGCTCGTTCGGCTCCGTACAGGAGTCCAGGTGGGTGTGGCTGTCGATCATGCGAGCGCCCGGGACGACAGACAGGCGTGCATTAGGAGGCTTTCGGGAAGAGCGGTGCAAGTTCGCCGACCTGCGTCACCGGCACGGCGCCGACCGCTGCCCGCGCCAACGACAGCTCCGGCGTCCCCAACGCGGCGAGCAGCTTGTCGACCGCGACCGGGGTGAACGGATGCAGCAGCACCGCCAGCGAACGCAGCCCGGCGATCAGTGTCACCAGCACCTGTTCAAGCTCGCCGCGTTTGGCGTCGTCTTTGACGAGTGCCCACGGCGCCGTCTCTTCGACGTAGCGGTTGAGCCGTCGAATGCCCTGCCAGATCGCGTCGAGCGCGGCGCTCGGCTGCCCGGCGTCGATCTGCCCTGCGACCTGTGCGGCGATTGGATCGAGTTCGGCGACAATCGCTGCATCGGCGCGCGCGGCGGCCGGCAGTGCCCCGTCGAGGTAGCGGCGCACCATCGCGATTGAACGGCTCGCGAGGTTCCCAAAGTCGTTCGCCAACTCGCGCTCGTAACGGGTCACAAAGCCGTCGACCGACACGGCCCCATCCTGACCGAACGAGACTTCGCGCAGCAGGTAGAAGCGCAGCGCATCGGAGCCGTACCGTTCAATAATTTCGAACGGATCGAGCACGTTGCCCAGCGACTTGCTCATCTTCGTCTCCTCGCCGGAGGCATCCTTCATCAGCAGGAAGCCGTGAATCAGCACATGCTTCGGCACCTCAAGGCCGGCCGCCATCAGCAGTGCCGGCCAGTACACCGCATGGAACTTCAGGATGTCCTTCCCGATGACATGGAAGCTCGCCGGCCAAAACTCGCCGGTGAGATCGTCGCCGTCGCGGGCGAAACCAAGCGCGGTGACGTAATTGAGCAGCGCGTCCCACCACACGTAGAACACCTGCTCGGGATCCCACGGCACCGGCACGCCCCAGCGCAATTGCGAGCGCGACAGCGACACATCATGCAATCCACGGTCGATGAAGGCACGCGCCTCATTGGCGAACCGCTGGGGAATCACGAACTCCGGGTGCTCATCGAAGAGCGCCTTGAGTCGCGCTTCGAAAGCGGAGAGCTTGAAGAACCAGTTCTGCTCGCGTTCGCGCGTCAGTTCGATCTTGTGGATCGGGCAGCGGTTACCGTCGGCGACCTCCGATTCGGTCTTGAAATCGGCGCAGCGGGGGCAGTACCACCCTTCGTACGTGCCCTCTTCGACGTACCCGTTTTCCTTCACGCGGCTGAGAATTTCTTGCACGCGAGCGACGTGGCGCGGATCGCTGGTGCGGATAAAGAAGTCCTCGGAGGCGCCGAGGCGGGGGCCGAGCGTCTGGAAATGCGCGGCGTTCTGATCGGCCAGCTGCTGCGGCGTGACGCCGAGCTTTTCGGCGGCAAGCGCGACCGGCTCGCCGTGTTCATCGGTGCCGGTCAGGAAAAACACCGCCTCGCCACGCTGGCGCCAGTGACGCGCGAACACATCGGCGGCGATGACGGTGTACGCATGCCCCAGGTGCGGCGCGGCATTGACGTAGAAGATCGGCGTGGTGACGTAACGAGACATCCGAGTCCGCAGGCTACCGGCGCACGATGACGCGGCGGCCAGCCATGGCCCAGCGGGGCACCGTCCGCGTGCGCAACCACCTGGCCGCGACCCCGGCGAGCGCGAGCGCGCCGAGCACGATGCCAGCACCTCCCAGCCAGCGATCAGGCCCCGCAGACGCCACCTCGCGGGATGTCGCTACGCCTGGCTGCCGCACGGCCGGCGCGGTGCGCAACCCACCGACCGTCGGTGCCGGCCGCCAGCGCTGCGGCCGTGCCGTCGCCACCGGCACCGGCACGGCGTGCGGCG
>JASGGQ010000210.1:0-2708 GCA_047604965.1 Patulibacter sp. | reverse complement strand
GCGCCGAGCGTCGAAATTGCGCCCCTATAGGGGCGCAATTTCGACGCTCGGCGCTACGGCGGGCGGCGCGGGCGGGCTTCCTACCAGCGCGTGCGGGCCGTGGCGGCGCGTTCGCGCAGCAGCTGCTCCGGCTCGCCGTCGAGCCCAACCTTCGTGGAGTGCATCACCAGCCAGCGCGACGCCGGGTCGAGCAACTCGTCGAGCCCCAGCGGCAAATGCTTGTTCGCGATCGCCAACGGACCTACCGGACCGCCGAGCGACGCGGCGCGGAAGCCGAGCGCATACGCCAGCACCGTCACGAGCAAATCCTCACTGACGATCGTCCGCAGGCGCGGCACGTAGTCCAACGCGCCTTCGCGCGCGAGCGCCTCGCAGCAGGCACGACTCAAGGCCAAGCAGCCACCCTGGACGATCGCGCCGGGCGGCCAGCCGGCGTCGGTGGCGCGGCGCACCCACTCGGCGAGCTTCCGGTCGTGAGCCACTTCGCCGTCGAGCACCCGCCGGTGATATGGGCGGTCACACTCCAGCTCGCCATCGGGACGTTCCAGGAACGCACCTGCGATACCGATCGGCACGTCGGCGCCAAGCTGCGCCGCGCGGCTGCCGGCATCCTCCGGGGCGACGGCCGGGGGTGCTTCCTGAGCGCGTGCGATCGCCGACGCAATCCCCTCCACCCACTGCGGCCCGACCGCGAGCGCATCGGTGTCGAACTTCACCAGCAGCTCGAAGTCGAAGTGCGCCAGTGCCGCCCCGATCGCCAGCGCGGTGACCGGCCACAGCCGAGGCGGTCCGCCGCTCGGCAGGCGCGTACGAACGACGACCGCCTCCGGGATCTGCGCGCGCACCGCATCGGCGTGCGCGTCGGGCGACCAGTCGTCGGTCACCAGCAGCGCCACCTCACCCGGCGAGGAGGCCGCCACGCTGTCCCAGGCGGCGCGCAGCCCCGGCAGCGCGCCCGGCCCGGCCGGAATCCACACCACGCAGCGCACGCGGCGCCGCTGCTCCGGCATCACCGTCGCGGGGCCGCGCAAGCCACCCGGCGCCCGCAACACCTGCACCGGCAGCCGGCGGCGGCGATACACCATCGCGGCGATGCGGCCGGCCTCGCTGTCCTTCAGCCGCCGGCGCCACGCGGCGGTCGCGAGCTCGGGATGAAACAGCGTCTCGTCGCTGGGCGGACGCGCGTCAGCCATCGTGCCGCGTGCCGCTTTCGCCACCCCGGCCGGCGCCGAGCAGTACCTGCACCACGCGCGGAGCGAGCAGCACCATCCCGCCGAGGTAGAGCACCCCACCGACCGCGAGCGTCACGATCGCCTCAACGAAGCCGCCGAGCCCAAGCGCGGTCGATGCGGCCAACCCGGCGCCGAACGCGGCGGCGGCCAGGCCACCCGCGCGCAGCGTGTCGGCGCCGATCTCGCGCAACACCCCTGGGAGCTGCGGGCCGGCACCGATCACCGCGAGCACCGCGAAGAAGGTGACCGGTGCGACGACCATCGCGCCGATCGCGGCGTCGCCCCCCGCCAGCGCGGCGGCGGCGAGCGTCGCCGCGACGTGGAGCACGAGCGCAGCCGGTGCCAGCAGGTTGACCGTCCGCGCGCGACCGAGCGCAAACAGGCCGGGTATCGCGAAGTTCAGCAGCAGCGCGGCGGCCAGCCACGGCCCGAGCAGCAGCATCGCGCGCGCCAGCGACGCCGTTTGTGCGTCGCCGAGCGCGTGCGGCAGGAGCGCGTCGACGGCCGGGGCGGCGGCCACCACGCCGGCCGCCAAGATCGGCGCGCTGACGAGCGAGGCGTAACGGTAGCCGTGCGGCACCGTATCGGCGACGACCGTCGTCCACTGCTGCTCCTGGGCGCCGCGCACCATGTCCGGCGCGCGGCTGATGCCAACCGCGGTGCTCGTCCCGGCGACGAGGTAGCTCGCGAGCAGGTAGGCGTACGACAGCACGGTCGTCGCGCCGGCCCCACCTTCGCGGCCGACAACCGCGAGCGTCACGAGGAAGAACGCATTGATGACGAAGTACACGATCGACCGCCCGAGCAGATCACCGGCGGTCTGCCCGCACTGCACGATGAAGTGATCTTTGCGCGGGATCGCGGCCAGTCCGCCACCGCCGACCCCGCTGGTGACCTCCTCGCGGCGCACCGCCCACAGCGCGCCCGACAGCCAGCCGGCGGTCACGATCGCCATCGCCAGCATCGACCATGCCAGCGCCAGTTCGCCGTGCGTGCGAACGACGAGGAAGGTCAGCAAACCGGCGAAGGCCCCGCCGGAGTAGGCGCCGGCAACTGGCTCGAAGCGGTCGCGCATCCCGAGCAGCGTCGCGGCACCGGCCGCACCGAGTTGGAGCACCATCGCCGCCCCGAGGATGCGGAGCGCGTCGGTCGCCAGATGGTGCGCGTCGCCGGTCGCGCTCGGCGCCAGCACGCGGGCGACGAGACCGGCCAGCGGCCCGCAGGCGAGCACGATCGGAATGGCGATGACCGCCATCGCGCCGAAGAAGCGCAGCATCCCGATCGCACGGTCGCCGACAAGCAGGGGCACCGAACTCACGCGCGTAGCCTGCGTGAAGACGCCGACGACCTGGTAGATGGCGAACGCCGCGAAGAAGGCGTCGGTGCGCGCCGTCGCCCCGTACTCGCCGAGGTAGAGCACCGCCTGGATCGCCGAAGCGCCGGCCATCGCCAGCGTCGAGAGCGCCATCAGCGCGC
>JASGGQ010000209.1:0-2716 GCA_047604965.1 Patulibacter sp. | reverse complement strand
GGTGTCTTCGTCGTCCCCCCTGCGCCGATCCGTTCTTCTGCTGCTGACCTGCCTCGGCGTGCTTGGCGCGCTGGCGCCGGTCGCCTCGGCCGCTGAGCCACCCAACCAAAACGATCCTTGCTCGCGGGCAGGCCGTGATAGCTGTGGTACCACCGGCGTCGGCCGCTACGCGACCTACCGCTACGGCCTGCGCTGGTTCGGCGACTACCGCAAGGCCGTCAGCGGCGAAAGCGACCCGACCTTCTGCATCGACCTGCGCTTCTGGTACCCGTCGAGCAAGTTCAAATACGCGGCGCGCACCACCGACGGACTCAAGAACCGCGACGGCAAGAAGATCGGCGCCACACGCCTGGCGTACATGAACTATGCGCTGTGGAAATATGGCCGCAGCAACCAGGTGACCCGCCAAGCGGCGGTGATGCTCTACGTCCACCACCTGATGGACGACGGCGCGCCGGGCGAAATCGATCCGGCGGCGATCAGCCCGCAGATCGAACGCACTTTCGACCGCATCGCCAGCGAAGCCAAGCGCTTCGCCGGCCCGTACCGCGTCGTCACGACGGTGCCGAGCGGCCTGACGGTCGGCACCGCATCCAAACTCAGCGTGCGGGTGCTGTCGGCCAGCGGCAACGCCGTGCCTGAGATCGCCGTCAAACTCGATGCGCGCGGCCTGGGAACGATCGCCGACGACCTGCGGACCGGCGCAGATGGCACGCTCGAAGTCCCGATCACGCCGACCACCGCCGGCGAGCTGTCGATCACCGCCACCGCGAACGGCCTGGCCAGCGAAACGCCGAAGCTGTACGCACCGACCGTCGGCGAAGCCAAGCGCAGTGGCCAGCGGCTCGTCAGCGCGGCCGGCACCGCCCGCTCGGCGCAGGTGCAGGCATCGGTCGCACCGGCACAGGTGCAGGTCAAGACGACGGCGACGCCGGCGACGCTCGGCGCCGGTGGGCAGAGTGTCGACGCGGTCACCATCTCCGGCGCCCCGGCCGGCTGGAGCGCGACGATCGAATCGCGGCTCTATGGCCCCTTTGCGACGCGCGAGGCGATCGTCTGTACCGGCACGCCGATCGCGACCAGCAGCTTCACCGCCGGCCCCGGCAATTCCAACACGCCGTCGGTCACGCTCACCACGCCCGGCTGGTACGGCTACCAGCTGACCGTCCCATCGACCGGCGACGTGCTGGGCACCACGACGCCGTGCGTGCCTGATGAGGAGACGGTCCATGTCCAATCGCAACCGGTCGTCGTGACGCAGGTCTCGGCGTCGACCGTCACCCCAGGCACCGCGATCACCGACAAGGTCACGGTCACCGGGCTGGCGGGCCAGCGCGTGACCGTCAACGCCGCGCTGTACGGGCCGTACCCGTCGGCCGATGCGATGACCTGCCAAGGCGCGCCGTACTGGTCGGGTTCGTTCACCGCCGATCACGACGGCGACGACTACGCCACCGAGCCGGTCAAGCTGACGGTGCCGGGGTACTACACCTACCGCGAATCGATTGCGGCCAGCGACCACGTCGCTGCGGTCGAAACGCCGTGCGCCGAGGCTGCCGAGACAACGATCGTGACCGGCGCACCGCAGATCACGACACAGGTCAGCGAAACGTCGACGGCACCCGGCAGCCAGCTCCGCGACACCGCAGTCGTCAGCGGACTCGGCGCGCTGAAGGCCGATGTCGCCGTCGAACTGTGGGGGCCATTCGCGACGCAGAGTGAGATCCGCTGTGAGGGCACGCCGTTCTGGACCGGCACCTTCACCGCGACCGGCGACGGCAGCTACCAGACCGATCCGGTAACGCTCACCCAAGCTGGCTACTACACGTACCGCGAGCGGATCGTCGCCACGAGCGCGTTCAGCGGCGTGGAGACGGCCTGCGGCGAAGTAGCCGAAACGACCTTCACCAAGGCGGCCCCGAAGGTCGTCACCACGGTCAGCGACGCGGTGGTCGGGCAGAAGACCTCGCTCGCCGATCATCTGGTCGTCAGCGGATTGGGGCAAACTGCGGCGACGGTGCAGGTCGAGCTGTTCGGACCGTTCGCGACCCGCTCCGAGATTCGTTGCAGCGGCACGCCGTACTGGAAGGGCTCGGTGCAGGTGACCGGCGATGGCGAATACGACACCGACGAAGTCACGGTCAACCGCGCCGGCTTCTACACCTTCCGCGAACGGATCGCCGACAGCACAACGATCACCGGCACGGAGACCGCCTGCGCCGAGGAGGCTGAAACGGCGCTCGCCGCCCCACTGATCCAGACCGGCCGCACCGCGCCCCCACGCGCAAGCCGGGCCGCCAGCCCCGAACAAGACGCCCGCACCACCGCCGGCCCCCGTCCGACGCAGGTCAAGCTCGCCCGTCTGGGAATCTCGGCTCGGGTCACCGCAGCTGGGATCGACACGACCACCGGCCAGCTTGCGGTGCCGACGTCGATCGACAAAACCGGGTGGTGGCAGGACGGCGCAGCGCCTGGCAGCAGCACCGGCGCGACCTTGATCGCCGGCCACGTCGACTCTGCCAAGCGCGGGGCCGGCGCCTTCTACCGACTCAAGAACGCCAAGAAGGGTGACCGGGTGATGGTCACAACGGTCGATGGCAAGGTCCGCACCTACCGGGTCACCAGCCTGCGGACGGTCGCCAAGAACCGGCTACCGGAGTCGCTTTTTACCCGCCGCGGTGAGCGACGGCTGTACCTCGTCACCTGCGGCGGGCCG
>JASGGQ010000208.1:0-2808 GCA_047604965.1 Patulibacter sp. | reverse complement strand
GCCTTCGCGCCGACCGGCCAGATCGACCTGGAGCTGCTGCAAGCGGTGCAGGCCGGCACCGCGCTGATCAAGGCGCATCGCACGCACGGCCACCTCGCAGCGCACCTCGATCCGCTCGGCACCGAGCCGAAGGGCGACCCGTCGCTCTCGCCCGACGCCGTCAACCTCACGCCCGAACTGATGTCGCGCGTGCCGAGCAGCGTGCTGCGCGTCCACGTCGACGGTGAGTCGCTGGCAGAGTCACTGCCGAAGCTCCGTGAGGTGTACTGCGGCACGCTGGCGTACGAAGTCGAACACATCTCCTCGCATCGCCAGCGCACCTGGCTGCGCGAGCAGATCGAATCCGGGGCCCATCGCCAGCCGCTCGCGCCCGAGGAGAAGCTGCGGCTACTCGACCGCCTCATCGCCGTCGACGCCTTCGAGCGCTTCATGCACAAGGCGTACCTTGGGCAGAAGCAGTTCTCGATCGAGGGCCTCGACATGACGGTGCCGATGATCGACGAGCTGATCTGGCATGCCGCGCACGACGGCGCCGAGGAGGTCGTGATCGGGATGGCGCACCGTGGCCGCCTGTCGGTGCTTGCGCACAACCTTTCGCGCCCGTACGACTCGATCTTCGCCGAGTTCGAAGGCGCATCGGACATCTCCGCCGTCACGACGATCCCGCAGGGCGGCACCGGCGATGTCAAGTACCACCACGGCTCGGCCGGCAGCCAAACGCTCGCCGACGGAACCGAGATCCGCGTGCATCTCGAAAGCAACCCGTCGCATCTGGAGTTCGTGCATCCAGTCGTGCTCGGCGCGGCACGCGCGGTGCAAACGAGCCGCCACGCCGCTCGCATCGGCCGCGACACGCGCCTGGCGCTGCCGATCGTGCTGCACGGCGATGCGGCGTTCCCCGGCCAGGGCGTCGTCGCCGAAGCGCTCAACCTGCAAGCGCTCGACGGCTACAACGTCGGCGGCACCGTCCACCTGATCCAGAACAACCAGGTCGGCTTCACGACCGACCCGGACGATTCGCGGTCGACGCACTGGGCGTCCGATCTCGCGAAGGGCTTCGACGTGCCGATCATTCACGTCAACGCCGATGATGTCGACGCCTGCATCTCGGCGGTGCGACTCGCCTTCGCGTTCCGCAAGGAGTTCGGCCACGACGTGGTGATCGACCTGATCGGCTACCGCCGCTTCGGCCACAACGAAGCCGACGAACCGGCGTACACCCAGCCAATGATGTACCAGCGGATCAAGGACCATCCGCGCGTCGCCGACATCTGGGCCGAGCAGCTCGTCGGCCAAAACGTGCTGCATGCCGAGGAGGTTGAAGCGAAGAAGAACGCGGTGTGGCAGCAGCTCACCGGACTGCATCAAGATCTCAAGGAGCGGATCAAGGCGGCCGGCGGCGATGTCAGCCAGGCGACCGGTCAGACAACCGGTTCGTACATGATCGACACGACGCCCGGCGAGACGGTCAACACCGCCGTTGCGGCCGACCTGCTGCGGGAGCTCAACGAGGAGCTGCTGCGCGTACCGGAGGGCTTCACCGTGCATCCGAAGCTGGTCAAGACGGTGATCGAAAAGCGTCGCAACGCGCTCGGCGAACAGGGCGGCATCGACTGGGCGCATGCCGAGTCGCTCGCGTTCGCGTCGCTGCTGCGCGACGGCACTCCCGTGCGCCTCACCGGCCAGGACGCCGAGCGCGGCACCTTCAGCCAGCGTCACGCCGTGCTGCACGACTACAAGAACGGCCAAACGTATTCGGCGATCCAGTCGCTGCCAGAAGCCAAGGCGACGCTGGAGTTGCACAACTCGCCGCTCTCGGAGACGAGCTGCCTCGGGTTCGAGTACGGCTATGCCGAGGATGCGCGCGATGCACTGGTGCTGTGGGAGGCACAGTTCGGTGACTTCGGCAACGGCGCGCAGGTCATCATCGACCAGTTCATCGTCTCCGGCATGGCGAAGTGGGGGCAGACCTCACGGTTGACGCTCCTACTGCCGCACGGCTACGAAGGCTCCGGCCCGGAACATTCCTCCGCCCGCTTGGAGCGGTTCTTGCAGCTCGCCGCCGAGGGCAACATCCGCGTCGCGAACCTCACGACCCCGGCGCAGTACTTCCACCTGCTGCGCGCGCAGGCGCTGAGCGATAAGCAGCGCCCGCTGATCATCATGACCCCGAAGTCGCTGCTGCGACTCGGTGCCGCAACGAACCGCATCCAGCATCTCTCCGAGACGAAGTTCTTCACGGTGCTCGGCGAACCGCGCGTCGATATCGAGCGAGTGGAGCGGCTCGTGCTCTGTACCGGCAAGATCTATTACGACCTCGTCGGGCATCCGGGGCGCCAGGGCAACGATCGCGTTGCGGTCGGCCGCGTCGAGCTGCTCTACCCCTTCCCGGAGGAGCAGTTGCGCCAGCTCGTCGAAACGTACCCGAACCTCAAAGAGGTCGTGTGGGTGCAGGAGGAGCCGCGCAACATGGGCGCTCGCGCACACATGTTCCCGCGCTTGACGCAGATGCTTGGCGATCGCGACCTGCGCCTCGGGTATATCGGCCGGCCGGAGCGGGCCAGCCCCGGCGAGGGATATCCGGTCGCGCACCTCGTCGAGCAGAACCGGATTGTCGAAACGGCACTCGACATGGGCATCGCCGTGTCGCCGCACCCGCGCCGCTCCCCCGGCCGCCGGTAAGGGCCACAGACGCGAAGGCGCCCGTGAGGTGAGGCGGCGGCCTCACCTCACGGGCGCTGGCAGTGGCGCGGCTACGCCTTCGGCGTGAGCTTCACGTTGATCGTGTTGCCGCCACCGGCGGTCAGC
>JASGGQ010000207.1:0-2879 GCA_047604965.1 Patulibacter sp. | reverse complement strand
AAGCCGAAGCCCCACAAACCGGGGCTTCGGCTTCTAACGCAACATCCGGGCTAGGTGTCGCACGTCGCGTCGCCCGAATGTGTCGGGCATGTCGCGACTGACGGCGTACCCACCGGTCATATTCGGAAGCTTTCGAATCGTCATCAGTCCCAAGCTCCCGTCTTGAAGCACTCTCGATTGCCAATGAACAGCGCGCTAGGAACGGTGGCGTATGCGTCGTATCCGCCGCGTCGCAGGATCTCCTGCCCGATCCTCAGCTCGCTACAGTACTCAACACGCCCTGGGCTGATCTCATGTCGCCGGTTGAGCAACTGCCCACCACCGCCTCTGCTCAGTCCGAAGTGTGCGATCAGTGCTTCTTCGACGCGCCGCGCGTTCACGCGGCTCAGCGGTGGCAGCGTCAGCGTCGCGCCGGTCGCTTGCACGAGCGCCTTCACCGCTCGTTCGGCCTGGCAGCGGCGACCAAAATCATTCGTAATCCCAATGTACTTCGGCTGCGCACCAGACCCCAACTCCGGCAGCAACCCGGGCACGGTGATCAGATTCGTCCACGGCGGCGCGGCCCAGTACACGAGTACATCCTGACCGGCGCGCCCGACGCGATCGCCACGCGACGCCGTCGCACACTGCCGCGCAGCGACGATCGCCGCCCCCGCAAACGCGATAAACGCCCGCGCCTTACCGGCATACTTCTGCAACGGCGCATACACCTGCGCGCGAGCGTCGCCGTACGGCGCGAAACACGCAGCCCGATAGGCGCGCGCCAACAGGTCACAGCCGTTGTGCGCCAATGACGAGCAACGTCATGAATAACCGGGTTTCGGTGCGATAGGTCACGCTTGGCTTGAACGGGCGTCGGCGCTGCGTCACGATGCCGCGATCCGCAACGCGCTCGCCGTCGAGGCACCGGCCGTCGCGGAGTTCTGCTCATGGTTGCTCAAGGGGGATTGCGTCTCGTGTCGTGCTGGAGGTGGCTGCGTCGATCGGGCGCCAGCCGGTTCGCCGCTGTGCCGGTGAAGGGGCCGGGGCGTGCGCTGCCGGCCGGCTTGGCGCTGGCCGCGCTGCTGGGCGTCGCGCCGTCGGCATCTGCCGCAACCGCGTCGCTGCGTGATGGCGTGCTGCGGGTCGAGGCTTCGCCAAGCGAGGCGCTCGACGTTTCGGTCGAGCCGGGCGACCTGGGCACGGTCGATGTCGAGCTCGGCGTGGCGGTTGCGGCGCCGGCGGGCTGCTCGGCCGACCTGGACGTGCTCGTGTGCCCGGCAGCCGGGCTCTCGCGGATCGAGTTCGCATTTGGCGACGGCGACGACCAGCTCGGCGTGCGGGGCGCTGTCGCGGTGGTCGCCGACGGCGGAGCGGGTGACGACGTGCTGCGCGGTGGCGATGGCGCCGACCAGCTCGATGGCGGAAACGGGGACGACCGGCTCGACGGCGGCGCGGGCGACGACGTGCTCGACGGCGGCGATGGCGACGACGTTATGCGCGGTGGGGACGGCGACGACCGGCTGGCGGAGGGCGCCGGCGATGGCGTGCTCGACGGCGGCGCGGGCGACGACACGCTCGACGGCGACGACGGCAATGACAGCATGGCCGGCGGCGCCGGCGATGACGCGCTCGACGGCGGCAGCGGCGATGGCGTGCTCGACGGCGGCGACGGGGACGACCGGATGACGGCGGGAGACGGCGACGACCTGCTGTTCGGCGGCGTGGGCGACGACGCGGCCAACGGCGGTGCGGGAGCCGACGTGCTGGACCTCGGCAGCGGCGACGACACCGGTCGCGGCGGTGACGGCGACGACGCGCTGCTGGGCGGGTCGGGCGCCGACCAACTTGCCGGCGACGGGGGCGATGATCGCCTGGACGGCGGCGATGGCGGCGACACCCTGGCAGCTGGCGACGGTGACGATCAGCTGGTCGCTGGGGTCGATGGTGACCGGCTGCAGGGCGATGCGGGGCGCGACGCGGTGGATGCGTCGGCGCAGCGCTCGCCGGTGACGATCGACCTCGCGGCAGGCGTGGTGCGCGGCACCGGGCCGGCGCTCGATTCGCTGGTCGACGCACTGGAGGTCGCGATCGGCGGTGCCGCCGGAGACGTGCTGGTCGCCGGCCCCGGCGGCGCGCAGCTCGACGGCGGGCCGGGCGACGATCTCCTGGTGCCGGGCGAGGGGCGCGACCTGCTGATCGGCGGCGACGGGCGCGACACGGCCGACTACGGCGCGCGGACGGAGGCCGTGACGCTCGTCGCCGACGGCGTGACGCCCTCGGGGGCCGCCGGGGAGGGCGACGTGATCGACGGCTCGGTTGAGGTGCTGGCCGGCGGCTCCGGTGACGATCACCTGATCGGCGGCGCGGGGCTGAGCGAGCTGATCGGCGGGCCGGGCGACGACGTTTTGGAGGACCTGCTGGACGGCGCTCGGGATGTGCTGCGGTGCGGCGACGGCGACGATTTGGCGGTCGCTGATCGCAGTGACGACGTGCAGGCCGATTGCGAGCGCTGGAGCGACGGTGCGGGCCTGGTGCGGAGCGCCGAGCCGATTCGCGCGGCGGTGCGCTCGCGGACGTTGAGGATCGATCGCGCGGGGCGGATGCGGCTGTCGCTGTCGTGCGGCCGCGAAGCGGCCCCGGACTGCCGCGCGAAGGTCGTGGTGGAGTTGCGCCACGGAGGCCGGTGGCGGCGTGGACCGGAGCGCTCGTTCCTGTTGACGCCTGGCCGCCGCCGGAACGTGGTGGTGTTCGCGCAGCGCGGCTTCAAGCGGCTGGTCGCGCTGCACGGCGCGCACGCCAAGGCGCGCGTCACGCTGACGGTGCGCGACGCGATCGGCCGCACCGCGACCGACCGCCGCGAGCTCGTGCTGCGGCTGCCGGTCGCGCGCCGCGCGCAG
>JASGGQ010000206.1:0-2907 GCA_047604965.1 Patulibacter sp. | reverse complement strand
GCCGGCCGGGCCATGGCGCGCAGCGTACCGGGCGACGCTCCCGCGCTTGCCAGCCAAACCGGGGCGGCGGTCGCACTCGGCGCGATCCAGGGCTTTGCCGGCGATTTGCTGGAGCGGCGCGGCAGCCCGCTGGCGACCGACTTGGCGCTGTACGTCGGCGGTGAGCCGGTCGCGCCGACCTCCGCGGCGCTGGCCGCCGCCTACCCGCACGCGACCGATCATCTCGCCGTCTTCCTTCACGGGCTCTGCGAAACCGAACATGCGTGGCGGGGGTTCGGCCGGCGCACCGAGCGGGCGCAGCGCGAACCGTTCCCCGACCGGCTCGCGCGCGACCTGGGCGCAACGCCGCTGCTGGTGCGCTGCAATTCCGGCCGGCATATCTCCGACAACGCGCGCGACCTCGCGGCGCTGCTCAACGCGGCAACGCAGCAGTGGCCGGTCGAACCGGCGCGCATCACGCTGATCGGCCATTCGATGGGTGGCCTGATCGCCCGCGCGGCGGCGTGGCAGGCACGCGAGCAGCGCTGGACGACACTGATCGACCATGTGATTTGTCTCGGTACGCCGCATCACGGCGCCGATCTCGAACAGGGCGTGCATCTGCTCGACTGGGCGCTCGGCCACACCCCGGAAACGCGCGCCTTTTCGCGCGCGCTGCGGCTGCGCAGCGCCGGCATCAAGGATCTGCGATTCGGTTCAGCCAGCGAAGCGGACTGGCACGGCCACGATCCCGACGAGCTGCTGCGCCGGCGCGCCGCCGAGGTGCCGTTTTTGGAGCACGCCGAGTACTGCTGGATCGGCGCGTCGCTCACGCCCGGCCCCGCCGGCTATCTGCTCGGCGATCTACTTGTCCGCACGCCAAGTGCCTCCGGCAGCGGACGCGGCCACCGCCTCCCCTTCACCCCCGACAACGGCCGCACGTTGACGGGGCTGACGCACTTCGACCTGCTCGACCACCCCGCCGTCTACGAACAAGTCCACGCCTGGCTCACTCGCCCCACCAAACACCGGCCCGACGCCGAGCAATACCTGCGCTCACGCCACCATGAGGGTTTCCCGATCAATGCCCTGCGTGGTCGTCCGCGACCCACCGCGCGCAACCTTAGACGCCGTCCGCGATGATCCGCGCGATATTGCGTTCGGCGAGCGCGGTGATCGTGATCGACGGGTTCACCGCGCCGGCGTTACCGGGCACCAGCGCGCCATCCATCACATACAGGCCAGGGTGGCCGACGACGCGGCCGTACCCGTCGGTCGCTTTGCCGAGCACGACCCCACCGAGCGGGTGTGCGGTGAAGGTATCGATCGCTTCCGGCAGCGGCCAAACGCTCGTGCCGACGCTCGAGGCCGACGCGATCTTCTTGTTGAGCTTGACCAGCGCAGCGGTCGAGTCAGCCTGGCCGCTCCACTTGAGCGTCAGCCGACCGGCGGAACTCAAGCCAAAGTCGGCGCGGCGGTCGTCGAGCGTCATGCCGAGCGACCCAACGACGCCGAGCTGGATCGGAAGACCACCGACATACCAGTTCTCCAGCGTGACCGGCAGCCCCTTCACGACGCCGCTGACCATGCTCGCCGACGCCGCGCCCTGGGCGATGCCGACGGTGCCGGAGCCGCGGGTGAGGTACGCGTCGCCGTTCGTGCCCCAGCCGGTGCCGACGTACGTGTTGAGATTCGGCAGCGCACCGCTCTTGCGAGCCCGCATCAGCAACTCGGTGGTTCCGATCGAGCCCGCAGCCATCACGAGCCGGGACGCGGTGATCGTGCGGCGGGAGAGCACGGTGCCGGTCGGGTCGACCTTCTGTACGTCGACGATGTAGCGGCCGTCGGCATCGACGCCGACGTCGAGCACCTCGTGCCCCGGATACACCGTCGACAGGCCGCTCTCCTCCGCGTACTTGAGGTACGTCATCTGGAGGCCGCGTTTGACGCCGTTCGCGTTCCCGTAGTTGCTCTCGCCGATCGTCGCTGAGGCGCGGACGTCGCCGCTGAGCTCAGCGCGCATCACCTCCCAGTCCCAAATGCCCGGGATCGGCGTCGACGTGTACCCGGCCTTGGTTGCCTGGGCATCCCAGATCCTCGAATGGCGGTACGCCTTGGATCCATAGATGTCGTCCGGCATCGTCGATGTGCCGAGCGTGTTGGCGGCCAGCGGGTACCACCGGGTGAGCATCTCGTCGTAGTCGAGCGCGTCACCAAAGACCTGCCCGAACGCGCTGCGCGACGGCAGCGGGTGCGCGCCGGTATACACGATCGACCCGCCGCCGACGGCCGCCGCCCGCATCACGTCGATCCCGTCGAACGCGACGATGTCGAGGACGCCACCAAAGTAATCGGCGCCGACACCGAGCCCGGTCGTGTTCGTACTCCCGTTGCGGCGCCAGAACGCACGGCCATCGTACCCCGAGTCGGGACTGAAGATCGCGCGCGTCGAGCTCGGGATCGGCCACCGCGAGCCGCGCTCGAGCACGGTCGAGCGAATGCCCGCTTGTGCCAGGCGCCAGGCCGCGACGGCCCCACCGAAGCCCGAACCGATGATCACCACCGGCGAGTCGTCCGGGGCGTCAGCGAGCGTGCCGAAGATCTCGGGCACGAGCCGGCGGTACCTCAGTTCCATGAGCGGGTTCGTCGAGGTCGCGGCCTGCGCCGGCGACTCGCGCAGCACGGCGGTTCCGGCAACGGCCGCACCAGCGGCGGATTTCAGGAATTGACGGCGCTTCACCGAATAGCTCCAGGAGTGGGTGGGATGTGGACGGGGCCGGGGCACGCGCAGATCGGCTCCGCGCAGCGCCGAACACCGGAATCTAGTCAACTGGGCAGCGCGGCGCCAACCGGCGACGCCGCTTCAGCCCTTCACCCAACCTCCGAAGGCGTGTGTTTCGCCGAGCGTCGAGATTGTGCCCCTCTAGG
>JASGGQ010000205.1:0-2928 GCA_047604965.1 Patulibacter sp. | reverse complement strand
GCGGCTCCAGGAACTCGGTCAGCAGGATCTCGCCGGGAGTGATCGGGTCGTGTGCTTTGGTCGTCTCAGCCATAATCGCTCTCCTCTCTTGGTCAGTGGTAGTCGGTGATCTCGACATCGTCTGCGCCGTTGTCGGTCCAGACGAAGCAGATCCGGTACTGGTCGTTGATGCGAATGGAGTGTTCGCCGGCTCGGTCGCCGAACAGCTTCTCCAGGCGGTTGCCTGGCGGCACTCGCAGGCTGTTCAGTTCTGAGGCCGCGTTGAGGAGGCGGAGCTTCCTCTGTGCGGCGCGTTGCAGCTCGGGTCCAAAAGCTCGGACATGTTCGCGGTTCCAGACCTTCTCGGTGTCGGTGTTCTTGAAGGACCGGATCACGGCATCATCGTAATGCGTGACGATACTAACGGCAAGCGTGATGCTGGGCCGCCTCGGGTTTCAAACCGCGCTGCAGCAGGCGCCCGGCGTGGTCGGCGTTACGAGATCACGCGCAGATCGTAGGCGCGCATCGCTGCGTCGGCACTGACCAGCGGCAGGCCGCGCTCGATCGCCTGCGCAACGATCATCCGGTCAAACGGATCGGCGTGATGCGGCGGCAAATGCGCGGCGCGCACCGCGTCGTCGGCAGTGATCTCAAGGATTGGGATGTCGGCGAGCGGCAGCGCTTCTCGCAAGCCCAAGCCATCGAACTTGCCGCTGGCGCGTTTGATCTCAAGCTCCCAGACGCTGGCGGTACTGACCACGAGCGTTCCCGTGCAGTTCGCGATCATGGCGGCGGCGGCAGGCGAAAGTCTCGGATTGTTGGTCAGCCACCAGACAGCGACGTGTGAATCAAGCAGCACGGCGCTAGTCGATCGTCCCGAAGAGCCGTTCGATCTCCTCGTCGCGGTCGTTGAAGTCATCGGAAATCCACATCTGGCCTTTGAACATGCCACGGGCCTTCAGCCACGGGCGCTCAGTCTCCGGCGGCAACAGCCGCGCGACCGGCTTGCCGCTGCGAGTAACGATGACCTCGCCGCCGCTTTCCTCCAACTCGCGGACGAGCTTGGAAAGCTGCGTCTTTGCTTCGTGCATGCCAACAGTGCGAACGGCCACACCACCAGCCTAGCTGACTTAGGCGACTTAGTCGAACGGGCGACGGGCTGGCAGTGGCGGCTACGCGAGCAGGCTGCTTGGATGCTCCAGCAACTCGCGGATGCGCGTCAGGAAGCGGGCGGCCGGCGCGCCGTACACGGCACGATGATCGACGAGCAACGTCAACCGCAGCGTCGGCGCGGCAGCAAGGGCGCCATCGCGGATCACCGGCCGCTCGGCGATCCGGCCGACCGTCAAGATGCCGGCCTGCCCTGGCGTGATCACCGCCGTAAAGTCATCGACGCCGAGCATCCCGAGATTGGTGACGGTAAAGGTCGCCGACGCCACATCGGCCGGCCGCAACTGGCCGCCGCGCGCCTTCTCAATCAGCTCGGCGGCCCGCGCCGCGAGCTGCGCCAGCGTCAGCCGGTCGGCATCCTGAATCACCGGGACCGGCAAACCGCCCGCCACATCAACCGGAATGCCGACATTCACACGCGGATACTCCTCCACGCGGCCATCACGGTACGCGCCGTTGAGCCGCGGATGGGCGCGCAACGCCAGCGCCGTCGCCCGCACCACCAGATCGTTGACCGACGGCGGCGCGAGATCGGGGCGCGTAGCCGCCAACTCGCCGCGCAACGCCAACATCGGCTGCGCATCGACCTCGACCCGCAGCGCGAAATGCGGAATCGTCGCCTTGCCCTCCGCCATCCGCCGCGCAACCGTCTGCTCCTGCCGGCTGAGCTCCACCGGCCGCGGCTCACCCTTGCCGCCACCCGGCTGACCCGCCGGCAACATCACCTGCTCGCTCGGCGCGACGACCGGCTCCGGCTCGGTTTCCGGCTCTGGCTCGACGACCGCCGCGACGACCGGCTCCGGCTCGACGACCGGCTCCGGTTCGGCCTCCGGCTCCGGTTCGGTCTCCGGCAGCGGTCCGGCGGGGCCGGCGGCCTGCGGCGGCGTGAATTCGCTGGGGGCTGCGGGTGCCGCGCCGGCCGGGATCGGCGGGCGCGCGAGACCTTGGGCCTGCGCGGCCTCAATGTCGGCGCGCACGACGCGCCCCTCCGGGCCGGTGCCCGCGATCTGCGTGAGATCCAATCCAAGCTCCGCGGCGAGCCGGCGGGCGACCGGCGACGCCGGCACCCGGTCTGCACCGCCGGCCGGCGCCGGACGCTGCTCGGGTGGGCGCGGCGGCGTCGTGCGAGCAGCGATCAGCTGATCGGCGGTCAACCGTCCCGCCTCACTGCTGCTGGCCGGCGGCGCATCGGCGGCGCCGGCCAGCGCGTCGGGCGTTGCGTCCACGTCCGGTGGTGCGTCTGTCTCAGCGGCCTCGATCGCTGCGGCGACCGCCGGTATCTTCGGTGCCGCCTCCGGTTCGCCCGCCGGGATCGCTTGCGCCACCGCGCCGCTTGCGTCTGGTGTCGCGCCCCACGGATTCTGTGCCTCGACGACCGCGTCAGGATCCGCTGGCTCGCCCGCAGCTTCGGCGCCAACAATCCGATGCTCTTGCGTCAGCGACTCCTCGTCCGCCGCGCCGCCGGCAGGCTCCAACTCCTCGGTGACTGTGACCGCGCTGAACTCCGTCGTTTCGCCTTCGTCGCCGTTCTCATCGTCGTTGAGCGGCGGCGCGTGCCAGTCGCCCTGCGCCGCCGGACCCCACGCCGCGCTGCGCTGCGGGTCGGCGATCGCGGCGCCCGGGAGCGGCGTGAGATCGTCGATCAGGCCAAGCGGCTGGCCGACGCGCAGCGTTGCACCGGCCGGCACGAGAATCCGCAACACGCCCGCTTCCGGTGCGGCCCACGGCACCGTCGACTTATCGGTTTCGATTTCCGCGATCTCCTGGCCTTGATCGACG
>JASGGQ010000204.1:0-2978 GCA_047604965.1 Patulibacter sp. | reverse complement strand
TCGCCGTACGGCGCGAAACACGCAGCCCGATAGGCGCGCGCCAACAGGTCACAGCTGGGCGGGGAGTTGTGCCGCGCGCGCACCTCCTCCCAGTGTTCCCACGCCAACCCGGCGAGGAAGCCGGCGACCAAGCTGGCAGCCGAGGCCTTCGTGTACTTCGCCTTGAGCAGCTTGCCAACGACGCCACCGACACCAGTCAACGGCAGCGTCCCCTCCAGCGCCCACGTGCTCGCGAGCGCCGGCGCCCACCCCCGCACAAACAAGCCGCCCTGCACCGCCACCGAACTACCTGCCCGATGCGCCAGCTCGCTGTACGACGCCGCGCCACGATTCCCGGCCGCATCCTTCGCGCGCACCTCGATCGTCGCGCGCGCCTGCACATCGGTCGGGTCGGTCAGGAGCTCCGTCGGGATCTGCACGCCTGGATACGGCGTCGTGCTCCACTGCGTCACATGGCCGTCCGCCGTCGTCAACCGGTACTCATACCCCGCGACACCCGACCCACCATCATCGGCCGGCTGCCACGACACCTGCACGCTCCCGGTGCCAACCTGTGCCGCCGTGATCCGCCCGACCGGGCTCGGCGGGTCGTAGTCGAGATAGGTGTCCCACGAGTCCGGAGACGCGTCGCGGTTGCCGGCCGCGTCGGTCGCGTACGCCTCAAGCGTCACCGCACCACTCCGGAAATCCCCGAGATCGACCGACAGCTCGCGGCGCACCTCCCGCGGGCAGTGGCCGTCCGGCAGTCGCGCATCAACGCTCGCCGGATCGCACACTGCCACGTCGTCGATCAGCCGCCGCCCCGCCGCGTCGGTGGCGTACAGCTCGAGCCGAGCGACGCCCGAGCGACGATCTTTGCCTTGCAGCACGACGCTGGTGCGCCCCGCGTCGTTCGTCCACTCGCCATCGAGCCCTGCGAGTTCGCCGCTCGCCGTCGCAGCCGGATTCGTGTTGTCCTTAAACACCGAGATCGGCTCCGCCGCCGCTTCGTGTCCGACCTCGTCGCGCGCCGTCGCGTGTACCGTCAGTTCGCCGTCGGGCAGCGCGTCGCCATCAAACCGCGCGGTGCCGTCCGCCGCAGTCGGGCAGGGCTGATCGACGGAGCCCGGCGGATCGCACAGGTCGATCTGCCCAGCGGTATCGCCGCTGTCCCAGCCCACGACGACCTCGGCGTCGTGCACGCCGGAATACGCGTCGTGCGCGCGCAGCGTGACCTCCTGCTCGCCGCGCACCTGCTGCCAGCGCCCGACCGGCCCCGCGACCAGCGAACCGCCGAGCAGATCGAGCACCGGCGGCGAGCGATCGAGCCGCAGCGTCAGCGCGTTGCCCGCGCCGTCCTGCGTGTTGCCGGCGAAGTCCGTCGCCTGGCCGACGAGCTGCACGCGGCCCTCCCGCAGCTGCCCGAGATCCACGTCGATGTCGTCCGCGCCGTCGACCTCCGGGCAGACCAGCGCCGTCTGCTCGTCGCTGCCGTGCGTGGCGTCGCACGGCGCCGTCTCGTCCGCCAGCACGTCCTCCACCGCGCCCTTGCGCTGCAAAACCTGCCACGACCGTACGCCCGACCCGTCATCGGACGCCCTGAAGTCCAGCGTCTCGCTGCCGCTGCCGTCGCGCCACTGCTCGCCGAGCTCGGCGACCGAGCCACCGAGCGTCGTTGTCGGCGCCTCGGGGTCGACGAGCGTTACCACCATCCGGCCGACGGTGACGCGCGACGCGTTGCTCGTCGCAACGAAGCGCGGGCAGCTCGGCTCGCCGACGTCGCACGCCGGCGTCTGGAGCCACACCTGCGCCGCGCTCGCCGACGCGGTCGGATCGGTCAGCACGATCGACGAGTCGAACCGCGCGACGTTCGACGCGTAGTCGTCGATCACCGGCGGCCCGTCGCCGTAGAGCGCCAGCCGGCTCGCCTGCCGATCGAGGTCGTCGAACCGGTACACGTCGCGGAAATCCACGCTGGAGATCCTCGAACCGGGCGGCGCGGTGAACGTCGCCCGGGCCAGATCGCCCGGCTGGTAGATCCGCCCGCCGAACGGTCGGATCGTGATCCCCTGCACAGCGCCGCCGGCAGAGGAGTTCTCCGCCGCGATGTCGTAGTGCGCCTCGCCCTCGGGCAGCTGGTCGTACGACAGCCCGCCGACGCCCTGGTCGGCGCGCGAGAAGTCGTAGTCGGCCGTCCACAGCGGATCGGCGAGCACCGGGTACCGCACGCCAGCCCGGCGATGCGCGACCGTCAGCTCGACGACGTCGCCGTCCACCGCGAGTGACGCGGGCACCGCCGCGCCGCTCGCGTCGATCACGATCGGCGCGGTGACGGTCCCGACCACCTGGTCGTCGCCGCCGACCAGCTCGACGACCCCCGCAGCGCCGGGCGCCGCACGCGGCGTCGCCCCGTCGACGCGGTAGCGGAAGCGCTCCGGCGCCTGCGCCGAGCGCAGCAGCTCGTACGTCTCCACGCCGCTGGTCACGGCGCGCACGAGCGTGTCGGTGTCGGCATACGTCTCCTGATGCAACAGACCGTCGCCGAGGAGCTCATGCGCGCCGTCATCCGTCGCGACCGCCGTCACCGAGAACCCGCGCGCACCGCTGCCGACCCGGAACGGCTGCGCCGCGTCGAGTGAGAGCCGCGCGTCGACGAGCGGATTCGCTGGCGACGCCACCTCGCCGTGAACCTGCAACGCACGCTGCACCGGTTCGCCGCGCACCGTCACCGGCGCGCTCGACCACACCACCGTGCCACGGCGCGCGCGACCGACCTGCCCGCCCGGCGTTACGGCCTCAAGCTGCGGCGCGCTGGTCTGCTGCATCGCCGACAGCACCTGCGGGAACTGCCGCAGCACCTCAAGACCGGTCGCGGTGCCACCGCCGGCATCAACGGCAGCGGCCGGCGGATAAGCCACCGCGGACGCCGGCAACACCACCCCGCCGCAGCAGGCGACCGCGAAGGCCGCAAGCAGCGACCGGACGGCGCCGCGCCACGG
>JASGGQ010000203.1:0-2999 GCA_047604965.1 Patulibacter sp. | reverse complement strand
ACGTTCACCACCTACCATCCGGCCGGTCAGCCGCGCGTGACGAACATTCACCGGATCGCGCAGGCGGTCGATCGCGCCGTGATCGCGCCCGGCGAGGACTTCTCGCTCAACGGGATCGCCGGGGAGCGCACGAAAGCGAAGGGGTATGTCGAGGCGCCGTTCATCGCCGGCAACAAGATCGAACCGTCGATCGGCGGCGGCGTGTCGCAGTTCTCGACGACGATGTACAACGCCGCCTATTTCGCCGGGCTGCCGATCCTCGTGTCGCAACCGCATTCGCTCTTCATTGATCGTTATCCAGCCGGCCGCGAAACGACGCTGAACTGGCCGACGATCGATCTGCAATGGCGCAACGACACCGGTGCCCCGATCCTTGTGCGCACTTCCTACACCGAGACGAGCGTGACCGTCACGCTGTACGGCCACAACGGCGGCCGGCGCGTGCAGGCAATCCCAGGTGACCGGCAGCCCAACCCCGGCGGGAACTTCACGATCACGGTGACGCGCGTCGTCCGTTATCCGGACGGCCGCGTGACGCGAACGCCGCGCACCACCTCGTACGCGAACGAAGTCACCGACGGCGCCCCGCAGGAGTAGCCGCTCGTCCGCCTGGGCGCGCCGCACGGCACGGTGCATGGAACGTTGCCGCTGGCGCGCCGCCACGCGCCCCTGGTGGCCGCACCCTAGGGTCCGCACCCCATCTTGGCCGCAAACTGGGGTGGAGACCCCAGGGGGAACGTCCAACTTCGCGCGCCCGCCCTTGTGCGCGGCGCCACCAGGGCCGATCCTCTGAACACAACGCATAGCCGCCTTGCGGGCGGCCAGCACACCAGCCGACTGGGACCTGACTGGTGCGACGGGAACGCCGGATGGGACACGGCACGACCGGGAACGCAAGTGGGGGTCGTCGCGCCATCGGGACGCGGCGGCCCCTCTCGCGTGCGCACGCCTTTCACGCGCGCTGCATATGCGGGCGCCATATGCGGGCGCGCGAGGCGCCAGTGAGCCGCCGCAGATCCTGCTGGAAGAGGTCGTTACGGCAGGCGCACTTGCCAGGTGACCTGGCCGTTGGTCGCAATCTCGTAGTGCACGGCAACCATCACATGGTCGGCGCGGTGCGTGCTGCTCGTCAGATTCGCCAGGCAGCTCCCCACTCCGGAGCCAAGTTCAACGCAGTCGAGCGGCCCGACGGTGGCGGTGAAGTCGCCGGTACGGCTCAGCACGTCGCGGCCAACATCGTCATGGATCTTGGCGGCCACCTCGTCCGCTGTCGGCGTCGACGAGCCGCGCGCAACGGCCGCACCGAACCCACCGGCCACGAAGAGCGCGAGAACCAGCAGTGGGTGTTGCGGGAGGCGAAGGTGCATCGGGTGGGTTGGAACGGGGTGTGGGCGTTGTTGAGCAGCCGACCAGCAGGAACGCGCCGGCACGACGGTGGTGCAGCGCCACTCCTGCTGTGTGGTTCCCTCGATCTTTGCCCGTTCCTGCCGCAGTGTGGGGCGATTCGCGCGATCTGGCCATTTCGCCGGAAATTTCGGCCCGTCCAGCTGGACAAATCAGTTGGGTTTTCGCCGATGTCCAGGGGGTTTTTCCGCTTGACACCGGCCGTTGCTTCCCCCAACGTGGCGGCAGACGCAGCACCGCGTCGCCGCACCAACACTCTGCTTTTGCCGCCCTTCACCTTCCCCACTCTCGCTCGTGTCGCCGCGAGCGCCATCGCTGCCGCCAGCGCCGTGGCGCTGCTGCCGGCCGCTGCCGGCGCCGCCCCGCTCAGCGACGCCGACCTGCTCGCCGCGATCCAGCAGCAGGCCCCCGACACGACTGCGATCACCGATGTGGTCGCCGGCCCCGGCGTCGGTCGCCTCGCGATCCGTACCCGCGCTGCGGCCGACGGCGATCCGACCGCGCACGACGAGCTGTGGAGCGCCGATGCCGACGGCACGCAGCTCACGCCGCTGCGCCGCAGTACCGGAAGCGCCGCCGCGTTCACGACGATCGGCCCGGTCAGGTGGTCGGAGGACGGCGTATTCCTGGCGTACGTCTCCGCCAACTCCGCCGCGAAGATCTCCAGCGCGGCGCATGTCGTCACCTTCAACGCCGACGGCAGCCCAACCGACCGTTCGCTCGGCAACCTCAGCGACGCACCGCAGTTCACCGCCGATGGGCGCTATGTCACCTTCGTGCGCCAAGACTCCGCGCTCCAGCAGGCCACCGGCGCCTACGACTTGGCGAGCGGCGCGTTGCTCTCGCCGGCCCGGATCGATTACGTGGCGCCGGATGGCACGACCACCGCGCCGTCGTGGTACGCGCCGGAATGTGCGCGTGCCGCCGAGGCCGGCTGGGTGTCGTCGCTGAGCGGTGGCCGCTGGATGGAGCGCGCGCTGGCTTCGCCAGATCCTGGTTGTCGGTTCGGTGCCAATGTCAACGATCCGGGCGCACCGGCCCCAGAGACGGTCAACGCCGATGATCCGGTCGTTCCGGCCCCCGATACGGGAAACGCCGACGATGCGCCGTCGAGCATCACCACGCAGGTCGCCGGGACCGATCTCGTCACGATTGCCGAGCGCAGCGTGGCGACTGCCGGGCCGTCGGTGACGATCGGCTCCTCCGCGAAGGGTTTGTCGCGCGCGATCCGCCGCGGGCTGCGCGTACAGGTCAGTGTCGCCGGGGCGCAGCGCCTTCAGGCGTACGTGATCGCGCAGCGCCCGGCCGGCGAGGGCCTGCTGGCTGCGGCGACGAGCACGCGCACCACCTTCACGCTTGGCCGCTTGACGGTGCGGCGACCGGCTTCCCGCACGCACACGCTGGCGATTCCGCTGACCCGCGCCGCCCGTGCCGCGTTGCCGCACTTCGCGAAGTTGACGGTCACGGTGCGGATCGTCGCAACCGACTCCGCCGGCCGGCGGGCCGTCGCCGAGCGGCAGGTCGCACTGAGCGACCTGTAATTCGGTCGGCCCCGCTACTGCCGGGCCGACGGTTCCGAGCAGCCGCGCTTGGGC
>JASGGQ010000202.1:0-3043 GCA_047604965.1 Patulibacter sp. | reverse complement strand
TGGACAGGTCGCGGGCCATGATGGCGACGAGCCGGTCGACGTCGCCGTCATGGCGGGCCAGTTGCTCGGCGACATACGTCAGGCGCCAGCGCGCGCCGCCGTTTCCTCGTCGGCGCCGGCCGGAGCGGGCGCCAGTGGGGCGGCAGCCGGGCGAGCAGGAGTCGGCGGCGTGGCCGGGGCCGGGGCCGGGGCGCTTTCGGCAGCGGCGGCGAGCAGTTCGCCGGTTCCGGGGAAGATCTCCGCGGCGCTGCGGCCGGCCGCATCGGCCGGTGCCGGCACGCTGGACGGCGGCTCGGGCGCGGCGGGGGGCGGGTGCTCGTCGACCGGCTCCTGAAAGCCGAGATCGGCGACGTAGCTCTCGTCGCTGCCTGCATCGCTCGCGTACGGATCGGCATCGAGCACGATGTCGGCGTCGCGCGGCGGGTCATCTCCGGCGACATCGGCGCCCCCGAGCACTTCGCGCTCCTGGCGTGCGACTTCGGCGCTGTCGGCGCCGTGGCGGCGCTTGAGCTCAAGGTGCTCGCGGATCGCGTCGTCGAGGATGCCCATAGCGTCAGCGTACCTCGCCTGCGGGCCCTTGGGCAGGGCTGGCAGTTTCCACCCGGTTTCGCCCGCCGCGCTTGGCGCGGTACAGCGCTTCGTCGGCGGCCCGCACGAGATCGCCAACGTCGTCGCCGTCGGCTGGCAGCGAGGCGACGCCGAGGCTGGCAGTTACCGCGATCGGCCCAGTTTGATCGTCACCGACATCGAGCGCCGCAATTGCGAGCCGCAGCCGCTCGGCGAAGTGGCGGGCGGCGCCGGTGTCACCGGTCGCCAGCACCACCGCCAACTCCTCGCCTCCGTAGCGGGCCGGCAGGTCGCGTTCACGCGCGGTGTCCCGCACGACCCGTGCGACTGCTTTGAGCACTTTGTCGCCGAACGGGTGGCCGTGCGTGTCGTTGATGATCTTGAACCGATCGAGGTCGAGCATCACCAGCGCGATCGGATCTTCTGGGGTCGCGCGCGCTGCGGCGTGCGCGAGCACATCATCGAAGCGGCGGCGGTTCGCTAGGCCGGTCAGTTCGTCGGTGATCGATTCGCGCGCGACATCCTCGTGCCGGCCGACATTACGCAGCGACACGGCCGCCTGTTCGGTGAGGTACGCCAGGAGTTCGCGCTCGCCGGGGTCGAAGGGACGGGCGCGCGCGACGGAGATCACGCCAAGCGGACCGTCCCCACGGGTGATTTGCATCGGTTCGGCAATCGCGTGCAGCTCGCCGAGATGCGCCGACGCCGACATGCCGCTGGAGATAGCACGCCGTTCGACTTCGCCGAGCGCATCCCACGAGTCGAGCACCGCGCCGAACGAGCCGCGGGTCTCCGGTGCGCCACCGGGACCGGTCGGCATCAGCGCGCGGCCGGCATCGGCGGTCAGCCCATCGACCGCCGATTCGACGACGAGATCGACCAGCGTGTCGCGGTCGAGGTTCGCCGCGAACGCCTTGCCGAGCCGCAGGAGCGAGCTTTGCACCCGTTCGCGTTCCCGTTCGAGCTGGTCGACGCGCTGGTCGAGCTGGCGCGCCATGCCGATGAAGGCGCGCCCAAGTTGCGCGAACTCGTCGCTGCCGGTCGCGGGGATCTGGCCGGCGGCGGAGAAGTCGCCGCGCCCGAGCTTTTCGGCCGCACCGAGGAAGGTCTCAATCCGCCAGCGCAAGGCGCGCACCAGCACAAACCCGAGGCTGATGCCGACGAGCACGAAGGCGGCCAGCACGCCGAGCACCAGGCGCGAGGCGAGCGGCGAACTGCCGCCCGAGGGGTTGAGCGCGAAGACCGCTTGCGCGGTCGACGCGTCGCCGAGCGTCGCGACCGGCTGCTGCGTGCTGCGCCAGCGGGCGTGCGGTTGTGGTGGCGTGACCGAGAGGTCGATCGCATCGCCGCCGGGGAAGGCGGCACTCTTAGCAAGCGTGCGGCCATCGCCGCCGAGTAGCGCGACCGGCACGCCGCCGGTCGTTGTGACCTCCTTGACGTAGGCGGCGACCGGTTCGGCGGCGAAGGTGATCGTGAGCTGTTGGCCTCCGTCCCCGATCGGCGCCTTGACCTTCGCGACACCGACGCTTGGGGTGGTGCCAACGTCGATCGTGCGACCACCGGGAAAGTCGACACGCGCCGCGACGAGCGATTGGCGACGCAGCGCGGCCGGCAGCGCCGCTTCGATCACGCTTGGGCGTCCGGTCGCCAATGCCCGGCGCAATCCCACATCGCGTTGCAAGGCGGCGGCGCGCCGCTGCGCTCGCCGATTCTCGCTGGTTTCGATCACATCCGAGACGCGCGCTGCGGCTTGCAGGCGTGCGTCAGCTTTGGCGTTTTCGTTGGCGGTCACGACGCGGCCGATCGCCAGCGCGGCGATCAGCGCGGGCACGATGACCAGCACCGCGAGGGAGAGGAAGAGCTGTCGGCGGAAACTCATCAGAGGTACGGGAGCGGGGCCGAACCGGGCCTCGTTCGTGAGGCCGCCTTCGGCAGAAGGGGGCCGCATCCTGCCCCGCTCAACCGTTAGACTAATCGCCGCTTGGGGCTATAGCTCAGTTGGTAGAGTGCCTGGATCGCACCCAGGAGGTCGCCGGTTCGAATCCGGCTAGCTCCACTCCCAAGACCCCCGCGATTCCGGGGGTCTTTTTGTTGCCCGGCCGCAGCGCTGGGGCGGCAAGCCTGAGCACCGGACACCTGTCCAGCGTTCGCGCGGTGCTCCGGTGGGGCACCCACCTCGGCACGTCCTGCGAAGCGGCTGCCGGGTACCTGCGCGGCACCGCCCGACGCTGCACTGCTTCTCGGTGCGGCAGAAAGTGTTCGTGCGAACACCAATGGCCGCCCCGAGAAGTGGTGCGATGCGGGCCGTCCGCTCATGGCCCTGGTGGCGTGAGGTCACGCAGTTCGGCCGGGATTTCGCGCTCCCACGGGATCGGGTGGAAGGTGATGCCGGGAAGCTTCGCAGCGCGCAAAGCCGCGACAGCGGCGGGACTTGCGCCGACAGCACCGCCAACGAACGCCAGCGCGCGATCAACTG
>JASGGQ010000201.1:0-3083 GCA_047604965.1 Patulibacter sp. | reverse complement strand
CCGTCGGGCTGCGGCAAATCGACGCTGCTGAAGATGGCGTCCGGGTTGCTGCCGGCGACCGGCGGCGAAGTGATCGTCGACCGTGGCGGACTCGGCTACGTCTTCCAGGACGCGACGCTGCTGCCGTGGCGCACCGTGCAGAAGAACGTCGAATTGCTCGGCGAGCTGGAAGGGATGAGCCAGAAGGATCGCCAGGCGGCCGCGCACGAGGCGATCGACCTCGTTGGCCTGCGCGGTTTTGAAGACAAGTACCCGCGTTCGCTCTCGGGCGGCATGAAGATGCGTGCCTCGCTCGCGCGGGTGCTGACGCTCAAGCCCGGCACCTTCCTGTTCGATGAGCCGTTCGGCGCGCTCGACGAGATCACCCGCGAACGGCTCAACGACGAACTGCTGCACCTCTTCCAAGCGACGAAGTTCGCCGGGCTGTTCATTACCCACTCGATCGCCGAGGCGGTGTACATGAGCACCCGGGTGCTGGTGATGAGCGCGCGGCCCGGCCGAATCATCGGCGATTACGCGATCCCGTTTGCGTACCCGCGCGAACCGGAGCTTCGATTCGAACCGGACTTCGCGGAGCTGTGCGGCCGAATTTCTGAGAGTTTGCGGGAGGCCCACGCATGAGTGCCCAACCAGAGGTCACGGAGACAGCCATGGCAGCACCGGCTGCGCAGCGGCCACCGGCGACGGTCGCCCCCGCGAAAACGGCGGCACTGGCCGGCAAGCTCGTACCGCCGATCATCGTCTTCATCCTCGGCATCGCGGCGTGGGTGCTGTTGCATTTCACGCTCAACGAAGACAAAGCGATCACCGTGCCGCTGCCGTGGGATGTGATCAAGGTCGGCGTGTTCGACTGGACGAACCTGTCGGAGATCCTCACCAGCTTGTGGCTCTCGGCAAAGTCGGCGCTCGTCGGGCTACTGGTGACCGTCGTCTTCGGCTTGGCATTTGCGACGGCGATGAGTCAAGCGAAGTGGGTGGAGAACGCGCTGCTGCCGTACGCGATCGCGATGCAGACGACGCCGATCCTCGCGCTGGTGCCGGTCGTCGGCGTGGTGCTCGGCTACAACTTTCCGAGCCGCGTGCTGGTGGTCGTGTTGATCTCGGTCTTCCCGTTCATCAACAACGCGCTCTTCGGGTTGCTCTCGGCCGACAAGTCGCAGCACGACCTACTGACGCTGCATGACGTCAGCCGCTGGACACGCCTGACGAAGCTGCAATTCCCGGCCGCGCTGCCGGCGATCTTCACCGGGCTGAAGGTCGCGGCGGTGATGGCGGTCGTCGGTGCCGTGGTCGGTGACTTCTTCTTCACGCAGGGCAGCCCAGGGCTCGGCCAGCTGATCAACCTCGACGCTTCGCAGCTGCGCTACGAGCGGATGTACACCGAGGTGATCCTCGCGATGTTCCTTGGCGTGGCCGCGTATCTCGCGGTGGTCGTCGCCGAGCGCCGCGTGATCGGCAAGTGGCACACCACCACCCGCGGTGGCATGTAGCGCCACGCCCGGCAAGCGCCCGGCGCGGGCGCTGCTGCGGCCGGCGGTGCCCGACCTGCCGAGCGGCCGACCATTTTCACCCCCGCCCACTCCGCCCCCCAACCCCCCCACCTGAACGGAGCCCAATGCCTATCGGTCGTCGACCAGCCGCGCTCGCCGCATTCCTTACCGCCTCAGCACTCACCTTCGCCGCCTGCGGTGGCGACGATTCCGCGAGTGATGCCAGCTCGTCGACGGCCACGACGGCGACCGGCGACGTGTCGCTGGCCGGCGTCTGCCCGGACCCGGTCGTCATTCAGACCGACTGGATGCCGGAATCCGACCACTCTGAGTCGTACGCGCTGATCGGCGGCACGCCGAAATACGACAAGTCCAAGAAGCGCGTCAGCGGCGACCTGTACTACCAGGGCAAGCCGACCGGCGTGCAGGTAGAGGTGCGTGCCGGCGGCCCGGCGACCGGCTTCCAAACGCCGACGCAGCAGATGTACACCGATAGCTCGATCACGCTGGGCTACGAGAACACCGACGAAGCGGTGCGCAACTCGGCGAAGACGCCGATGTTGCAAGTGATGGCACCGCGTGAGAAGTGGGCGCAGGTGCTGATCTTCGACCCGGACACGTACGACTTCAAGACGATCGCCGACGTCGGCAAGACCGATACGAAGGTGCTCTACTTCAAGGGCAACTACTACATGGACTACCTGATCGGTGCCGGCATCCTCAAGAAGAGCCAGATCGACTCCTCGTATGACGGGACGCCGGCTCGCTTCGTGACCTCCGGTGGCAAGGTGGTGCAGCAGGGCTTCATCACCGCCGAGCCGTGGCAGTACGAACACACCGTCAAGCAGTGGATGAAGCCGGTCGCGACGCTCTCGATCGCCGATGCGGGCTACCCGAACTACGGTGAAGCGCTCGCCATCAAGGCCTCGCAGAAGAGCAAGCTCGACGCCTGCCTCAAGAAGCTCGTGCCGGTGATTCAGCAGGCGCAGGTCGACTACGCCAAGGATCCGACCGCCACGAACAAGATCATCGTTGAAGCGGCGAAGCAGTACGGCGGCTGGGACTATCCGGCTGGGCTGGCTGCGTTCGGCGCGAAGGCGCAGGTTGAGCAGGGCATCATCGCCAGCGGCTCCACGCCTGCGCTCGGCGACATCGACGAAGAGCGCGTGCAGCAGATCATCGAGCTGACGGCTGACATCTTCAAGAAGCAGAACGTGCCGGTGAAGGACGGCCTGACGCCGGCCGACATCTACACCAACGAGTACATCGACCAGTCGATCTCGCTCGACGACAGCGACAGCTAGTCACCGGCGATCCTTCGCCCCCTGACAGGACAAGGGGGGCGCGCGCGGGAGTCCCCAGGTTGCAGCTGGGGACTCCCGAACCGCCACGAGGGGCGGGCCCGATGGTGCGGGGCCCGCCCCTCGCTGCGTTGACGAACTCGGGCATGGAAGCCGGCCGGCGGCGCGGCGAGGGGCTCAGGCAGGCCGCAGCGCTACACGGATCGGCCCCCTAGCAGTTTGACGTGAATGGTTGTTCGGTGAGCCGGTCGGCGATGAATTGGGCGACGGCGGTGTTGCCGCGGCCGACGGT
>JASGGQ010000200.1:0-3094 GCA_047604965.1 Patulibacter sp. | reverse complement strand
TAGGCCGCCTGGCCGGCGAGGTCGCCGCGCGGCGCGCGGGCGACGGCCGGTGCGGTCGCGCGTTGCAGCAGCGAGCCGGCGATCACGCCGATGCCGCCCCACAGGACCAGCTGATTGACCAACGAGTACAGGCGGAACTGCGCGAGCACGTCAGCCGGGAACCCGGGGAAGACGATCGTGCCGTTGGCGTCCTTGAGCGGCAACGGCGTCTCGGTCGCCTGGCGGCCATATTCGGCGACGTTGGCGCTGAGATGGCCGAGCTGCGGCAGGACGAGTTGCGCGACGATCTGAATCGCGAGGAACAGGCCGGCACCGATCAGAATCGAGTTCCACCAGCCCTTGGCCGGCTGGAGTCGCACCGCGAGCCAGACTGCCACGATCATCGCGCAGATCGAGACGGCGACCATCGCGAGATAGAGCCCGGTACGGGCCCCGATCGTCTCTTCGTGCCCGATCGCCGGCGGGTTGGCCGGGTACTTCAGCGTCGGGAAGAAGTACAGCGTCAAGAACCCGGCAATCGCGACGAGCAGCGCGAGCGCGCGAGGTGAGAGCTGCGCGAACTGCTCGCGCACCATGCCGTACGTAAACGCCCAGAAGCCGGCGTACGCAATGCCCATCAGCACGATGCCGGTCAGCAGTCCCCAGGTGCTCTGCGTGGCGCGGCTGAAGGGGTCGTGCCCCATCTCTTCGACCGCCTTGCCGGCCGCAGCTTGCAGCGCTTCGATCGCCGAGTCGCGGCCACCTTCGTAGTCGATCGCCTTGTTGATCTGCGGCTCGCCGAGCAGCTTGGCGATAATGAACGCGGGGATGGCGGCGATCAGGCCCGCGAGGAGCCCGCGCCACACGATGTTTTTAGCCATGTCGGTAGGTCCGTCGTGAACGCGCGGCTCAGTGGCAGGGGAAGCCGAGGAAGTGGCGGGCGTCGTGAACCCACTCGTGGATGTGGGTGTCGCTGCCGAAGAGCGACGTGGCGCCCTGGTCGACGCCGACGAAGTAGAAGATCACGAGCGCGAGGAAGAGCGCGCCGCCGTACCACAGCGCATCCTTGGCGTCAGCGAGTGCCTGCGGCGTCGCGCCGGTTTGGGGGGCGAGTGAGGTGGCCATGAACGACTTCCTTCTGGGGTCTTGCGCCCCGATAGTCTCAAGAACGGGTGCTCGCCGGAGTGTCTGACTTCCCGCTTGCGGGATACAGTGGCGCGACCGTCCCGGATTCTCACCGGGTTCCTCGACGTAGCCACCGCAGGCTACCACGGCGGCCAAGAGCGGCAATCGCGTTGACAGCGCGAGCTGCGCAGGGGCGATACGGCCGTTGCGGCGCTCATCCCGAGGGGCTGCCGCGCTCATCGCCCGAGCGCGAAAGGTGAACGCCTCTCCATCTTTCGGCAGGTCCCTTTGCAGTCGCGAAACTCAGGAGTACCTTGAAGCCGGTCGCCGGCATGTGTGCGACTTGTCCCATTGCTAGCGCCCCCGGTGCTGCCCCCGTCCCCAGAAAGGTCGAAGATGCGCTCTTCCCGTCTCGCCCTCGGCGCTGCCGTGGCGTTTGCTGCTCTGTCCCCCGCTGCGGCGCATGCCGCTACCACGCCGACCGCCAGCTCGCTGCGCGCTGACGCCGGCTCCTATTCGCTGTCGCGCACCGTCTACGCCGACAGCGCCACCCCCGGCTTCGGCGCGGCGACCGTCTTCGCGCCGTCCGGCACCTCCGGTCAAACGTTCGGCGTCGTCGCCTTCGCCCCCGGCTTTACCGAGACCACCAGCTCGGTCTCGTGGCTCGCGCAGAAGGTCGCGTCGTTCGGCTTCGTGACGATCGCCTTCAACGTCAACAACACCTTCACCGACTTCCCGACGAGCCGCGCGACGCAGCTGCTTGCCGCGCTGGATTTCGTGACCTCCACCTCGAATGAGCGCACGCTCGCCGACGCGACCCGCGAGGCGGTCGTCGGTCACTCGATGGGTGGCGGCGCAACGCTCGAAGCGTCGCGGCAGCGCCCGGCGCTGAAGGCTGCCGTCGGCCTTGAGCCGTGGAACCCCGGCATCAGCTACAGCGATGTGACCGTGCCGCAGCTGGAGATCGGCGCGCAGTGGGACTTCATCGCACCGGTCGCCAACAACGCGAAGACCTTCTACAACTCGCTGCCGAGCACGACGCCGAAGGTGCTCGCCGTCCTCTCCGGCGCCGGCCACTTCGCCTCGAACTCGCCGAGCGCCCGCGTCGGCGCAGCGACCGTTGCCTGGCTCAAGCGCTACGTCGATGGCGACACGCAGTACGCGCCCTTCATCTGCGGCTCGCACACCGCGATTAAGGACAGCGAGCTCAGCAGCTTCGCCAGCAGCTCCTGCTAACGCCGCCACGCGCCCGCCGGGCGTGATGGTGTGGCCGGTGGCGCGAGGAGCGCCAGCCCGGCTTCCCCGTGCCGTCAGCACCTTCCGGTGCTGGCGGCACGCGGCGTTTCGGGGCGCCCGTTCGACGTGGCCGGTGTGCGGTAGCGTCCGTCCGCATCGTGACCTCGCCGAGCCGCTTCCACCTCAGATGGTCGATGCCGTGTGGTGGCGCCTGGCGGCCCGCCGCCGGAGGCCTCAGATGCAGCGGCTGACGCTGATCCGGCATGGGTCGACGAGCGCCGTGCGCAGCGCCGCTTTCCCGCTTGACGAGCCACTCGACGAGTCCGGCCGCGAAGCTGCCGGCGCGCTGGCCGGGCTGGTCGCGCGCAGTGGCGAGGCGTGGAGCAGCCCGTCGCGGCGCGCGCAGCAAACCGCCGAACTGCTGGGTCTTGCGCCGACGCTCGATCCGGCACTCGACGAATGCGACTTCGGCCGCTGGCGCGGGCGTACGCTCGCCGATCTGCATGAGGAAGATCCGGCGGGCGTCGGCGCGTGGATGACCGACCCGGCCGCCGCCCCGCACGGCGGCGAGTCGCTGGAACAGCTCGTCGCACGGGTACGCGGCTGGCTCGACGCGCGCGCTGCCGTCGACGGCCGGACCGTTGCCGTCACCAGCGGCGGCGTGATCCGCGCAGCGGTCGTGATCGCGCTTGGTGCCGGTGTGGATGCCACCTGGCGCGTTGATGTGACGCCGCTGCATGCGACGGTGCTGCAC
>JASGGQ010000199.1:0-3164 GCA_047604965.1 Patulibacter sp. | reverse complement strand
GGCAGCCAGCCGCTGCCGCCCACCGAGCCGCCCACCCAACCGCCCACCGAGCCGGCGACCGAGCCGGCGACCACCCGGAGCCAGCGATGACACCCGACACCGCAGCCGGCCCGGGCCGGCTGCCGCACGCCGCAGTGGCAGCAATCGACGCGCACCTCGCAGCGTTCGATGCCTGGTCGCAGCGACGCTACCCCGGCGGCAGCCAGGCCGGCCAGCCGCTGCACACCGTCTACATCCCGGCCGACCGCGCTACCCCAGGCTGCTGTGCGCAGTGGGGCCACGACGCGCTCGACGCGCTCGACGCGCACGGCTCGACGCCGCAGCTGCTGGCCGCCGCCAGCGGCCTACCCGAACAGGAAGTAGCCGACGCCTGGCCGCTGCTGCGTGCCGCGCTGAGCGAACGGCCAATCCACGATCTGCGCGTCGATCTCGAAGATGGCTACGGCCCGCACAGCGACGCCGAGGAGGACGCCGACACCGACCGCGCCGCCGCAACGCTGCTGGCCGAGAGCGCCGCGCCGAACGGCCCGCGGCGCTGCGGCATCCGCCATCGCAGCCTGGAGCAGTCCACGCGCCACCGCGCGGTGCGCACGCTCGATCGGCTGCTCGGACGGCTCACGTCCGGCGGCGGCGAGCTGCCGCGCGGCTTCGTCGTGACGCTGCCGAAAGTCGTCGATCTGCGACAGGTCGAGGCCTACGTAGAGCTGCTCGGCGCGCTGGAGCGAGCGCATGGCATCGCGCAGGGCGCAGTGCGCTTCGAGATCCAGGTCGAGACACCACAGACGATCCTCGCTGCCGACGGCCGGCTCGTGCTGGCACCGATGCTCGAGGCCGCCGACGGCCGCTGCACCGGCCTGCATTTCGGCACCTACGACTACACCGCCGCGCTCGGCGTCCCCGCTGCCGAGCAGCATGCGCGCCACGGCGTCGCACGCTTCGCCAAGGAGGTGATGCGCCTGGCCGCCGCCGGCACCGGCGTGGAAGTCAGCGACGGCTCGATCAACCGCCTGCCGGTCGGCGACCGCGATGCCGTGCATGCGGGCTGGCGCGCGCATGCCGAGCTGGTGAGCGCCGCGCTTGCCGACGGCATTCCGCAAGGCTGGGATCTCCATCCGGCGCAGCTCGTCACGCGCCACCTCGCCGTGATCTGCGCGGCGCGGCGCGGCCTGGCCGACAACCTTCAGCGTCTGGCGGCCTACCTGGCGGCGGCGGCGCCACCGGCCGGCGACGATCGCGGCGGCCACAACGCGCCAGCGGCCCCCTCGGCGACACTCGACGAACCGGCGACCGCGCAAACGCTCGCGGCCGGTGCGGTGCGGGCGGCCGCGATCGGCGCTGCGACGCAGCAGGAACTTGAGGCGGCGACCGGCGTTTCGCTCGCCGCACTCATCGATCTGGCCGGCCGGCGCGTCGCGTAAACGGCCCGCAGGCGAGACGGTCGGCGCCCGCAGCGGTACGGCACGCTGGTTGCAAACGTTTGCGTCGCGCTGGCATACTGGCTCAAGCTCGATGACCGACGTCTTCTCCCGCTACCCCGATCTCGCGAGCCGTCTGCTCGGCTCGTCGGTGCCGTGGGCCAACGACGAACTCTTCGCCGCCCGCGACAACCTGATCGAGCCGTCGACACCGGTCTTTCACCCCGCGACCTTCGGCACGCGCGGCCAGGTGTACGACGGCTGGGAAACCCGCCGCCGCCGCGACGCCGGACCGGACGCCTACGACGAAGCAATCATCCGGCTTGGCGTGCCCGGCATCGTCTTCGCCGTCGACATCGACACCTCGCACTTCACCGGCAACTACCCGCCCGAAGCATCGGTCGAGGGGTGTGCCGTCGCGGGCTACCCCGATCTCAACGTCGTGCGCGACGCCGACTGGCGCCCGCTCGTGCGCCGCGCACCGCTCCAAGCCGACGCGCACAACCGCTTTACCGTGCTCGAAAGCGCCGATCCACACGACGACGATGCGATCGCCGGGGAACTCGTGACACATGTGCGGCTGCGGATCTACCCCGATGGCGGCGTCGCCCGGCTGCGGGTCCACGGCACGCCGGTGCTCGATCCGCGGATCGTTGACGCCGGGCCGTTCGACCTTGCCGCGCTGGAGAATGGCGGGCTGGTGCTCGACTCCTCCAACGCCTTCTACAGCTCGGCGACGAACCTGATCCTGCCCGGCCCGGCCCGCACGATGGGTGAAGGCTGGGAGACAGCCCGGCGCCGCGACCACGGCCACGACTGGGTCATCTTCCAACTTGCTGCGGCAGGACATGTACGCCTGATCGAACTCGACGCCTCGCATTTCGTCGGAAACGCACCCGGCTCGTGCATCGTCGAAGGCCGCCACGGCGACGAGCCCTGGCAGGAGGTACTGCCGCGTACCCCCGTCCAGCCCGACGTACGCCACCGCTTCCCCGTCGCCGATGCCGACACCGGCCCGCTCACCCAGCTGCGTCTCAACGTCTACCCCGATGGCGGCCTCGCGCGGCTACGGGCCTTCGGCACCCCCACGCCAGAGGCCCGCGCGGCGATCGGGCGGCGCTTCGCGGCGGCGCTGCCGATCACGATGGCCCGGGATCTGCTGTGAGGCGCCGCTCGCGACGCCCGGCGGCGCGCGCAGCGGCCGCAGCTCATCGTGAACGACCCGCTCAACCTTCGAACACCCCGAGGACCACGCATGCCTGAGACGACGTCGACGACGCTACAGATCGCAGGCCCGATGCATGACCGCTTCGACGAGATCCTTGCGCCGCGCGCACTGGAGGTCATCGCCGAGCTCGACGCGAAATACCATGCTCGTCGCGACGCGCTGCTCGCCGAACGCACGGCCCGCCGCGACGCCGTAGCCGCCGCCGGCACGATCGACTTCGACCCACAGACCGCTGCGGTGCGCGACGGCGAGTGGACGATCGACCCGGTTCCAGCTGCGCTTGCCGACCGGCGCGTGGAGATCACCGGACCGACCGACGCGAAGATGGCGATCAACGCGCTCAACGCCGGGGCTCGGGTGTGGCTCGCCGACTTCGAAGATGCCAATACGCCGCACTGGACGAACGTCATCGGCGGGCAGCTGGCACTCGCCGACGCGCACGCCGGTCGCCTTGAATGGAGCTCGCCGGAGGGCAAACAGTACGCGCTGGGCGCTGACGCAAAACGCGATGACGGCACGCC
>JASGGQ010000198.1:0-3222 GCA_047604965.1 Patulibacter sp. | reverse complement strand
GCCACCACAATGCTGGTGGCCTGGGGTGGATCGCCACGTCATCCAGGGCGCCGCGAGGCGCGTGCAGACGCGGTGCCAGGCCGTGGAATCAATCATCTAGACGCGGAAGAACAGCTTGGTCGCCGCTTTGAGCAACTTGCTGCCTTTGCCGTACGGGAACATCTGCGGCATCTTCTTCAGCGGCGTGCGGCTGATGAAGAGGCTTTGCAGCTTCGTGTACTTCAGCAGGCCGATCTCACCGTGGCGGCCCATCCCGGCGCCGGACTGCTTCCAGCCGCCCATCGGCATCTGAAGCTCCGCCCAGAAGACAAGCGAGTCGTTGATCGCGACGGTGCCGGCTTCAAGCCGCCGCGCAATCGCTTCGGCCCGCCGGCGATCGTTGGAGTACACGGCGGCAGCGAGGCCGTACTTCGAGTCGTTGGCGAGCTGCACCGCCTCCTCGGCATCGCGCACGCGCATCACCTGGATCGTCGGCCCGAATGTCTCCTCGTCGACGATCTCCATGCCGTGCGCCACATCAACGAGCACCGTCGGCTCGAAGTAGATGGCGCCATCGCCCTTGACGACCTTCTTGCCGCCACGCAGCACCTTCGCGCCCTTCGCGACGGCGTCGGCGACCTGCTCGGCGATCTCGTCGGCTTGGCTGCCGACCGTCATCGAGCCGACTTCGACGGTGCCCAGCCCCCCGGCGGGATCGCCGAAATCCACCCGGTCGAAGCCGTTGAGTAGCCGCTCGACGAACTCGTCATAGACCGGCGACTCGACGTAGACCCGCTCGATCGACATGCAGGTCTGCCCGCCGTTGACGAGCGAGTAGTACAGCGCGTGATCGGCGGCCTTCTGCACGTCGGCGTCGGAGAGCACCAGCAGCGGATCTTTGCCGCCCAGCTCGACCGAAAACGGAATCAGCCGCTCCGCTGCCTGGCGGGCGACGCCCTTGCCAACCTCGGTCGAACCGGTGAACATGATCATGTCGACGTGGTCGACGATCGCGCTACCAACCGCGCCCGGCCCGACCGCGACTTGGAACACATCCTCCGGGAAGCCGACCTCGCGCATCCCACGCTGCATCAGCAGCGAGGTCAGCGGCGTCTTGCTGGCCGGCTTGAGGATCACCGCGTTGCCGGCCAGCAGCGCGGGAATCGCATCGCCGATCGAGTTCACGAACGGGTAGTTCCACGGGCCGATGATTCCGACGACGCCGTGCGGCACCTGCCGTTCGACGGTCGAGTTGCCGACGAACAGGCGGTTGCGGGCCCACCGACGCTTGTCGGCCAGCAGCGACGGGGCGACGCGCGGCCAATACGCCAGCGACGACATCGCGTACAGCCATTCGAGGTAGAAGGCGTCCTCGATCGGCTTGCCGCCCTCACTGGAGATCGTGCTCGTGAACTCCGCTTCGTGCGCGTACAGCCACTTGCGCAGCGCCTTGAACAGCTTGGCGCGCTCGTCGGCGCCGATCGCGGCCCAGCGGCCCTGCACGGCACGCGCGCGTTCGACGAGCTCCGGCACATCATCGGCCGTGATCGCCGGCAGTTCGGCGATCACCTTGCCGGTCGCCGGGTTGCGGACGACCAGCGTCGGCGCCGGCTCATCGCTCGCGATAACGCGCGGCGACTCCGGCTCCGGCGCCGGCACAGGAGCCGTCGCGACCTCGGTGAGTTGCTCGCTCTCAGCGGCGTCGGATGCGATCGTGGCTGCGGTTTCGAGGTCGGTCTGGCTGGCGTCCATAGGGATCCTCCGGAAGTACGTGGGGCACCCCGCTCTGCTGCCGGCTGCCACAGGCGCATGGCCGATTCCGGAAAGCGGGCGAGGAGCGCTCGGGTCGATACTAGTGACTCACGGTCAGTTCGTCGACTCGGTGTCGACTCCGGCGTGCCGAACCCCGCCGCCGCGCCGCCGATCAACACCTTGGCATCGCCCGGTGACCGCGCCGTTGGACAGCTGCCCGATTGCCCGCCCGCCCCACCGGTACGATGGCCCGCATGTCCCTCGACAGCCTGCGCCGTGCCGTGCGAGTGGCGCCACTTGCCCCTGATCTGGTCGGCCGCGCGCTCGTCGGACGGATCGCGCGGCGCGTCGCCGGACGAGCGATCGATACCGCCAGCGCACCGGGGATCGGCGCGCGCGCCGCGCTCGACACCAGCCCGCGCGACACGCTCGGCGCGCTGCTGCCCGACGTGCCGGTCGATCAACTCGACGCCTACGAACGCGAGTACGAGCAGGTCGATAAGGCGCTCGTCGAGCGGGCCGCGTCCCGCACCCTGCCGATGCCGCCGCTGTGGCGCACCGCCCGCGAAACCGGCCTGGCGCTGTACACGCTCACGCGCGCACTCCAACCCGAGGTCGTCGTCGAAACGGGGACGGCGAACGGCTGGTCGTCGGTGATCTTCCTGCGCGCGCTCGCGAAGAACGGCAGCGGCGCACTGCACTCGTTCGATGTGCGCAACGACGTCGGCGGCCTGATCGACCCGGAGGAAAAGGAGCGCTGGCAACTGCATCTGCTCGACAGCGGCACGCTGCAAGAGTTCGACGCGCAGCTCGCCAAGCTCCCGCCGATCGGCCTGTTCTTCCACGACAGCGACCACTCGTACTTGCACATGCGGCTCGAGTTGCGGCTCGCCGGCCAGCGGCTCGCCAGCGGCGGCGCGCTCACCAGCGACGATGTATCGCTCTCGCATGCGTACATCGAGGCTTGCGAAGAGCTCGGTCTGTCGCCGCGACTCCTGGTCGACGGGTACAAAGCCAGCGGGTTCGCCGTCCGGTGACGCCCCGGCCGCTCGTGAGCGTCGCGATGCCGGCGCACCGCGATAGTGCCTTCTTCCGCGCCGCGCTCGCCAGCGTCTTGCAGCAAACGCTGACCGATCTCGAAGTGATCGTCGGCGACGACTCCGGTGGCAGCCTGCACGACGCCGTCGTCGCCGCCGCCGACCCGCGCGTGCGGTACATCCCCCACGCGCAGCGGCTCGGCTTCGTCGACAATCACATCGCCACGCTCGATCTCGCGCGGGGCGACTACCTCGCGATCCTGCACGACGACGACCGCTGGCAGCCCGACTACCTCGAGCGACTCGTCGGTGAGCTGCAAGCCGACCCGGAGCTTGGCCTGGCGTGCAGCGACCTGTGGGAAGTCTTCGACGATGGCACGCGGCGGCGGCCCGGCGAGTGGATCGCCGAGGGCCCCCCCCACGACTGGGGGGGGCGGGCCATAACACACAACAA
>JASGGQ010000197.1:0-3275 GCA_047604965.1 Patulibacter sp. | reverse complement strand
GGCCGCCAACCGGTCGAGCGCCCACAGGAATGCGGCCAGCGTCTTGCCGGCGCCGGTCGGCGCCGAGATCAGCGCGTGGTCGCCGGCCGAGATCGCCGGCCACGCGGCGCGCTGCACCCGCGTCGGCTGCTCGAAGGCGCGGGCGAACCAGGCCCGAACCGGCGCACTAAACCCATCCATCGGGTCGAACTCGGGAAGCTCCGGCAACCGAGGAGCAGCAGCGCGCGTCACACCGGCCATTCTACGCACACCCCCGAACAACTGTTCGCAGCGTGCCGATGCGCCTGGACGAGTGGCCAGCACCGTTCAGATGGAGCGACCAGGTGCCGAGGGAGTGGTCATGGAGCCTCAGTCGGTCACCGCGAGGGCGCCGCTCCCGCTCGCCCTCGGCGTTGGGACGGCGCTGTACGCCTTGCTCGCGACGTGGGCGCTGGCAGTCGGCGGCCCACACGGCGCCCCGGACTGGTATCCCGCCGCCGGGCTTGCCGTCGGCCTGGTGACCGTTGGCGGCGCGCGGATGGCCTTCGTGCCGCTCGCCGGCACGATACTCACGCTGCCGGTGCCGCTCACGCTGGCCTCCCTCCCCGGCGTCCTGGCCGCCGGTGTCGCCATCGCAGCCACGAGTACCGCCGGTGGCCTGGCGCTGCGCCGCACGATCAACGTCGACCGCCCACTGGCGCGCGTGCGTGATGTGTGGGCGCTGATCGGCATCGGCCTGCTGGCCGTGCCGATCGTCTCGGCGATCGCGGTGATCGGCCTGCTGATCGCCGCCGGGGTGGTGAACGCCGATGTCGCGAGCTGGCCGATGCTGCGCGACTTGATCCTCGGCTACGCGCTCGGCATCGCGACCGTCACGCCGACGATCCTGCTGGCCAGCGCTGCTTGGAGCCGCGCGCCGCGCGCCCGCGCGGCTGTACCCCGCCGGGTGCTCGCACAGCCGCAGGCAGTCGCTGCACTGGTGGCGCTGATCTTCGCCACCCCGTCGATCTACGTCCTCGGCGGGGAGAGTCTGCGCGGCGTGGCGATGCTTCCACTCTCGTGGATCGCGCTGCGCTTTGGCGTCGTCGGCGCGGTAACCGGCGCCGTAACCTGGTCGGCCTCCAGCGGCGCGTTGCTGACGATCGTCGGCCCACAGGCGGCGCTGCTCGGCCTCCAAGGCTTCCTGCTCACCGGCACGATGCTCGCGCTCATCATTGGCTCGGTCGTCTCCGAACGCGAGCACAGCCAGCGCGCACTTCGGCATCTCGCGCTGCACGACCAGCTGACCGGCCTGCCGAACGAAGCGAAGCTGCTGGAACTCCTCGGCCGCCGGTTGCACGCCGGCGGCGCTGCCGAGATCACAGCGATCCTGATTCGGTTCGCCGGCCTGCGCTCGGTCGCGGCGAACCTTCAGCCACATGAAACCAGCGAGCTGATCCGGCTGATCGCGCAACGGCTGGCGACGATCGCGGGCCCGAACGCCACGCTGGCGCGTCCGGCCTTCCCGCGCTTCGCGATCCTCGCGAGCGATCTGACGCGCGAACAACGCGAAGCGCTGGCGCAACGCATCGCACGCGAGTTGGCTGCGCCGCTGTCGATCGGTGGGCGCGACCTGCTTGTCGACCCCCGAGTCGGGTTGACCGTCGGTCTGCCCGGCGAGACACCGGCCGCGATCCTCGCGCATGCCGATCACGCCGCCGACACGCTCAGCAGCGCCGAAAGCGATCGCGTCGGCTACTACGACGCAGTCATGGAGCGAGCACGCCGTGACCGTGAGGAACTCGCCGAGGATCTGCGAGTGGCCACCGAACGCGGCGACTTCCTGCTTGCCTTCCAGCCGATCGTGACGGCCCGTGAAGGGCGCGTGGTGGCCGCTGAAGCGCTGCTGCGCTGGGTCGATCTCCGGCGCGGCGCCGTCAATCCGGACGCGTTCATCCCGCTCGCCGAAGATACCGGCATGATCTGCCAGATCGGACGGTGGGTGCTCAGTGAAGCGTGTACCCGTGCGGCACAGTGGCCGCACGTTGGCAATCAGCCGATCTCGGTGACGGTGAACATCTCGCCGGTGCAGTTGCTCTCGGAAGGTTTCGTCGACGATGTACTCGCCGCGCTCAACCGTTCCGGACTTCCGGCCGAGCGGCTGCACATCGAGATCACGGAGGGGATCAGCGTCAATGACCTCGATGGTGCGGTGCAGCAGGTGACGCGGCTGCGTGAGCTCGGGGTTGGCTCGATGCTCGACGGCTTCGGTACCGGCCACAGTTCGCTGACGTGGATGCAGCGCTTGCCGGTCAGCGGCATCAAGATCGACCGTGCGTTCGTCAACGACATCGCGCAAGATGGTGTTGATCGCGCGATCGTGCATGCCAGCCTGTACCTTTCGCGCGCGCTCGGCGCCGAGACCGTTGCGGCCGGCGTGGAAACCGAGGCGCAGCGCGAACAGCTCCTGCGGATGGGCTGCGAGCGGCTCCAGGGATATTTGTTCGCGCGCCCGCAGCCGGCGGACGTGTTCCCAGTGTGGCTCTCCAAGCAGCGAGCCCGCGCCGAAGCAGCGACGCAGCGGGATCCAGGCAACGGGCGCACGCACGGCGGGCCAGTGGCCGGCAGCAGACCGGCCAACGCTCGCCGCCCCGACGACCCGTCGCTGACGGCCACGCCGGCCGGCCCGCGGTTTGCCGCGTAGCCGCAACAGCGTTCGTTATCCTCGCCGCGTGCCTGCCGCCCTGCCCCGCTCTCCGCGTTCGCCGTGGCTGGTCGCCGCACTCAGCGCGCCGCTGCTGCTCGGCGCCTGCACCACCGAGCAGTCGTCCGGCGGTTCGTTTACCGGCGCCAAGCTTGAGGTGAAGGAGGTCGTCACAAAGCTCTCCGAACTGGCCGACGACCGCAAAGCATCCGATATCTGCTCCGATCTGTTGACCACGCAGCTCGCGGCAGCGTTCGCGAAAGCCGGCGGCGGCGACTGCGCGAAAGCCGTCGATCGCGCGATTCGCAACGCCGACTACACCAAGCTCGTCGTCGACACGATTACGCTCAACGGCTCGGAGACGAAGGCGACCACAGCGGTCGCGCGGATCACCGTGCAAAAGGACGGTCCCGAGCGCTCGATCGAGTTGACGCGCTCGGCCACGAAAGCGCCGTGGCTGATCTCCGGCTTCGACGCCGACGCCGGCTCGCAAACGGCGGCGAGCACGACGCCCGCAACGACTCCCGTCAGTTCGACGACCCCCTAACGCTGGGGATTCGAGTGGCGGGGGGGGGGGTGTGGGGGCACCACCCCCCCCCCCGCAACACCACCC
>JASGGQ010000196.1:0-3292 GCA_047604965.1 Patulibacter sp. | reverse complement strand
GTCATCGAGGGCGCCGCGAGGCGCGTGCAGACGCGGTGCCAGGCCGTGGAATCAACCACCTAGGCCTTCGGGCAGTCGCCCGGCGCCGACCGGCCGCGCAGCCGCTGGTCGATCCAGCGCAGTGCGTCGGGCAGCCCGACGATCGCCGTGGCGAGATGCTTGAGGCCGCTGTACGGATGCCACTCGACGGTAGCGCCCTCCGCGCACCACTGCTGGCGCAGCTTTGCGGTCGCGGCGAACGGCAGCACCTCGTCGCTGCGGCTGTGGAACAGGTACACCGGCATCGGTGGCGCCGACTTGCCGAGCGCGTTGTCCGCCAGTCGGGTGCGCCACGCCGGCGCATCGAGCGGGTTGGTGGTGGTCACGTCACTGATGTGAAAGCCCTTGTAGGTGCTGAGGATGTCGTCGAAGCAGAGGTCGAGGATCGTCGACGCACGCTCCTTGGTGCCGCGTTCGTTGAGGTACTGCGCGAGCTGTAGCTCGGGGTAGGTGGCGTCGTAGCCGACGGCCGCCGCAAAGAGGTAGCCGGCGTATTGGCCGCCATCGAGCGATTGCCCGGCGGCGTACGGGTCGGCGATCACGCCACCGGCAGCGACGCCTTGCAGTGGCACGTCAGGCGCGTAGGACGGCTGGAGTTCGGCGGTCATCCCCGCTGCGCCGCCGCCCTGCGAGTAGCCGTAGACGACCGTTGGCGCTTGGCTGGAGAGGCCGGCCGGCGCGAAGTTGCGTGCGGCGCGGACCATGTCGAGCACCGTGTGTGCCGCAGAGAGGTTGACCGCGTAGGCGTGATCGCCGGGCGTACCGAGCCCCTCGTAATCGCTGACGACCACGTCGTAGCCGCGGTCGAGCAGGATGTTGATGACCAAAAAGTCCTGCACACCGCCGTTGTTGATGCGTCGCGACGGCGCACAGCGGTCGCCAGTGCCCTGCGAGCCGAGTGCATAGGCGACGAGCGGCCGGCGCTGCGCGGAGAGGCCGTAGCGTTGTGAGTGGTAGAGCGCGCCGGAGACGGCGATCTGGTCGCCGAGCGCATTCTCGGAGGTGTAGAGCATCCGCCAGATTCGCGTTCCGCGCGGCGGTTTGGTCCACGAGTGGGAGTAGCTGACCGGCTCGCTGCGGATCACGGTGCCGGGTGGTGCGTCGGGCAATGGCGACGGCGGGGTGTAAAACCCGGGGTAGGCACCGGCCGGCGCGGCACCGGCCAGCACGCCAAGTGCGGCCAGGATCGTGCTGCGGAGCAGGCGCCGGCGGCGACGCAAAACAGGGCGGGACATGGGACAGGACTCCCCGGGAAGCGGGACGGATCGCGGGCAACTCGGCCGGGACTGGCGCACGCGAAGTGGGAGCACGGTAACAGGTGTTGGGGCAAACATCCAGCCTTGGGTAACCGCGAGTCCGGGGGCGCTCCACGGGTCCGTTCAACGCTCCCCCACGGTGGGCGCATGCGCCGCCGCGCAGCTCCCGGCGCGCGGCCGTGGAATCACTCGTCTAGAACGGGATGTCGTCGTCGCCGGGGTCGGGGAGGGCGCCGCGCTGCGAGGCCGGCGCGAAGTCGCTGGTGTCGACGGCCGCGTCGTTGCCGCCGCGTGCGTAGCTGCCCTGCTGCGGCGCCGGTTGCTGATAGCCGCCGCCGTAGCCTCCGCCGCCTTGAGCGCCGTAGCCGCCACCTTGGCCACCTTGTTGCGCGCCGCCGTAGCCGCCATTGTGCTGCTGCCCGCCGCCGTAGCCGCCGCTCTGACCGGCTCCACCGCCGCGCTGGCCGAGCACGACGTCGCGGGCGAGGATCTCAACGGCAGAGCGCTTGTTGCCCTGCTGATCCTCCCACGAGCGCCACTGGAGTTGCCCGGCGACCGTCACCGGGTCGCCCTTGCCGGCGTTCTTGGCGAGCCAGTCGCCTTGGCCGCCGAAGATCGTCACGTCGAAAAAGTGTGCGCGATCCTCCCAGTCACCGGACTGCTGGTTGCGACGACGCTCGTTGTGCGCGATGCCGATCGACGTAATCACCGTGCCACCTGGTGTGGTGCGTGATTCGGGGTTGCGGGTCAGGTTGCCGGACACGACCACCTGGTTGATCTGAAAGCCCATGCTGCTCTCGCTCCGTTTGCTTGTCGCCAGTGTATGGACGGCCGGAGCGTCACGACGGCGATGTTGCAGCCTTGTGGCAGAACTGGCACGAAGAGGCCGCAATGTGCGTGGAACTCGTTGCAAAGTGTCGCCGGGCGTCTCCGCCTTGGCCGCGTTCCGACCAGGCCGCTGCCGCCCCACCAACGACGCCGGGCGCCGTTCGGCGCCCGCAAAAGTGTTGTCTCTGTCGGCCGGAGCGGCCACACGTTGGCCGGCCGGCCGCTCGGGATCCGCCGATCAATTCGCCGCGCGCGGCAGCGAAGGGTTCAGCGAATCGGCTACCGGTCGCGATCGCGGTCGTTGCGATCGGCGGTGCCGGCAACCGGCTCACCGGGCGCAACCGGCTCAGGCTGGTTGTTGCCGTTCTTGATGATCCGGAAGCGCACGACCGGGTCGGCGATCTTCAACTGACGATCAATCTCAGAAATCAGGCCGGTCGGACCTTTGAACTGAATCAGGTGGTACGACGCCTGGTTGTGCTTGCCGATTTCGAAGGCAAGTTGGCGAACGCCCCAGTCCTGCGCGCCGACCAGTTCGCCCTCGGCGATGATGCGCTGCTCAACTTCAGCGAGCAGCGTTTCGCGCGTGTCGTGGTCGACAGCCGGGTCGAGGAGAGCGACGAGGTCGTAGGTAGGAGCTTCTGCAGCCATGCGACGGCGCAGGTTAGCGCACTTGCACCGGTTCCCGCCGCGCGGTGCGCTACGGCGGCGCGGAGCACGGCGAATTTTGTCGGGAGGGGGCGAAACTTTGGCCGCTGGCGCCTCTTATAGATAGTGAGGTTTTTCGTTCGCCCTGCCCGCCGTGCCGCTGTACGCCCGCTCTCCGAGGCGCTGGCTCCACCGCAGCCCGATGCCGCGCGTGGGCGCTCGCTGCCACACCTGCTGGTGGTCGTTGCCGCCGGGTTGCTGGCGCTGGCATTGCTCGCGCCGCGCGACGCGCCGCCGGTTGTGCCCGGCGACGAATTGCGGCCGGTGGCCGTCGCCGCCACCACGCCGGCGATCGACGATCACGCATCGACGCAGACGCCCACCCGATCGCCGGTGGCGCAGCAGCCGGCGCAAGCTGGCGCATCGGCCGCGAGCGTGATTCCCGGCGACGATCCCGCCGCTACGTCAACGCCGCAGCCGCATGCCGGCCGGCACGCGGCTGCCGGCAAGCGCCGCCGATC
>JASGGQ010000195.1:0-3390 GCA_047604965.1 Patulibacter sp. | reverse complement strand
GACGCGAAGGCGCCCCGGCCGGGGGGCGCTTCGCCGCGTTTGCGGCGACGCGCTCAACCGGCCCGGCGCGGTCGTGCTGCTGCGTGCGGCTAGTGCTTGGGCACGGTGTACACGCGGCTGTTCGTCGCGAGCTTGGTGCCTTTGGCGTCGAGCAGGGTGATCTGCACGCGCAGTTTGCGTTTGCTGCGGGCGATCTTCCAGGCGGCGGGCTTGAGCGTGACGGTCACCGTGCGGCTGGTCGGCTGCTTGGCGGTGAAGGTCGTCTTCGCGTTCGCGAGCTGCTTGCCACCGGCTTTGCTGCCGGCGGTCACCGTCACCCGGCACCGCTTCCCGACCGACGACGCCGTCGCGACGCACGCGAGCTTCAGTCCGCGCGGACCGCTGCGCTTGATCCCCTTCGCACCGAACGTCACACCGAGCGGCGTGATGTCAGCCAGTGGCGTCTGGGTCGTCAGCGGCTCCGGCGTCGTAGTCGGCGTGGGCGTTGCCTCGGCTCCCTCCTCCGTCACGACCGGCGTCGAGGTGGGGGTCGGCTCCGGGGTGACCTCGACGACCCGTGTATCGGTCACGAGCTGGCCTTGATCGTCGGTCGCGCTCGCCGTCACGGTGTACGAGCCGGCGTTCGCCCAGGTGTGCGTCACGCGTGTGCCACCGGCGCTATCGGAACCGTCGCCGAAGTCCCAGCTGACGGCAACATCGCCGCCCTCTGGGTCGGCGGCAGCTGCGGTCAGCGTTGCCGCGACACCCGGCGCTGCTGCCACGCCGCCGATTGCGACGGTCGGCGCCGCGTTGGTGACCGCCACCGTCTGCGTGGCGGTGTCGCGAGAGCCTGCATCGGAGCGCACAGTCACCTTGACGGCGTACGTCCCGGCATTTGCCCAGCGGTGCGTCGTTGTTGCGGTCGTGGTCGTGGCGGTCGAGCCGTCGTCGAACTCCCAGTCGTATGCCTTGATGGTTCCCGGCGAAGCGACCGACGATCCACCGGCGTCGAGTGTGGCGGTTACGGTGCTGTTGAGCGTCGCCGGGACGCTGAGCGCGGCGGCAACCTTCGGCGCCGGTTCTCCGAGTGCGAACGGCGAAAAGCTCGACACCGTGCCTTGCAGGCGCCCGCCGGCGTACGTCGTTGGCACCTGCTGCCAGCTGCCGCCGGTGTAGTGGTAGAGCTGCTGCTGCTGCGTGGCGGCGAGGTCGATCGTCGTCGAACCGGTGGTCACCGCCGAGGAGGTGATCGTGAACGTCTGCTGCGGGTTGAAGGTCGTCTGCGGCGGCAGCGACGAGGCCGGCACGTTGACGATCGCGACCGAGCCGGGCGTCGTGACGTTCGAGAAGGTCAGCCGGGGCCCGGAGTTCGGGAACTGGATCACGCTGCCGTTCCCGGCGCGCACCGAGTAGCGGTCACGGACGTACGGGACGAGGTTGTCGGCGATCGCCTGCTGGCCGTCAACGGTCGGATGGAACGGCGCGGCATTGTCCTGGTCTTTGCCCCAGTCGGTATAGGCAATCGACGGGCCGAAAACCCACGGATCAGCCGAGCAGAAGCGGTGATCGTCGATCGTTGGCGCGGGGACCACGACGACGTTCTCGTAGTCTGCGCCAACCTCTTCCAGCGCCTTGTTGAGCTTGCGGAGCGACTGCCGCAGGTAGTCGAATTCACTGGAGGAAAGATTGGTTCCCAGGAAGTTCGACGGATTCACATCGATGCACTTGCTCTTCGACGGGTAGCTCGCCGGGAACGGGTCGATGTACTCGGTCAGCGCCACGAGCGGCACCTTGCCGGCCGCCTCGCCACGGGCGACGATCTCGTCGAGCACTTTCCGCAGGTTGCTCGTGTTGTTGCTATTGGCGCTCTCTTTCGTGATCGACTCCTCGATCTTGCGGTCAACCTCCGCAGCATCATCTTTGGAGCCGCAGTTCGCCCATGTTCCGTAGCACGACTTCACCTCGCCTTCGAAGTCGACATCGTTCGCACCGAGGCTGAGCGTGACCACATCGGCTTTCGCGTCGTCGTATTTCGGGTTGGGGCCGGCGGCGCGGGCGATCGTGTCGCTGCCGAGCTGACGCTCCGGGACGATCGGGTCGCCGAACGCATCCTTCCAGTCCGCGTTCGTGCGGTTATCGAGCACGCCGTTGTACGCGGTCGATCCGGTGCAGGCCAGCGCGGTCACCTTCGCGTTGAGGGCTGCCGCCAGCAGGCGCGGGTGTGCGAGGAGCGACTGATGACAAACCTCTGGCTGTTCGTTGACGAGCCAGAAGGGGTCGATCGGCAGGCCGTCGCTGTCCAGCGGGCGCTCCCACTTGTCTTTCCCGTTCCACTCCCAGCCGTAGCCGATGCCTTCGCCGGCGCTCACGGAGTCGCCGAGCGCAACGATGTTGCGGCCGATCAGCGAGGTCGTCTTGCCGCGCGCGAGGATGTACGGGGTGCCTTGCGTGCCGTCTGGCGCGGTGTAGTCGCTGCCGTTGTCGAGTGCGATCGCGAGCGGCACGAAGTCCTGCGGGTAGCTATCGAACGCCTCATGGACCGAGCAGCCCCAGTTGGAAAGCTGCGCGTCGGTGAGCGCAGCAAGGGCAGGATGCTCGACGACGATGTGCGAGGACTCGTAACACGAGACGCCACGCACGGTGAACGCTCCGAAGGCGTCCAGCAGCGGGACCGCCGTCTGCGCGGACGCGCCATCGTACGTGTCACTGAGCGTGATGAAGGCGCCGGTTGCGGAGGCGTCGTCGGTCGCGTAGGCGATGCCGTTGTTGATGACATCCTTGCCACCGTAGGAATAGTGGTCGACCGGGTCGGTGCCGATCACCACCACGTTGCCGCTCACCGCCGGGCCCCACACGCCAACGGTGTCGACTGCCGCGTCGTAGGCACTCGCCGGCGTGTACCCGGTATCGCCGATGATAATCGCGCGGTACTGCGCGAAGTCGGCGCGCGTCTTGGCGCGCCACCCTGCGTCGTCGACCACATCGACCTCGTACCCGAGCTCTTCGGCGCGCTGCACCTCATAGGAGTTAGCGCCACCCGAGAGCGTCGGTCCGAGCGCGAGAACATGCGGCGTGCCGGCATGCGCAAGCGCCGCGTGCGGAGCGGCGACGCCAACGAGAACGGCGGCCAGGGCGGCCCGTCGCCAGCGGGCGGGCCGGCGTCGGGCAGATGGAGTTGGAAGCATGGTCGGGCAAGCTAGACAGGCGTCTACCCGACTGCAATCGAATTGCAATGCACGGCCTTCGCGCCCCAGGAAAAGCAGGGATTTCACGCCGACACCCGGCACAAGCGTGCGATATCCCACATAGTGGAGCGGGGGCAGCGCAGCGCGACCCGTGGTAGCGCCGCAGGTCGGGCGGCGCGGCTCAGCGCAGCGCCGCAGGTCGGCCGGCGCGGCTCAGCGCAGTGCC
>JASGGQ010000194.1:0-3424 GCA_047604965.1 Patulibacter sp. | reverse complement strand
CGGGGCTCCCCCCGGGGCGCACTGCGTTGCGGACCAGAGCTGCAACACGCCCACCGCGCGGTCTCCCACCACCGCGATACAGCCGAGATGCGTCCACACACGGCACGGTCGCGCAACTTCCGTCAATGACCTGGGTTCACCGGAGCAGACCCCCGACCTGCAACGCATGCCCACGCCGCCCACACGCCCACGCCCATCCCTCGCGCTCCTCGCTGCGCTCGCCCTCCTCGCCGCAGGCGCCGCGCCGACCGCTGCGACGGCTACGGCCGCCAAACCGGCCGGCCCAACCCTCACGATCGAAACCAAAGCGTGCAACACCGGCACCGACGCCGCAGCGCGCACGATCGTGATCACCGTCAGTGCCCTGCTGCGCGACAGCGGCAGCGCCGTCCAAATGCGCTTCACCGTCCAACAACGCGCCGACGCGAAATCGCGCTGGCTGACCACCTTCGCCAAAGTTGGCGACCTCGGCACCTGGATCACTAGCGAACCCGGCGCCGCCGGCCTGCGCTACAACCCCAAAACGATCAACGGGCTCGAACAAGGCATGCAATACCGCGTCCTGATCGACGCGCGCGGTATCAACGCTGCGGGCAAAGTCGTCACCAAAACCAGCCACAAAACGTACGCCTGCGCCCAACCCCAAATCAGCGCCCGCGTGATCCCGGCGACCGCCACGCTCAACGCCACGCTCAACCCCACCACGAGCAGCAACGAGCTGACCGTCAAACCAGTGATCCGCAACCTCGGCAAACAAGCCAGCAACCCGGTCATCCTCACGATCCGCGACACCTCCACCCGCGCGCTACTTGCACAAACCACGCTGCCGAGCATCGCCGGTCGAAGCAGCACCACCGCCAGCCTCAGCATCGCCCGCTGCACGACCAGCATCGCGATCACCACACAAGAACAAGGCGCCGACACCGCCGCACCCGACCAAAGTCTCACCGTGGCTTGCCCGACCGCGACCACCGCCGCATCGACCGGGACCGGCGCGCGCACCAGCTGACGAGCCAGCGCACCGCACGCCCCCGCCGCTACACTAAGCCGTCCGCCGACAGACGAGGCGCCGCGCCGCGCGCCTGGCTCTCGGACCCCACACGCAAGAGACTTTCATGAAGACCGACATCCATCCCGAGTACGTCGAAGCGCACGTCACCTGCACCTGCGGCAACACCTTCACGACGCGCTCGACGACCCCGACCATCAGCGTCGAAATCTGCTCCAACTGCCACCCGTTCTACACGGGCAAGCAAAAGCTGATGGACACCGGTGGCCGCGTCGAACGCTTCCGCCGCCGCGCCGCCGCCGCGAAAGCCGCACAGAACTAATCCTGGCGGCCTGCGCCGCCGCCCGCACCCGCCAACGCACCTGGCATCCGCCGACGAACGCCTCCGCTCCGGAGGCGTTCGAGGTCCAGAACACCGCTGCACCTGCCGATCACAGGAACAGCCGTGCCCGCGACCGCAGCCCCCACCATCCGCGATCTGCCGATCGGCGGCCAGGCCGTGCTCGAAGGCGTGATGATGCGCGCCCCACACGCCTGGGCGGTCGCCGTCCGCCTCCCCGACACACACCCCACCAACCCCGGCGGGATCAGCGTCACCACCGAACCGCTGCGGCCACTGCACCGCCGCCACCGCGCGCTGCGCCTGCCGATCATTCGCGGCGCCGTCGCGCTCGTCGAATCGATGGGCATCGGCGTCCGCGCACTCGGCCTCTCCGCCGCCGCAGCCGTCGCCGACGACCCGGGCGGAACCGACGACCCACACGGCGGCGCTCCCGGACGGCTCGCGTGGGCGTTGACCGTGGCCGCCGGCCTTGCATTCGCCGTCAGCCTGTTCTTCCTGCTGCCCGCCACGATCACGAAGCTCACGCTCGGCGACCGCCTCGAACACGGCGTGAGCTTCGTCGCCGCCGAAAAGCTGATTCGGCTGACGATCTTCCTCGGCTACCTGACGCTGATCTCCCGCTTCTCGCACCTTCAGCGGCTCTTCCAATACCACGCCGCCGAACACCAAACGATCGCCTGCCTCGAAGCAGGCGAGCCGCTGACCCCGCACCACGCCGCGCACTACTCGCGGCTGCACCCACGCTGCGGCACCAGCTTCATGTTCCTCGTGATGATCGTCTCCTTCCTGGTATTCGCGCCGCTCGGGAACCTCCCGCTCGGCTGGCTGCTACTCAGCCGCATCGCCGGCGTGCCGCTCGTCGCCGGCCTCACCTTCGAATTGATCAAATGGATCGGCCGCCACCGCGACCAGCGCTTCGCGCGTGCGTTGCGCTGGCCCGGCATGCAACTCCAGCGCCTCACGACGCGCCCCTGCGACGCCCCGCAACTCGAAGTAGCGATCGCGGCACTCGTCGCCGCCACCGCACACGGCGAACTCGCCAGCGACGCCGACCTCCCGTTCGACCTCGCGGCGTAGCGGCCCGGCGGCCCGGCGGCGCAGCGGCCCGGCCACCGCAGCGGCGATGCTCCGCTGCGGTGGCGCCCCGCGTAGACTGGACGCCCGATGCTCGACGCCCTTGTGCAGCAGATCCAGCGCAGCTTCGCCGAAGCCGAAGCCGCGATGAGCGACCCCGCGATCATCAGCGACCGCCAAAAATACGCGGATGCTGGCCGCCGCTACAACCACCTCAAGCCCGCCAACGTACTCGCCGACGAGTGGGTGCGGGCGACCGGTGACGCCGAGGGCGCCCGCGAAATGCTCGCCGACGAAGAAGACCCGGAAGTCCGCGAGATGCTGCGTGCCGCCGAACAGCGGCTCGCCGAACTCGAAGAAGAGATCCGCCTCGCGATGGTCGAACCAGACCCCAACGACAACAAACCGGTGATCGTCGAAATCAACGGTGGCGCCGGCGGCGACGAAGCCGCGATCTGGGCCGGGGACCTGTATCGCATGCTCGCCCGCTACGCCGAGCGGCGCGGCTTCAAGATCGAACCGATGGAGATCGACGACGGCAAATACACCTTCGCGATCAAGGGCGACGGCGCGTACTCCGTCTTCAAGTACGAAGGTGGCACCCACCGCGTGCAGCGCGTCCCCGCCACCGAATCGCAAGGACGCATCCACACCTCGACCGCCACCGTGGCCGTCCTGCCCGAAGCGGAGGAAGTGGACATCGAGATCAACCAAAGCGACCTGCAAATCGACGTGTACCGCTCCGGCGGGCCGGGCGGCCAGTCGGTCAACACCACCGACTCTGCCGTGCGCATCACGCACAAGCCGACCGGCGTCGCCGTCGCGATGCAAGACGAAAAAAGCCAGCTGCAAAACCGCGAAAAGGCGATGCGCGTGCTGCGGGCGCGGCTGCTCGAACGCGCAGTCGCCGAACAGCAGGCCGAACTGGCCGCAGGCCGCAAATCGCAGGTCGGCACCGGTGACCGCGCCGAGAAGATCCGCACCTACAACTACGGCGA
>JASGGQ010000193.1:0-3455 GCA_047604965.1 Patulibacter sp. | reverse complement strand
CCTCGATCGTCATGTTGCAGATCGTCATGCGGCCCTCCATCGAGAGCGACTCGATGACGGGGCCCGCGAACTCGATGACGTAGCCGGTGCCGCCGGCGACGCCGATCTGGCCGATCGTCGCGAGGATCAGATCCTTGGCGGTGACGCCCGGCCCCAGCTCGCCGACGTAGTTGATCCGCATTGTCTTCGGGCGCTTCTGCACGAGCGTCTGCGTCGCCATCACATGCTCGACCTCAGAGGTGCCGATACCGAACGCCAGCGCGCCGAACGCGCCGTGGGTCGCGGTGTGCGAGTCGCCGCAGACGATCGTCATGCCCGGCTGCGTGATGCCGTTCTCCGGCCCGATCACGTGGACGATGCCCTGAAGCCCGGAGCCGATCGAATGGCAAGGCACCCCGAACTCCTTGCAATTGGCCTCCAGCGCCTCGACCTGCTTGCGGCTGAGAAGGTCCTTGATCTGATCGGCGCGCGAGGAGCCGTCGGTCGGGACGTTGTGATCGGCGGTGGCGAAGGTGCGATCTGGGCGGCGCACCGGGCGCCCAGCGTTGCGGAGCCCCTCGAACGCCTGTGGGCTCGTGACCTCGTGCACCATGTGCAGGTCGATGTAGATGAGCTGATCGGCGACCTCGTGGGCGGCCCAGATCTTGTCGAAGAGCGTGGCTTCAGTCATGGCGTTCGCGTGATGGTCGTGGGTTGAAGGCGGCGCGCCGGCGGCCCGGTGCTCGGGCCGCTGGCGCGTGGTGCAAGAAGGTCGAGTCAGGAGCGCCGGAGGCCGGCGCTGACGACGGCCAGCAGGATCGCGGGCTCGTCGCCGGGGTTGGTGAAGCGGTGCGGAAGGTCGGCGTCGAAGGTGACGGTGTCGCCTACCTGGAGCGCGTGCTCATCGCCGTCGATCTGCAGGATGACACTCCCGGCGTCGATCAGGGTGATCTCGCGGCTGCCGGGCTCGTGCATCGGCGGATCGCCTGTGCCGCCGGTCGTCGCGCCGGGGTCGATCACGTGGCGGGAGAGTTCGAGCCGCTGTCCGGGGAGCGCGGGCGTGAGGATCTCGAAGCGGTGCCCCCCGCTCCCGCCGCCGGTGCGCCGCTCATCGGCGCGCACGACGGTGACGACGCCGTCCTCGTCGAGCCGCAGCAGCTGGCTGAGGCGTAGGTCGAGGCCGGCGGCGATCCGCGCGGCAACCTGGAGCGTCGGGCTCGTCTCCCCTCGCTCAACCTGGCTGAGCATCGGCGCGCTCACGCCACAGCGGGCGGCGAGATCGCGCAGCGACAGCCCCATCGACTCGCGCAGCACGCGCACGCGCGGGCCGACCGAGAGCGCCGTCTCGGCATCCGGGGCCACCGGTGTGGCTGTCGCGGTGTCCGTCATCGCGTACGTATGTTATCACGTACGGGTGTTTGCGTCGAGTGGGGTGCGGCGGGGCCGGCCGCCACGTCTCCTCCGCGTTCAGCTGAACTGCGGACAGGTATGCAGCACCACGCTGCGCAACGGTCCGCAGTTCCGGCGACCGGGAGCGGCGGTCGGCCGGCGCGAACGTCGGCCGACCGTCAAACCCGTTGGCTCAGCGCATCGGCTCGGCAGCGGCCTCGTCGGCGGTCGCTTCGAGCGCGCGCAGCGCGGCGGTGAGGCCGCGCAGGTAGGCGTGAGCGGAGGCGGTGATCACGTCGGTGTCGACGGCGGTACCGGTGCCGGTCGCGCGGGAGCCGGCGATCACGCCAGGGAGCGCCTGGCGCAGCGCCGCGCCGACCTCGCCCAGCTCGACGACGACCGAGACGTGGCCGAGCGCGTCCTTACCTTCGCTGACCGCGTCGACGCGGTACTCGCGCAGCCGCGCCTCAACGCCGACCGCCTTGTTGATCGCATCGAAGACCGAGTCGACGGTGCCGTCGCCGCCGCCCTCCCCCGTGCGCTGCGAGCCGTCCGGCAGCTCGACGGTGACCGTCGAGCGGGGCGTGCCTTCGCTGGCGGACTGCACGTCGAACGACACGAGGCCGAAGGCGTGCTCGCCGACGGCGGCGCTGGTCTGGAAATCATCGGTGACGAGCGCTTCGAGGTCGGTCGCGGTGACCTCGCCCTTGCGATCGGCGACCGCTTTGAAGCGCTTGAAGGCGGCGACCAGTTGCTCGCCGGTCAGCTCGTAGCCCATCTTCTCCAGGGCGTCGCGCAGCGCGGCGCGACCGGAGAGCTTGCCGAGCACGATCTGGTTGGAGTTGTCGAGCCCGACCGTGCGCGGATCCATGATCTCGAAGGTCGACGGGTTCTTCAGCACGCCGTCCTGGTGGATGCCGGACTCGTGGCTGAAGGCGTTGCGCCCGACGATCGCCTTGTTCGGCTGCACCGGGTAGCCGGTGAGCCGCGACACCATGCGGCTCGTGCGCGCGATCTCGGTGGTGTTGACGCCGGTCCGCAGCCCGAGGCGGTCCTCGCGGGTCTTCAGCAGCATCACGAACTCCTCCAGCGAGGTGTTGCCGGCGCGCTCGCCGATGCCGTTGATCGCGCCCTCGACCTGCCGCGCGCCGGCGAGCACGCCGGCCAGCGAGTTCGCGACGGCCATGCCGAGGTCGTCGTGGCAGTGGACGGAGAGGACGACGTCCTTCAGGCCCGGGGTCAGCTCGTAGAGCCGGGTGAGGAACTCGCGGTACTCGTCGGGCGTGGCGTAGCCGACGGTGTCGGGGACGTTGATCGTCGTCGCGCCGCACTCGATCGCGATCTGGAGGACCTTCGCGGTGAACTCCGGATCGGAGCGGGTAGCGTCCATCGGGCTGAACTGCACGTCATCCACGAGACTCTTGGCCTGGGTGACGGCCGCCTCGGTGCCGCGGAGCACGTCGTCGCGCGTGTTGCGCATCTGGTGCTCGATGTGGATGTCCGAGGTGGAGATGAAGGTGTGGATGCGCGGGCGTGCGGCGTCGGCAAGCGCCTCACCGGCGCGTGCGATGTCGGCCGGCTGGGCGCGCGCGAGGCCGCAGATGATCGGGCCTTCGACGCGCCGCGCGATCGTGCGCACCGCTTCGAAGTCGCCGGGGCTGGCGATCGGGAACCCGGCTTCGATCACGTCGACGCCGAGGCGCGCGAGCTGCTGGGCGATCTCCAGCTTCTCATCGGCGCCGAGCGAGATCCCAGGCGACTGCTCGCCGTCGCGCAGGGTGGTGTCGAAGATCAGAACTCGGTCGGCTGCCGCGCCGGTGGCGGGTGCGTGGTGACCGGAAGCGTGAGGAGAAGACATGGTGCGGCTCCGTCGCGTGGCGAGCCGATGCGGCTCGCGATGGGAAGTTGGCTACAGCGTTCGTGGCGGCCTCGACCGGCCGCAGGCAAGATCGATCCCCTAGCGGGGAAGTCGAAGGCCGAGAACGAGTCGCCGAGCGTCCATGCGTTTGAGGCTACCACGCCACCGCGACGCCCTCGCGAGGCGGTGGACGCGGTGGTGGGGGGGGGGGCGCGGGCGGCCACCCCCC
>JASGGQ010000192.1:0-3566 GCA_047604965.1 Patulibacter sp. | reverse complement strand
CCGGAACGGCGCTGCCGTGTTGCACGAGGCTCGGATCGACGGCGAGCCATGCCAGCTGGAAGCGGCCCTGTGTTTCCGGGGAGTAGCGGCGGAGATCGGCCGGGCTGAACTCGCCGCGACTTTTCGGCGTCGGATGCAGCTGGTGGCCGAGCAGCAGTGACTGCTCGGTCGCGATGAAGGAGCTGGCCGATGCCGGGGCCGGCGCGTCGAGCTGATCGGGGCGGCTCGCGAGGAAGGCTGCGATGTTCGCGGTGCTGTCGGCGATCCGTTCGATCAGCGCCATGTGGGCCGTCACCTGGTCGGCTGAAGGTGGGTCGCCGGCGAGCGCGTCGATCAGCAGGCTTGCCAGCAGCGGCAGATCGATCGGGCGGGCGGCGCCATCGCCGGCCTCGATGAGCCGTACCGGGAGGGCGAAGCGGTGATGGCCGGTCGCCGACCAGTACTCCACGCCGGCCGCGATCTGAGCGCGACCGCCGAGCACCGGCAGCAGGAAGCGCGTCGGCGTGAGCGAGCCAGCGCTGCCGGCTTCGCGTGCGGCGCAGCGCAGCAGGGCTTGCGTGGCGTGGCCGAGCGCGAGTGCCTGGGCTGTGGCGCGCGGCAGCGCGGAGGCAGATTGTGCGGGGGGCAAGTGCGGCACGGCAGGTTGGCGCGCCGGCCGCGGTGGCCTAGCGCTGCACGCCCAAGGATGCCAGAGATCATTCAATCCCGACTGTATGAGTAGGTGTTATCGTGCGGTGTTCGCTCGCTGGCGTTGGCGTAGCTGCCTGCCACGCGCCCCCGTCAATCCCCTGACCCCGCTGTGAGAGGCCGCTGATGCATTCGACTTCGCTCCGCCGCGCGCCGCGCGTCGCCCAGTTGATGGTGGGTGCCGCCGCCCTGGTGCCGGCGGCCCTGTTGCCGGCCAGCGCGCATGCCGCAGAGAGCGTCACCCCGAACGCCTGCTTCTACGCGATCGACGGCTACTGGCGCACGCTCGACTTCCGCATCGCTGGGACTTCGACGCCCGGCTACGTACCACCGGGCGGTGGTTTCACCCTCAAGAACACGGCGATCGCGGCGGCTTTCCCGGACTGGATCGCCGAGTACGGCTTCAACCTCGGCTACCTCAACGTCGGCAAGAACGCGATCAAGTCGCATGTTTGGCTGGCGATCAACGGCAAGGGCAGCGCCCAGGGCACCCAGGTGGTGGCCGCCGACGTGACCGCCGAAACGACGATTACCGCAAGCGCCGACGGGCAGAAGTTCGTCTCCGCGACGCCGCTTGCCGTGGCGGTCGCGCTGCCGGATACGACGTGGACGGCACCCGAGCAGGATGGTGCGTCGGTTGAGTTCTCCGAGGGTAGTCCCGGCCAACTGCCGAAGGTCGCCGGGTACGGCGGGGCCGCAGCGGTGCAGCCGGTCGGGTCGCTCTTTATCCGGGCCGAGTTGTCGTCGTCGATTGCCTTTGATCTCGACTGCTTGCCGGGCACACCGACCAGCGACTACAAGTCCTATACGCGCGGCGCGGCGCCGAAGTTCGATCTGGCGTGGGCCGATCCGTCGGCACCGGCGACCGGGATCTCCGGGCCGGCGGTTCGGTCGCCGCTGCCGACGATCAGGAACACCTCGCTGAAGCTCAACGCCGCCAAGAAGATCTCGCTCAAGCTTGAGAATCAGGGCTTGATCACGGCGCACGGCCAGGCGCGGGTGCGGACGGTCGGCAGCTACACGTTGCCCGGCAGCACGAAGAAGCGGCGCGTCACCGTGTCGGGCTGGAGCAGCTACGAGCTTGGTTCCGGCGACTCGATCTCGCTGCCGCTCGCGGCCAGCAAGGCGGCGCAGACGCTCCTTGCGCGCCGCAGCCCGGTATCGGTCGTCGTCGAGACGCGCGCTGCGACCGGCGTGACCGACGCCAGCGGCAACGCGAAATATGGCCTGCCGACGTCGGTCACGCTCAAGCTCAAGCGGCGCTGAGCGCCGGGCGCTCAGTCCCGCGTAGCGCGGTTGCGCTCGCTGAGCGGACAGGTGTCGCACGGGTCATTCCCGGCGCGCCACCACAGGCAGCAGCCACTGCGGGCCAAGCGCGGTGGCCGGCCCGGCTCGGCGGCGGCGATCAACCGTGGTTGCGGGCCGCGAATCCGGTCGTCGCCGAAGGCGTGGCCGAGCATCGCCTCGGCGAGCGGCCGCTGATCGGTCGCCTCGCCGGCCCAAAGTAGCGTGCCGGCCAGACGGTCGCGCACTCCGCGCCACAGCGCCACGCGGGAGCGGCCGGTGCGCGCGGAGATCGCGGCGACGAGCGGCGCGAGATGCGCGACCATCGGACCGATCAGCCGGTCGACGCTGGCTGGATCGGCCGGATCGACCCGCTGCGGGGTACGCACCCACGGCGCCGTGAGATCGACACCGAGGAAGACGGGGCGTGCGCCGGGCGGCGCCTGCACCTGGATGCCGCTGGCGGCGAGGTCGAAGACGATGCCGGTGCGCAGCAGCGCCGCAGTTGTTGGTGCGAGGATCGTCCACGCCCAAGCTTCGAGCAGGAGCGAGCCCCGCACCGCGTCGGCGCTGCGGCCGGTGCCGGCGGGAAACGCGGCGAAGAGCGCGTCGAGGTCGGCGGTCGCACGGTCGCGCGTCCACCAGTCCTCGCCGATGTGCGGGCCGGCGGCCACGAGAAACCAGTAGGCCCCGCCGCTCATCGCGGTGACGGCCTCGATCGCCTCGGCAACGCTCATCGTGGCGCTGGCGTCGGTGCCGGCCATTAGTTGAGGCGTGGGTCGTCTGGCGGGTGCGCGAGCTGCGCGAAGCTGCCGCCGAGCCGTTCGAGGACCCGCAGCCACAGTCGTTCAGCGTCGTTGCTGAACAGGTCGCCTGGGAGTCGGTCGGTCACCAGCCACGCCTGCTCAGCGAGTTCATGCTCAAGTTGGCCGGGGCCCCAGCCGGCGTGCCCGGCGTAGACGCGGCAGCGGTCGATGTGCGGTGCAACCTCGGAGGGCGGGCCGTTGTCGGAGCGCACGAGCCCGAGTGTGCCATCGATCTCGAGTTGATCTTCGATCGTCGGCAGGAAGTCGGCGAGCACGACCAGTCCGTCGGGTTCGACCGGTCCGCCTTCGTACACCACCCCGTCGCACGGAAGTACGGCGACGGTTGCGGCGACCTCTGCGACTTCAAGCGCGGTCGGACGGTTGAGGATCAACCCGAGCGCGCCGGCTTCGTCGTGCGCGGCGAGCAGGACGACGGTCCGGCTAAACGCTCGCTCGCCGAGCTTGGGGTGCGCGACGAGCAGTTTGCCTCGGAGATCCTCCATCCCGGGTGCCCCCGGTGGGCGCTACTCGTCCGTGCTGCGCGATGTGGCGGCCAAGCCCCAGCGGCCTTCCAGGCGCTGGTTCTCGCGGCGCTCGACGACGACCTGCGCGTAGATGTACACCGCGAGGATGCCGATCAGCAGCGGAAAACCGACGAACCACACGCCGATCTGGCCGATGAGGTCCCAGGTGGTCTGCTCCACTCCGATAATCACGCCGCGCAGCTTACCGCGCCGCGCCACATCCCCGCATGCTCCCCGCCGAGCGTCGGGATTACGCCCCCAGAGG
>JASGGQ010000191.1:0-3582 GCA_047604965.1 Patulibacter sp. | reverse complement strand
CGCTCGGGCGAACGCTCCGGTCGCGGATCGACGGCCCCGTCAAACATGGTTTGACGGCGGTCGCCGCGCTGATCCTCGTGATCATCGCCTTCTTCCTGCTGCGGCTCTACCTCGAAGCCCGGCCGGTGTTCGCCAGCTACGGCGCATGGAACTTCGTCGTCGACAACGCTTGGCTGCCATCGAAGGCCAGCTATGGCGCCTGGCCGCTGATCGCTGGAACGCTGATCACGAGCGTTATCGCGCTCGCGATCGGCGTCCCGGTCGCCGTCTCTGCTGCGGTGTACGTCACCGAGCTCGCGCCGGTCAAAGTGCGTGCCGTCCTGATTACGTTGATCGAACTGCTCGCGGCGGTGCCGTCGGTCGTGTACGGCCTGTGGGGTGTCTTCTTCCTCGTCCCGAAGCTCCGGCCGATCGAGCAGTGGCTTTCCGACGCCTTCTCCTTCCTGCCGTTCGTTGGCGGGACGGTCGCCGGACCGAACTACTTCATCGCCGGCTTGATCCTCGCGGTGATGATCATTCCGATCGTCTCGTCGATCTCCCGGGAGGTGCTCGCGACGGTGCCGCGTGAACACAAAGAGGCGGCGCTGGCGCTCGGCGCGACCCGCTGGGAGATGATTCGCATGGCGGTCCTGCCGTACTCGCGCGCCGGGATCTCCGGCGCCGCGATGCTCGGGCTCGGACGCGCGCTTGGGGAGACGATCGCCGTCACGCTCGTGATTGGCAACGCAGCACGGCTTGGCGACTCGATCTTCAGCCAGGGCTACACGCTGGCCGCAGTGATCGCCAACGAGTTCGGCGAAGCGGCCTCCGATCCGAAGCATCGCGCGGCGCTGATCGCCGCCGGCCTCGTGCTCTTCATCCTCACCTTGATCGTGAACGCGGCCGCCCGCTGGTTTGTGACCCGCGCCGAACGCAACATGCTGGCCGGCACCCGGCCGCCGGCCGCCGAAGCGGGCGACGCCTCGGCGCTCACCCAGGCTACGAAGGGAGCGGCATGACCTCCTCCGCTGCGCCGCTGCGCAACCTGCCGACGATCAGCGCGCGTCGGCGCCGCACCGATCAGTTTGCCCGTGGGGTGATCGCAGCGCTCACGCTGCTGGCCCTCGTGCCGCTCGTGCTGGTGCTCTGGTACCTCGTCAGCCAGGGCCTGGGTGCCTGGTCGGTCGAGTTCTTCACGACCGACCCGACGGGTCGCAGTTGCTTCCCCGGCCAGACGACCTGCGAGATCGGCGGCATCCGTTCGGCGATCTTCGGCACATTGGAGATCGTGGTGCTCGCGTCGGTGATCGCGATCCCGCTGGGCATCGCCGTCGCGGTCTACCTCGTCGAATACGGCAAGCAGTCGCGCTTTGCGAACACGGTGCGGTACTTCGTCGATGTGATGACCGGCGTGCCGTCGATCGTGTTCGGCCTCTTCATCTACATCGTGCTCGTCGTCTCCGGCATCGGCGGTTCGTTTGCCGGCTGGAAGGGCGCCGTCGCGCTTGCGCTGCTGATGCTGCCGATCGTGGTGCGCTCCTCCGAAGTGGTGCTGAACCTCGTCGACAACTCGCTGCGCGAATCGGCGCTGGCGCTCGGCGCGCCGCGCTGGAAGGTGATCCTCTCCGTCGTGCTGCCGACCGCACGATCCGGCCTGATTACCGGATCTCTGCTGGCGGTCGCGCGCGCGGCCGGAGAAACGGCGCCGCTGCTGTTCACCGCGTTCGCGGTCAACGAGCTGAGCTTCAGCTTGTCGCAGCCGATGAACTCGCTGCCGCTTCAGATCTTCAACGATGTCCGCCAACCGCAAGACATGATCGTTCAGCGTGCCTGGGGTGCTGCCCTGCTGCTGGTGCTGCTGATCCTGTTGCTCAACCTCGTCGCGCGGGTCGCCCAGCGCAGGAGCCAAGTCTCATGACCATCGACCGAACCCTGGAGACCGAGGTAACGGTGCCCGATACGCACACGACCACGGCCACCGCGCCGAGCCCCACCGGTCGTCCCGGCGGGAAGGCCGCATCAACGCCGGCCGGCCGCTCCTGCGAATTGCGGGGGCTCAAAGCGTTCTACCACGGCAAAGAGGCCGTTCACGGTGTCGATCTCGACTACCGCCCGAACGAAGTGACGGCGATGATCGGCCCGTCCGGCTGCGGCAAGTCGACGGTGCTGCGCTGCATCAACCGGATGCACGAGGAGATCCCGGGGGCGACCGTCGAAGGCCAAGTGCTGCTCGACGGGATCGACGTGTACGACCCGCGGGTTGATGTGACGGGCGTGCGCCGTTCGATCGGCATGGTCTTCCAGAAGCCGAACCCGTTCCCAACGATGTCGATCTTCGACAACGTCGCCGCTGGCCTCAAGCTCGCCGGGATCAAGGGTGTCGAAGCATCCGACCGCGTTGAGTGGGCGCTCAAGGGCGCCGGCCTGTGGGATGAGGTGAAGGATCGCCTGTCGGCGCCTGGGATCGGGCTTTCCGGTGGGCAGCAGCAGCGGCTCTGCATCGCGCGCACGATCGCCGTCGAACCGGAGCTGATCCTGATGGACGAGCCGTGCTCGGCGCTCGACCCGATCGCAACGCTGAAGGTTGAGGAGTTGATCACCGAACTGAAGGATCAGTTCACGATCGTGATCGTGACGCACAACATGCAGCAGGCGGCCCGCGTCGCCGATCGCACCGCGTTCTTCTTGCTCGGCGATCTTGTCGAAGTCGCCGACACGCAGACGATCTTCACCAACCCGTCCGATACGCGGACGGAGGAGTACGTCTCCGGGAAGTTCGGCTGAGAGTTGCCTCCGAATATGAGGCCGCAACAGCATGAGCGGCGTGTCACGGCCTCCTAACCCTCGGGAGGCAGCCCGTACGGGTCGGTGGTGCCGACGAGGTTTGGGTCGACCCACTTGACATAGATCGCCAGCAGCGTGGAATCGTCTGCTTCCTCCCACGCATCGAGCGACACTGGCCATTCGGCGCCGCTGTGGTCGACGATATGCCATCCATGCTTCGTGAAATGCTCGCGCCAATACGAGAGCGGACGCGGGGTTGGGCCACCGGCAGGAGCTTCGGAACCATGCTTTCCAGCGGAGCCGATCTCGTCGATGCATACTCGCGGATTCATTAGCAAATCTCCGTGAACGAGTAGCAGTACCGTAGCTGAGCCTGGGGTGCTGCGTGCGGCCGGAATTGTTGCAGTGCGGCGCACTTTTGTGACATTTCGATCGCCAAGATCGCTGGCATGGTCGTCACGCCCGCAGAGCCACCGCGGAAGCACCAGGTTCGAGATCACGCGACGCTCGACGACCCCCTCGGCAGTAAAACTCGCCGCGCGAGAAGCGGGCCACGCGAGGCCGGGCAGGCGACCGTCGAGTTCGTCGCGTTGTTGCCGATCCTCGCGCTGCTGGCCGTCGCTGTCGGGCAGGCCGCCGTTGCCGGCTGGGCCGCATGGTCGGCCGGTGGCGCTGCCCGTTACGCCGCGCGTGCCCAAGCGCTCGGCGACGATCCGCAGGCGGCGGCGCGGCGCGTGCTGCCGGCGACGCTCGGGCGGCATGCCCACGTCACGGTCGGCCGCGCCGGCACCGACGCGGCCGGCCGCGCGACGGTGCGGC
>JASGGQ010000190.1:0-3617 GCA_047604965.1 Patulibacter sp. | reverse complement strand
GCCGACGGCGTCGGTGTCGCTGGCGACCAGCTCGATCTCGTCGGCGCTCAGGCCAAGCGCCGTCGCGGCGATCTGGCGGTGAACGGTCGCGGTGCCGTTGCCGAACTCGGCGGTGCCGACGGCGAGCTGAACCGTCCCGTCGGGCGCCAGCGAGAGGCGCGCGTCGGCGTGGTGGCCGCCGGGTGGACCGGCGTCGAGCATCCCGAGCGCAACGCCGTCACCGACGAGCCACTGCGGCCCAGGCGGCGGCTCGCCGGAGCCGTCGGCGAGTGCTTCGCGCACCAGCACCAAGCACTGGTCGAGCCCGTACGAACCGAACGCAACATCGTCGGGTTCGTCGGTCATCGCGACGAAGCGGTCACCGGGCCGCACGACGTTGCGTTCGCGCAGCACGATCGGGTCGATCTCCAGCCGCCGCGCCAGCTCGTCGATCACCGATTCGACCGCGAAGATCGTCTGGCTCAGCCCGTAGCCGCGCAGCGCACCGGCCGGCACCGTGTGCGTGTACACGACCTGCCCATCGACCCGCTTGTGCGGCACGCGGTACACCCCGATCGACTCGTTGCAGGCGTGGAACATCACGGCGGCGCCGTGGTTGCCGTACGCGCCGGTGTTCGAGAGCAGTTCAAGCTCGATCGCCGTCAGCTCACCGTCGGAGGTCGCGCCCGCTTTGACGCGCACGCGCATCGGGTGGCGCGTCGTCGCCGCCGAGAACTGCTCCTCGCGGGTGAACTCCAGCCGCACCGGCCGGCCGCCGAGCCGCAGCGTCGCGAGCCCAAGCAGCTCTTCGCAGAGCATCTCCTGCTTGCCGCCGAAGCCGCCGCCGACCCGCGCCGCGAGCACCCGCACCTGCTCGCGCGGTAGGCCGAGCACCCGCGCCAGCTCGTCGCGCGTGAGGAACGGCACCTGGGTGGAGGAGCGCACCGTCAGCCGCCCGTGCGCATCAACCCACGCGGTCGCGCCGTGGGTCTCCAGGTGAACATGCTGGATGCGCTGGATGTGGAAGGTTTCGTCGACGATCGCGTCGGCGCGCGCGAAGCCGCCGTCGGGGTCGCCGCAGATGGTGTGGACTTCGCCGCAGAGGTTGCGCTGCGGATCGGCGATGCGCGCACGTTGCGCCTGCTTGTCGCCGTGGACCAGCGCCGCGCCGGGCAGCAGCGCGGCATCGGGGTCGATGACCGCCGCCAGCACCTCCCAGTCGACGACGATCCGGCGCACCGCTTCCTGCGCGGCAGCGAGCGTGTCGGCGACGACGACGGCGACCCGTTGGTCGTGGTGGCGGACGATCTCGTCGAGCATCCGCATGTCGTCGGGGTCATCGAGGCGGCTCGTGTGCCGGCCGGTGGAGTAGGCGACATCGGGCACGTCATGGTGGGTGAGGACGAGCTGCACGCCGGGCACCGCGCGCGCCGCCGTCACGTCGATCGCGCGAATCCGTGCGTGGGCGTGCGGGGAGCGCAGCAACGCCATGTGCAGCAGGCCGGGCGGCGCGTGATCGAGCGTGTATTCGGCGCGGCCGGTGACGATCTGCGGGCCGGCAGGTGCCGGGAGGCTGCGGCCGATCGAGGCGCCGGGCCGATCCGGTTCGATGGCGGGGATGCCGGCGAGCGCGTCGCGGATCGCGCGGTAGCCGGTGCAGCGGCACAGGTTGCTTTTGAACGCACGCGCCAGTTCGCGGCCACCGTCGCGTTGCTCGTCGCTGAGGGCGGCGGCCGTCATCACGAAGCCGGCGGTGCAAAAGCCGCACTGAAAGCCCTGGGCGTCGAGGAACGCCTGCTGGATCGGGTGTGGCTGCTCGGGCGTGCCGAGTCCCATCACCGTCGTGATCTCGTGGCCGCGCGCGCGGACGGCCGGATAGATGCAGCTGTGGACCGGCGTGCCGTCGATATGCACGGTGCAGGCGCCGCAGTCGCCGGTGTCGCAGCCTTTTTTGACGCCAAAGCGGCCCTGCTCGCGCAAGAAGGTGCGCAGGCACTGGCCGGCGCGCGGCTCCGCGTTGCTTGGCTGCCCGTCGATCCGCATGTTCACCGCCCCGGCTCGCCGCCGGCCGCCGCCGGGCCGGCCGCGCTGCCGAGCTGGTCGAGCAGTTCGCGGGCGAGCCGGCGGGTGAGCTGTTCGCGCCAGCGCGGCGTGCCGTGGAGGTCGTCGAAGTAGTCCTCACGGGAGAGCCGCGCAAGGATCGCGTCGTCAAGCTCAGCGGCGCTCGGCCGCGCGGCCGCGAAGGTCAAGGTGACGGCGCGCGGCACCGACGCGGTGATCGTCAGCGTGAAGGCGTGCGGTGCGTCGCGGGCGATCAGCAGCGCGGCGGAGCGGCCCAGTTCGGTGAGCGATGCCTGGCGCATCGCGGCGCGCCCGCGCAGCACCTCCCGCGGCAGCGTGATCGCTCGCAGCAGTTCGCCGGGTGCCAGCGCGCACACGCCATCGCCGATGACCACCTCGTCGACGGCGGCCCAGCGCGTCGCCCCGCCCGGCTGCCAAATCTCGCAGCGGCCTGCGAGCCCGGCCATCAGCGAGGTCATCGGGCCGGCCGGGAGCGCGGTGCAGAGGTTCCCGCCGACGGTCGCGACATTCCAGATCTTGAAGCTGCCGCGCAGCGCCCGGCAGCACGGCGGCACGACCGCCAGCGCCGGCCACGGCAGCGGGTCGGTGGCGCAGCCCGGCCCCGGCGCCTGAGCGCCGCTGGCGGCGTAGGCGTCCAGTTCGGCGATCGTGCAGGTCGCCGCGATCTCCAGCCCGGCGGGGGTGATGGTCAGCGGCGGCCAGTCGAAGGCGCGCAGGTCGATCAGGCGGCGCAGGTGCGGGTTCGGCGCTGAGAACAGCACGCTGCCGCCGGCCAGCCACGCATCGCCGTCGGTGAACGCATCGACGGCGTCCCGCCCGGTGGGGGCCAGCAGCGCTTCGACGGTGTTTAGGTCCATGGCGGGAGGGCAACCGCCGCCGGTTCGCCGGGCCCGGCCGCCGCCCCCACCATCCCCGTCTGACGCGCGAGATCGGTGGCGGTGATCTGCGGCGTGCGGGCGGCGCGGCGAACGGGCCTGGGGGTGCCGCCACCGCCGTGCCTGCGCGGCGCCTTGGCCGGCGCGGACACAGGCGCAGGCGCAGGTGAGCCGGAGGTTGCGAGCAGCAGGTCGGAGGGGCGGTCGATGTCCAGCAGCGGCGAGGCGTCGCTCAGCGCGATGGCGTGGACGTGCAGGTCGCGCAGCAGCGGCGCGAGGCCGTGATCGCCGGTGAGGTCGGCGGCGCGCGTCAATGCGATCGGTCCGAGCAGCACGGGGTGGCCGGGCACGCCGGCTGCGACCGGCCGCACCGCCGCCGCGCCCGCGTCGAGCTGCCCCATCCCCTCGGCGGCGACCTGTGCGACGAGCGCGGCATCAACGCGCGGCTGGTCGGCGAGCAACACCATGACGCGCGTCTGCGAGCAGGCGGCAAGGCCGGCGCGCAGCGACGCCCCCAGACCATCGGCCCACCGCTCGGCGACGACGACGCGGTGCTCGATCTCCTGCGGCAGCGCTCCGCGCACCGCCTGCTCGTGTGCGCCGACGACGACGACGATTTCGCTGCCGCGCGGCAGACCGCCTGCGGCGGCGCGCACGGCCCGTGCGACGAGCGGCTCCCCC
>JASGGQ010000189.1:0-3641 GCA_047604965.1 Patulibacter sp. | reverse complement strand
GCCACCGAAGCCGCCACCCGACGGCGGCCCGCCGCTGCCACCGCCGCCGCCGCCACCGAAGCCCCCGCCACCGCTGCTGCCGCCGAGCGTGCCGCTGCTCGACGAGTTGCCGTTGCTCGACGAGTTGCTGCTTCCCGATGACGAGGAGGTCGTCAACGTGGGGAGCTTGACGGTGTCACCGGCGCTGACGCCGCTGACGATCTGCGTCGTGCTATCGCCGGTGATCCCGGTGGTGACCCGTGTGCTGGTTGCGTTGCCGTCCTTATCGACGACCGTCAACGTGCTGCCGCTCAGTGCCTGGGTTGGCACGGTCAGCACGCCGGTCGCCTGCTCGACGACGATCTCCGCCTCGGCGCTCATGCCTGCGAGTACCCCGGAAGAGGTTTGGGTGAGCGTCAACGTCACCGGGTAGGAGACGACGCTGTTGGAGGTCGAGCCGGTCATCCCGACCGTCGTGACGCGGGCCGCGAGCTTGACGCCATCGAGTGCGCTGACGGTCACCGTGGCCGCCTGGCCAACCTTCACCTTGCCGATGTCCGATTCGCTGAAGCTGACCGACATCGTGAGCTTGCTGAGCTGCGAGAGCTGCGCGAAGGCGCTGGAACTGCTCGACCCGCCGCTGCTGCCGCTGCCGCCACTGCTCGTGCTCGTCGAGCTACTGCTCGACGACGCGCTGCTGGTGCTGCCCGATCCTGAGACCTGATCTCCGACCGCTCCCGACAGGCTCGTGATGGTGCCGGCGACCGGGGCGCGAAGTGCCGTGTTGTCGAGTGCCTCCTGCGCTTCCTCGACCGCCAGCTTGGCTTTGAGGTAGGTCGCCTCGGCCGAAGCTTCGGAGGTTGTGTCGCTCGAACCGCCGGACGAGCTCGACCCGCCGCTGGCTGCCGACCCGCCGCTGCTCGAGCTTCCGCTCGCGCTGGGAGTCGCAGTCGACGACGAGGTCGAGTCGTCCGATGAGCTTTGCCCGGTCGACTCTGATGTGGTGTCGCTCTCCGACGTGCTGGTGTCGCCGGAAGTCGACGAGGAGTCGTCGGTGGTGGTAGGGGTCGTTGCCGTGGTGGTGTCCGGGGTCGTCGAGTCTTCGGCGGCGGTGCGCGTTGCGACCGCAGCACCGGCGCTGGCGGCGACGGCCGTCGTGAGCACGGCGGTCGTCGCCGACGTTTGCACCGCTTCGGTGGTTTGCGTCGTACCGGATGAGCTGTACGACGCGTCGGTCGTCGAGGTACTGCCGCCGGCCGCTTCGAGCGCGTCCGCAGCCGATTCCAGATCGGCTTCGGCTTGTGCGAGATCGGCGCGCTGGCTGGAGCTGTCGATCCGCGCGATCAGCTGGTTCTGCGAGACGTGCTCGCCCTCCTTGACGTAGATCTTCGTCACCGTGCCGGAGGTGCCGAAGTTGAGGTCGAGCTGTTTGGCGGGCGAGAGGTTGCCGCTGCCGGTCACGGTCGACTGCACCACCCCCTTCTTGACGGTTGCAGTGCGGGTCGTGGAGGTAGTGCCACTGCTGGTGTCGGTGCGCAGTGCATAGACGGCACCTGCGACCGAGAGGACGGCGCCTGCGGCGAGCGCCCAGGTCAACGGGGAGCGCGGCAGGCGAGAGGTTCGGCGGGCCATTGCCCAGCTACTTTGCAAACTGAAACTGAGCGTTGGCTGAGCGAGCACCGAGCGTTCGCGGAGTGTTTTCGATCGAGGCGGCCGATGTGATGGCGGCGTGCAGTGGGAGCGTGTGAGGGTGACAGCAACGGTCCTGGCTTGCGCCGGAGCTGCGCGGGCGCGCGCGCCCACCGGCATGGGGCCGCCTCCGGTACGGTGCGCCGGTGGCCGAGCAGACCCCCATCCGCCTGCCGGGCGGGACGACCGTCCGGATGTACGACACGCGCACGCGCAAGGTGCAGCCGCTGGTGCCACGCAGCGCCGGCCGAGTCGGGATCTACGCCTGCGGGCCGACGGTGTACCAGCCGATCCACATCGGAAACGCGCGGCCCTTCATCACCTTCAGCTGGCTGGCACGTTTTCTGCGGGCGATCGGGACCGAGGTGACGCTGGTCATCAACGTCACCGACGTCAACGACAAGATCTACGCCGCCGCACAACAGCAGGGGATTCCGTCGGCCGAGCTGGGCGCAGCGATGACCGCCCGGTACTTCGACGACACCAGCCGACTCGGCCTCGGCCGGCCGGACATCGAACCGCGCGTGACCGACACGATCGACGAGATCATCGCGTTGATCGCCGCGCTGATCGAGCGCGGCCACGCCTACGAAGCGGCCGGCGACGTGTACTTCCGGGTGCGTGCCGATACGCGGTACGGCGAACTGTCGCGCCGCACGCTTGACGACGCCGACCAAGGGGAAGGGCTCGAAGGCGCCGAGCGCAAAGAGGATCCCGCCGACTTCGCGCTGTGGAAGGCGACGAAGGCCGGCGAGGACACGAGCTGGGCGTCGCCGTGGGGGCTGGGACGTCCGGCGTGGCACATCGAATGCTCGGCGATGGGGGAGAAGCACCTCGGCGCCGCCTTCGAGATTCATGGCGGTGGGCGCGACCTCGTCTTCCCACACCACGAGAACGAGGAAGCGCAGACTCGTTGCGGCACCGGCCACGATCTCGCCCGCATCTGGATGCACAGTGGCATGCTGCAACTCGGGGAGGAGAAGATGAGCAAGTCGCTGGGGAACGTCGCGCTGCTCTCCGACGTGCTCGACCGCTGGGGTGCTGAGGCGGTGCTGTACCTCTTTGCGACGGCGCACTACCGTCAGCCGCTGGCCTTCTCGGACGCGTCGATGGAGCAGGCGCAGGCGCGCATCGCACGGTTGCGCGAAACCGGCCGCGCGTTGGTGGAAGGACCAAGTCCGGATGAGCTCGTGCCGCAGCGCGACGCCTTCTTCGACGCGCTCGCCGACGACTTCAACACGACGGTCGCGCTTGCCGCGCTCGCCGAGTGGGTGCGGGAGGCGAACCGTCGGCCGCGGGGCACCGTCGGCGACGCGCACCTGCGTGAAATGCTGCATGTGCTGGCACTCGAACATCTGCTCGACCCGGGCGCCGAGGCGGATGCTCCTGATCCGGCGGTCGTTGCGCTCGTGCAGCGGCGCGCCGATGCGCGCGCGGCCAAGGACTGGGCGGCGGCCGATGCCGCGCGCGACGAGTTGCTGGCGCTCGGCTGGGTCGTGCGCGATGGGGCCGACGGACCGGAGTTGATCCCCGCATGAGCGGCGGGCGCGGAAGCGGTGGGCGCCGCGAGTTTCGTGATCGTCCGCGCGACTTCGGACGGCGAACCCCGCCGCCGGTGCCCGCGCCAGTTGAGCGGCCACCCGGCGACCGACTGGTGTACGGCCGTAACCCGGTCCGCGAACTGCTCCGCGCCGGCCGCCGCCAGGTGCGGATCGTGCATGCGCTGCCGCAGCTTGCCGCCGCGCCATGGCTGGAGCGCCAGGCGGTGCAGGTGGCGTCCGCCGACGATCTCGACCTGCTCGCCGGAACGCACGATCATCAGGGGATCGTCGCGGAGTGTGCGGCGTACCCGTACGTTGAGTTGCGCGAGCTGGTCGGCCGGCCGGGGACGGTGATCGTGCTCGATGAGATCACCGATCCGCGCAACGTTGGCGCGATCGCGATCGGCCGCTGTCGAGTTGCGGCAAGAGCAG
>JASGGQ010000188.1:0-3690 GCA_047604965.1 Patulibacter sp. | reverse complement strand
GCAGCTCGACACGATCTGCGAACACATCCACCTACCGCTCCAGGCCGGGTCGAGCCGGATCCTCAAGGCGATGCGCCGCACCTACAACCGTGAGCGCTTCATCGACCGGGTCGCGATGATCCGCGCCGGCATTCCGGACATTGCGCTGTCAACCGACATCATCGTCGGCTTCCCGGGCGAAACCGAAGCCGATTTCCAGGAGACGCTCGATGTCTGCGCGGAGGTGCAGTTCGATTCGGCGTTCACCTTCATCTTCAGTCCGCGTCGCGGTACCGAGGCGGCCGAGATCACCGAAGGGCTCGTTCCGCATGAAGTCAAGGTCGAGCGGATGCAGCGGCTCGTCGAGGTGATCCAGCGCCATGCACATGAGCGGGCGCAGCGTTTCGTCGGCCGCACGATGGAGGTGCTGATCGAAGGGCCATCGCGGACCGATCCGACGCGGCTGCGTGGCCGCACGAGCCACAACAAGGCGGTCAACTTCGAAGGGTTCGGCGAGCCGGGAACCTTCACGCACGTCGAGATCACCGGCGCGACGAGCCAAACGCTGACCGGCGAGCAGTCGCTCGTTGACCTCGCGCTGCGCTAAGGATTCGCTGATCCATTTGCTGCGTTGAGACTGTCATCGTCGCCCACGCGACCCGAAGATCGGTGGAACCAGGATAGGCTGGGCGCGTGAGCGATGAGGAGGATTTCGAGGCGCTCGGCCTCCTCGACGGCTTGAACGGACCGGCCCGGCACGAACGGATGGAGCTGCTGACCTGGCTGCGCCGCGAACGCCAGCTGCCCGACGCGATGCTGCTGCGGTCGACGCGCAACGGCACGATCCTGCTGACGGCAGCGGGCGTGAGCCTCGGCGCTGGGCCGCGCTACAACGAATGGGAAATTGCCGAATCAACCGGTCTGCCGATCGACTTTCTGCACACGCTCAGCCGCGCCAGTGCGTTGCCGCTGCCCGCCGACCCCGAAGAGACCGTGTTCGGCGAGGCGTATATGGATGTTGCGCACAGCGTCAGCGAGCTGCTCGCCGCCGGCCTCAGCGAAACGCAACTGCTTGGCATCGCGCGCGTCCTCAGTCTGGGCCTAGCTCAAGCAGCTGAGTTGATGCGCAAAACGGTGATGGAGATCGCGATCGCCCCCGGCGTTTCCGAACTTGAACTGGCACGCACCTACGCCGCCGCCAGCGAAGGCTTGCTTCCGCTCGTCGGCCCGATCCTCGAAGACCTCCTGCGGCTGCACCTGTACAACGCCGTGCGTGACGAAATCGTCACCCACTCCGAACGGCAGGAAGGGTCGCTCCCAGGCGCACGCGAGGTCGCCGTCGCCTTCGCCGACCTCGTCGGCTTCACCCGCCTGGGAGAACAGCTGCCGCCGGACGAACTCGAACAGGTCGCCGACCAGCTCGTCGGCTTTGCCGGCGAAGTCGTCGAACCACCGGTACGGTTTGTCAAATCGGTCGGCGATGCGGTGCTGTTGGTTTCCCCCGACCCACTCGCCCTGCTCGACGTCGCCTTCGATCTCCTGGAGCGTGTCGACGACGAAGGCTCCGGCTACCCGCAGCTGCGCGTCGGGCTCGCCTTCGGGCCGGCCGTCTCACGCGCCGGCGACTGGTTCGGCCGCCCCGTCAACCTCGCGAGCCGCCTGACCGGCGTCGCGCGCGCCGGCTCGGTCGTCGTCGACGACACCTTCCGCAGCGAAGTCGGAGATGCCGACGGCGTGCTGTGGTCGGAGATCGGCGACCGGCGCCTCAAAGGCATCAGCTCGCCCACTCGGCTGTTTCGTGCTCGCCGCCCCTCCGCCGCCTCAACCGGCCGGAGGCGCTAGTTTGTCCCGCGTCAAGAAATCCGCACACTTTGGCGCGTTTGAACTGGGGTGGTCGGCGGGCTGGGGCGGTCTGGTCGGGTGCGTCGGTACATCACCGTTTACCGACGCGGCCGCTGGCGATTGCCGCAGGGTTCGGCCCGGAGACCCCTGGGGTGGCGAGGCAGTCGCCACACCTGGGTAATGCTTGCATTACCGTATTTCATTCGTTACTCTCGGTGTGTGGCGTGGGTCGTTCACTTCAGTCCTGAGGCCGAGCAGTGGCTGGCGTCGCTTCCCGATGAGCAGTTCGATTCGGTGATCGCTGCGGTCGAGATGCTCGAAGTCGATGGACCGGCGCTGGGGAGACCTGCGGTCGACTTGGTCAAGGGCAGTCGTCACAGCAACATGAAGGAGCTGCGGTCGTTCGGTGGTCACCTGCGTGCGCTCTTTGCGTTCGACCCGAAGCGCCAGGCGATCGTGCTCCTCGGCGGAGACAAGGCCGGGAACTGGACGGGCTGGTACGAGCGCAACATCCCGATCGCTGACGATCTGTTCGACGACTACCTCAACTACCTCGAGACCCAGAAGGGGTGACCACGATGAAATACAAGACCGCCGATGAGATTCGCGCCGCGAGAGGCATCACGGCTGAACGTCGCGCCGCGATCGAGGAGCAGAAGGAGTTGCTGCGCGCCGAGATCCAGCTTCACGCACTGCGCGAGGCGCGAGGCGTGACGCAGGCCGATCTTGCCGAGCGCATGGCGATCGCACGCCCGCGCGTCTCCAAGATCGAGAGCGCCACCGAAGACATGCGGATCTCAACGATCGACCGCTACGTCACCGCCCTCGGCGGCCACCTCAAGATCACCGCCGTGTTCGAGGACGGCAACGAGCTCTCGATCCGGGACGCCGAAGCCGCCTAGCACGCCTTCGCACCATCGGCTTCCGCTAGGAGGAGAGGTGCGTGTGGACAGCTCCAAGCGGAACCTCACCGCGTGAGTATTCGCACTACGCGGCGAGTGAGAGGCGGTGGGTGAGATTGAGACGCACCTCACCGTAGGGCGCGACGTGGCTCCAGAACAGTCCTGGTTGGGATTGAGCGGGGTTACTTGAGTGCCCCGGGGAGGTGTGCCACGGCGATTTGCCAGCGGCCCTGATCAGTACGGACAAGATCAAGCTCGTAGTCGAGGGTCAGCTCGACGCCATCGGGATCAGTCGCGGTCACACGCACCTGCACAGACCCCGCACCCGGAGACGGATCGGTAACCCAGACGACCGACTCAACGTCACCGAGCGTCAACGGCTGCTCAGGCAACGACACCGACGCGCCCGGCGCGAGATCCGGCGCGAGATCCGCAGCCCGACCACCAAGCAGATGACGCATCGCGCGCGTCACTACCAACACGACCGCGTCCGGTGCAGCATCGCCGGACGTCTCCCGGCCGGGGACAGCATCACCCACCGCCGGGCCACCAACTATCGCTGGCGCTCCGACGATCGACACCACACCACGCCGGGTTCGCGTACGAACCGCCAAATACTCGGTGGTGCCGGTCGATAGCTGCGCCTCAACGATCACGATCCGGTCGCCATCATCAGCACGAATCGATACACCGGCGACCTGCGTATCAACCACACTGCGCTCCACAGAGGCCACACGAGCACCGACACGCCACGCCGCATTACTGCCAAACGCAGCGAGCGCCGCATCGCGCGCGTCACCACCAGACATCAGGTACGCCGCGGTGAACGACTGCGCTACCGCATCGGCCGACACATTGACCCGCGCATCCGCGATGCGCTCGACAACACGGTTAGTCGGCCGAAACACCGTGTTTGAATCGGCCTGGGGTTCCCGGAGGGCATGATCTAACACGGAGGATAGATTCA
>JASGGQ010000187.1:0-3721 GCA_047604965.1 Patulibacter sp. | reverse complement strand
AGCGCCGAACTGCCCGGCCGCTGGCGCCAGCTCGCGCGGGCCGTCGAACACCCTGCCGGGATGCGCCGCCTGCGCGGACGCCCGGCCGACATCACCCACATCCAGTGGGCGCCGATCCAAGAACTCGACCTGCTTGCGCTGCCGCGCCGTCGGCCGGTGGTGATCACCGCGCACGACATCCTCCCGCGCGAAGCACGGCGGTGGCAGCGCGCCGCGCAGCGTGCGATCTACGAGCGGGCGCGGTGCGTGATCGCGCACTCCGAACATGGCCGCCGCCGGCTGATCGAGGAGGCCGGCGTTGACGCTGACGCGGTGCGGGTGATCCCGCATGGCGCCTTCGAGCATTTGGCGTTGACGCCCCGCGCGCCGCTGCCCGCCGAACTTGGCCGGGGGGGTGACCCGCAGCGGCCGGTCGTGCTCTGCTTCGGACTGATCCGGCCGTACAAAGCGGTCGATCTGCTGCTCGATGCCTGGCGCCAGGTGCGGGCCGATGCCGAGTTGTGGATCGTTGGGCGCCCGCGCGGCGTCGAGCTGGCGGCGCTGCGCGCATTGGCCGATGCGCGGGTGCGATTCGTGCCGAGATTCGTGACCGATGGCGAACTGGCCGCGTGTTTTGATGCGGCGCAGCTCGCCGTCTTGCCGTACCGCGAGATCGAGCAGTCGGGGGTGCTGGCGACCGCGCTGGCGTTCGGGTTGCCGACGGTCGCGACGGCGGTCGGCGCGTTCCCGGAGGCGGCGCAGGCCGGCGCACTGGCGACGGTGGAGCCGGGCGACGCGACCGCGCTGGCTGCCGCGATCAGTCGGCTGCTCGGCGACGCGACCGAGCGGGCGATCCTGACGGCCGGGGCGCGGCGTCTGGCACTTGGCTCCTGGTCGTGGACGGCCGTTGCCCAGCAGCACCTCGCGCTCTACCGCGAACTGCTCGGTGCGGACGCCGACGCGAAGGTCATCGGGCTACGATGAGCCGCCGGCGTCGCACCGGACTACTGCCGGCCGCGCTGCTGGCCTACCACCACGTTGGCTACCCGGCGTTGCTGTGGGTGTGGGCGCGACTCGGTGGATCGCAGGCGAACCGTGCCGCGACGCTGGCCGGCGCACCGGGTCGCCGGCCGGCCCAGATCACGGTGCATGATGACGACCTGCCGCCGGTGGCGTTCGTGATCGCCGCGCACGACGAAGCAGCGGTGATCGGCGAGAAGGTCCGCAATACCGCCGCGTTGCGCTATCCGCGTGAGCTGTTGCGGATCGTCGTCGCTTGCGACGGCTGCACCGATGACACCGCAGCTCGGGCTCGCGCGGCCGGCGCCGATCTGGTGCTCGAACTCCCGCGCGGCGGCAAGATGGCGGCCCAGCATGTTGCCGTCGAGCAGCTCACCGAGCCGATCGTCGCCTTCTCTGATGCCAACAGCCGGTGGGAGCCGGAGGCGCTGCATGCGCTCGTCGACGCGCTCGCGGCACCGGGGACGGGGTATGCGTGCGGGCGGGTGCGCTTCGTGCAGGGCGACGACACCGGCGACAACCAAGAGGGCGTGTATTGGCGGTATGAGATGGCGATGCGCGAGCGAGAGTCGGCGCTGGCGTCGGTGACGGCCGGCAACGGCGCGATTTACGCGATCCGCCGCGCCGCCTACAGCGCGTACCGCTTTGATCCGGTGATGGGACACGACCTCGCGATGCCGTTTCAGCTGGTGCGCGCCGGCTGGCGGGCGGTCGATGTGCCATCGGCCCGCGCGACCGAGAAGATGGTGCCGACGATCGGCGGCGAATGGAGCCGCAAACGGCGGATGATGAGCCATGCATGGCCGATCGTGTTGCGGGCCGGTCTGCTCGATCTGCGGGGTCTGCCGGGCCGGTACGCGGTGATGCTCGTGTCGCATCGTTGGCTGCGGTACGCCGGTCCGCTGCTGCATCTGTGGCTGGCCGGCGCCTCGCTGCTCGGCGCTCGCCGGTCACCGCTGGCGCGGCTGCTGGTTGCCGGGCAGCTCGTCGTGTTGGCCTTGGCGGTTCGTCCCGAGCAACTGCCGGGCGGCCCGCTGCGGCGCGCCGGGCTGATCGCCCGCTACTACGTCGCGACGACCGCCGCGATCGCCTTCGGGTTGCGCGACTACCTCATCGACGGCACCGAAGCGGCGTGGACGCCGCCGGAGGGCACGCGCTGACGGGGCGCGGCGCATGCCGGGCGCCGGGCACGTCACGATGTGCGGCGACGTGATGTCTTCGGCGATCCCCGATCAGGCTGCGGCGCCGCCGGGCGGTGCCGACCTTTCCCATTTGCCGACGGTGCCGGGCGTCGGCGCTGCCGCCGGGCGGCCGATCCCGCAGGTGCGTCAGCGGCCGTGGCTGCGCGCCGTGGATTGCTTGATCGCCGGCACGGTGCTGCTGCTCTCCAGTCCGATCCTCGCGCTCGCCGCGCTCGCGGTCGTTGTCGAGTCGCGCGGCGGCGCGCTGTTCCGCCAGGGGCGGGTCGGTTTGCGTGGCCACGAGTTCGAGGTCATCAAGCTGCGCACGATGGTGCGGGGCGCCGAGCAGCTGGGTGCCGGGCTCGCCGTGGAGCAGGGTGACGCGCGCATCACTCGCGTCGGCGCGTGGCTGCGGCGCTCGTCGATCGACGAATTGCCGAACCTTGTCAACGTGTTGCGCGGCGAAATGTCGATTGTTGGCCCGCGCCCGACGGTCCGCAGCCAGGTTGAGCAGTACACCGACCGCCAGCTCGGCCGCCTGGCGGTGCGCCCGGGGATCACGGGGCTGGCGCAGGTGTCGGGCCGCGCGTCGCTGCCGTGGAGCGAGCGGATCGAACTGGATTTGCAGTACATCGCGCAGCGCTCGCTGCGGCTCGACGCGCGGATCATGGTGCGGACGGCGCTGACGGTGCTCGGTGGTGCCGGCCTGTATCGCGGCGAACGTGGTGGCTGGCGGTAAACGGCTCGACGCGCTTGCGACCCACCCAAGCTTGCTACTGCCCGTAGCAGCATGGCGCGTTCGCACTCTCGTGTTCCGGTGTATTGGTGCGTAGCCTTGCGCGCATGTCCCTTCGTGTCCGCTCCGGGCGCCGCGTGCGTGGCGCGCTGGCCGTCGCCGTGCTTGCCGTGTTCGCCTCCTCGGTGGCCGTGACTTCCGCGCAGGCGGCGGCGCGCTATGAGGAGTTCGATCTTCCGAGTGCGCAGGGCAACATCGATCTGTCGGTGACGAAGCTCAACAAGTTGTCGAAGTTGATGGCGACGGTGCGGCTGCCGGATGGTTACGACGCGAACCCGGCGAAGCGCTGGCCGGTGCTGTACTTGCTGCCGGGGATCGGCGACAACAGCGAGTCGTGGGCGTTTTCGGGCACCGGCAAGCTTGAATCGCTGGTCGGCGATCTCCAGGCGATCGTCGTGATGCCTGAGGGTGGACGCGGCTTCTTCGTTGACTGGTGGCGCGGCGGGCAGCGCAGCGGCGCGAACTGGATGCAGTATCTGCTTGATGAGGTGTTGCCGACGATCGAGTCGCGTTACCGGATCGCGCCGGGCCGCCAGTACCATTCGATTGGCGGCGTTTCGATGGGCGGCTATGGCGCGATCGAGCTGGCGAGTCAGCTGCCCGGCTATTTCGGCAGCGTGATCTCGCTTTCTGGTTTGGCTGATCCGCAAACGCTGGAGACGTATTCGCTGCTGCCGTCGAGCATCGGCGCTTCATACGCAACGGTGTGGGGCCCGCTGTACGGCCCGTATGCCGGCGCGTTGAA
>JASGGQ010000186.1:0-3766 GCA_047604965.1 Patulibacter sp. | reverse complement strand
CTTGCCATTCCTCGTGTTGTTCGAGCAGCACCATGTCGGCCAGGCGGATGAGTGCGGCGTCGTTCGGGTAGATGCCCACAACGTCTGAGCGGCGGCCGATTTCGCGGCCCGGTCGCTCCAGCGGGTTCGTCGACCGCAGTCTCTTCCAGTGTCCGGCGGGGAACTCGTAGAACCCGCGCAGGTCTTCCTCGGCGGCTTCCAGCAGCGACGGACTTTCGGTGCGGTATCGGCCAGGCGGCTGGCGATCTCGCCGAGCCGCTCACGCGCTTCGTCGCCATCGGCGGCGTTGAAGACGTAGCGGATCGCGGTCCCGACCAAGGGCTGTTGGGCGCGGGCGACGTGGCCGAGCATGTCGCGCAGGACGTGCACGGTGCAGCGCTGCCACCTGGCGCCGATCACGCTCGCGATCGCGTTCTTGAGGCCTTGATCGGCGTCGCTGATGACGAGCTGCACGCCGCTGAGGCCGCGGTCTTTGAGGCTGTAGAGAAACTCGGTCCAGAACGCTTCGGTCTCGGCCTCGCCGACGTCCATGCCGAGTACCTCGCGCTGTCCGTTCTCGCCGACGCCATAGGCGATCACCAATGCTTTGTGGCGCACGCCGCCGGGCTCTCTGACGCGCTCGATCTTGGCGTCCAGCCACACGTACGGATACACGCCGGGCACGTAGAGCCTTCTGCAACTTGTGGGCTGCGATCCCAAAGAGCCAGCCCCGCGCGCTACCGGCAGCGGGATCGAACCGACGGCTCGCGATCACCACCGCAGCGAACGTCTCGGCGGCCAGATCGAAGGCAACGTCGACACGACCGCAGCAGCGCAGCCGCCTCACCCTGCGTCGACGCAGCCAGCTAGTGGCACGAGCGTGAGCACCGGCCCAAGAAGGAGCCGTTCCCGCGGCAGCGTCCGATCAGCTCGGGGGCTTCGGTGCGGGCGCCGCGAAGGCCGGAGCCGGCCGGCTGGCTCGGCGCGGGGCGAGCAGGAGCGCGAAGGCGGTGCCGAGCGCCCACCCGGCAAGCACGTCGGTTGGGCTGTGAACCCCGAGCACCACGCGGCTGAGACCGACGAGCAGCATCACCGCCGTCCCGGCGGCCAGCAGGCGTCCGCGCTGGCGAGGCCATCGCGCCGACAGCGCGAATGCGAGCGCCAGCCAGGCAGCCGCAGCCTGGCCGGAGTGACCCGACGGATAGCCGCTGCCCGGCGCCCATACTTCCCAGAACTCCTGCGGTGGACGGGCGCGGCCGATCGCATCTTTGATCGCCGGCCCGACGTTCGCGGCCAGCATCAGCGCTGCGAGTGGTCGCCACGCAAGCTGCCAGGCGCCAGCCCACGCCAACGCGACCCCGGCCACCAACGTCACCGCGAGCGCCACCGGGAAGCGGCCCAGCTCGGTGACGACGCGGGCGCCATCCACCAGCCAGCCCGGGCGGTGCGCGGCGACCCACCCCACGATCGACGTATCGGCGTGCGGCACGGCCCCGGTTGACGTCACGAGCCACGCGCCGACGATCACGATCGCCAGCAACCCGGCCGGCCACCACCGGCGCGCCGGCACGGGCGGCATCGTCACGAGATCACAGTCAACGCCCGCGGGCGGACGGTGAACCGTGCCTCGGTCATATCGGTCCAGTAGTCACCGTCGAGCTGAATCGGCATCGGACGGTCGCAGGTGACCGTCAGCTCGGCCGACGCGGGCAGCGTATGCAGCCGCGGGTGGCGGTCGGCATCAGCCGCGGAGAGCGTGCGGTACGTCAGCGACGGCACATCGACCCAGCGCAGCCCGTCGGTCACCGCCGTCGCCTGCAAGGTGTGACTCTCAAGGCTCACGTCGCGCCCGACGGTCAGCGGTCGCGGCCCGGCGTACGTGTACGCCTCCGCGTTCTGCACGATCGCCGAAACCGCCCGTACCTCCTCGCCGCCCGACGCAACGGTCATCGATGGCGCCGCCCCGAAGTACTCGTGGCGGGCGGTGCGTACCGCCTCCAGCCAGAACGCCGTCCAGCGCAGCCGCTGCTTGCGCTGAAGATCGCCGTCGACGAGCTTGACGACCGCCGCATCGAGGCCGATCCCGGCGGAAAACGAAAAGGGGCGCCCGTTGACATCGCCAAGATCGATCCGTCGGGCACGCTGCTGCGGCGCAACGACGCGCCGCGCTGCCGCCGGGCCGCTGCCGCCCATCCCGAGGATTCTCGCCAGCACGCTCGAACTGCCGCCCGGCAGGTGCGCGAGCGCCGTCTCAGAGCCGGCGAGCGCCTGAATTGCCTCGTTCGTCGTGCCATCTCCCGCGTATACCGCGACCAATCCGACGCCGCGATCGACCGCCTCCTGCGCGAGCTGCGTGGCGTGGCCGCGTGCGTCGGTCACCCGCACGTCAACGGCGTACCGCTTGCGGAGCGTCGCGGCGATCTCGGCGGTCGCACCCTTGGAGACGGTCGTCGCGATCGGGTTGACGATCAACATCGCCTGATCGCTGCGTGGCGCCTCACGCTCCACCCGCACGCGCGGCATGCTGCCGGCAGCCGCACGATCGTCGGCGTTGCTGCCGGGCGCCGGCGGCCGTGCGGGGGTCACAGCCAGCCGCGCTTGCGGAAGATCCTGATCATCCCGCCGAGCAGCAGCACCATCAGGCCGACGATCACGTAGAACGCGGTAATCGACTGCTCGCCGGGCAACCCCGTATTCATGCCGAAGATTGACGCGACGAGCGTGAGCGGCAGGACGATCACCGAGATCGAGGTCAGCACGAGCAGCACGTCGTTGGTGCGATGCGAGCTGACCGCCTCGTTGGTGCGCTCCAGCGCCTCGGCGACCTCCTTGAAGTTCTCAAGCATGTCCCAGATCCGCTCCGACGCATCGTTGATGTCGTCGAAGTAAATGTCCATGTCGCCGGTGACGTAACGCTTGGTGCGCTCCAAGTCCTTCAGCGCGAGCCGCTGCGGACGCACGACCTTGCGGAAGTTGATGATCTCCTGCTTGGCGTTGCTGATGTCGCGCACGGTGTCGGTCGACGGGCCATCGAAGATGTCTTCCTCGACGCGCTCAAGCTTGTTGCCGATCTTGCGCAGCATCGGGAAGGACGCATCGACGCAGGCGTCGACGAGCTTGTACAGCAGGTAGCCGGCGCCGCGGCCCATCAAGTCGTGGCGCGCCTGATCCTTGCGCCGGCAGCGATCGAACAGGTAGCTGAGCGGCTGAATCGGATCGTTCGGCAGGGTGATCACGTAGTCGGGGCCGACGAACATGTCCAGTTCGACCGCGTTGAGCCGGCCGACCGTCTTGTCGTACTGCGGGAAGTGCAACACGATGAAGAGGTAGTCGTCGTATTCGTCGACCTTTGGGCGCTGATTGCGCGACGCGATGTCTTCGTAGTCGAGCGCGTGGAACTGCGGGAACCGCTCCTCAAGCCACGCGCGATCGGCGCTGGTTGGCTTCTCGATGTGAATCCAGCGCAGGTTGCCGGACTCGACGATTTCCGCGCGCGCGGTGAGTTCCTCAGGCGGAGGGGAGGGCGTAACGACGCGCCCGCGTGTGCGACGCGGCAGCGTCGGCCGCGTTGATGGGATCAAGCTGCGGGCCATGACTGGGAGGCTCGTCGGTCGTCGGAAGTGGCATCGCACGTCGCAGGCGGGAAAGCACCAGCGCGACGCAGAGTCTACTGCCGCGACCGGCAGCCGGTTGCGCCTGCCCCGCCACGATTCACCTGCTGGTCACCGATCGCGGCGCGCGGGCCAGCCGCTTGCCCGCGCGCGCGTACGATCACGAGTGGACGCTC
>JASGGQ010000185.1:0-3770 GCA_047604965.1 Patulibacter sp. | reverse complement strand
CAGCTGTGGCGTCGACCCGCAACCACACAGCCACGGGCGGCTCGTGCGCGACCCTGCCCTCGACCGCACGCACCGGCCGCCTGGCACACTGGACGGGTGGCGTGGGGCCGACGCGAACGACACGACGGCGAGCTGCGGCGCGTCTACGACGACCACGTCGCCGCCGTCTACGCCTTCCTGGCGTACTCCGTCGGCCGCGACACCGCCGAAGACCTCACCGCGACAACCTTCGAGCGCGTCATCCGCCACTGGCATCGCTACGACGCTGCCCGCGCGAGCGAACGCACCTGGATCCTTGCGATCGCCCGCAACGCGCTGACCGACCACTACCGCCGCAACGCGCGCCGCCAGAGCGACTCGATCGACGACCCCCTGATCGCCGCCACCCTCGGCGAACACGACAGCAACCTCGCCCGCGTCCTCTCGCGCGGGCTGCTGAAAACCGTGCTTGAACAACTCGGCGAACGCGAACGCTCCGTCCTTGCCCTGCGCTACGGCGCCGACCTCTCCGCCCGCGAAATCGGCGAGCTGCTGGAACTCTCCGAAGCGAACGTCCACCAGATCACGTCCCGCTCGCTACGCAAACTCCGCGAAACGATCGGCGAACGGCCGGAAACATAGCCGCAAAGTCAGGTTTTGGCCGGCATGGTCGTACACCCACCTATGCCGTTTGGTCTGCACCACCCCTCGGCGCGACTGCTCCTCGCGCTCGTCGCCAGCCTGCTCTGCCCCACCGCCGCCTCCGCGCTGACGATCAGCGGCACCACCGTTCGCACACTGCCGGAATCCACGCCGCTCGCCGCCGACCAACGCGCGACCGACATCATCTACTACCTCGACCTGCACGCCGGGCCCGCCGACGAACGGTTCAGCGTCACGCTCACCCCCGGCCAGTTCGCCACCCAGGGCCGCCGCGACGAAGGACAATCGGTCGACGGGCCATTGCAATTCGGCCTGTACGGCCCCGGGGAGGTTGGCCAAGTCACCACCGAACCCCAATTCAGCAGCGTCTGCTCCGACCGCGGCGAGCGCTACCACGGTTACGCGACCGGGCCGGCGACCGCCGACGTATGGCTGCCGGCCAACGCCAACACGACCCTCGCGATCCGCTACAAAACCGGCCGCCGCGCGCCGTGGGCCGACACCGATCTGCGGCTGCGCTTCGCATTCCAGCAGCAGCTCGTCGGCACGTACGACAGCTCCAGCTCACTCTTTGGCGACGCCACCTCGGTCGCCGATGCCGGCACGCTCAGCATCACCGGAGCCGTGCCGGTCGTCTCCAGCGGCAAAGGCCGCAAGATCGGCGCGCACCTGCTGCTGGCCACCACCCCTTCAGGCACCTGGGGCGACAGCTCAGCACCGCGAACACTCAAACGCAGCGCCACCGTGCGCGCCAGCGGCAGCCTGCTCCCCGCACTGGCCGGCAAACGAGTCCAGCTGCAATGGGCCAAACCGGGCGGGCAGCTGCGCGTCGCCGCGACCGTGAAAACTCGCAGCGGCGGCCGCTTCTCCGCGACACTGCACCCGCCCGGCACCGGCACCTACGAACTGTGGGCGACCTACCCCAGCCAAACCGGGCCGCTGACGAGCGACACCACCAGCTGCCCGCTCGTCTTCAAGATCCGCTGAACGGACGGGCGCCGCCGCCGGGACTGGGACGCCGGGGCGCGGAGCCTGGCAGGATGAGCAGCCGATGAAGGGCATTGTTCTCGCCGGTGGCTCTGGCACGCGACTGCACCCGATCACGCTCGGCGTCTCCAAACAGCTCGTGCCGGTGTACGACAAGCCGATGATCTACTACCCGCTGAGTACGCTGATGCTCGCCGGAATCCGGGAAATCCTGATCATCACCACGCCGCACGACGCCGAAGCGTTCCGACGGCTACTCGGCGACGGCTCACAATTCGGCATCGACCTACAGTTCGCCGTCCAAGCTTCGCCCGATGGTCTCGCGCAGGCGTTCACGATCGGCGCCAACTTCATCGGGAACGACTCGGTCGCGCTGATCCTTGGTGACAACCTGCTCTACGGCCCCGGACTCGGCTCACAACTTCAACGCTTCGCCGGAATCGACGGCGGCGCCGTCTTCGCCTACCGCGTCGCCGAACCGAGCGCCTACGGCGTCGTCGAGTTCAACGCCGACGGCCAAGCGATCTCGCTCGAAGAGAAGCCGGCCAAACCGCGCAGCAACTACGCCGTGCCCGGCTTGTACTTCTACGACAACGACGTCATCGAAATCGCCGCGAACCTCAAACCCTCCTCGCGCGGCGAATACGAAATCACCGACGTCAACCGCGCCTACCTCGACCAAGGGCGCCTCGCCGTCGAAGTGCTGCCGCGCGGCACCGCGTGGCTGGACACCGGCACCTTCGACCAAATGCTTGACGCCGCCGAATACGTTCGCACGATGGAGCGCCGCACCGGGCTGCGCGTGGGCGTTCCCGAAGAGGTCGCCTGGCGGATGGGGTACCTCGACGACGGACAACTGCGCAAGCGCGCGGAAACGCTCGTCAAATCCGGCTACGGCACCTACCTGCTGCACGTGCTCGAACAAGGAAAATAGTCCCGTGGCGACCCTGCTCGTGACCGGCGGTGCCGGATTCATCGGTTCGAACTTCGTGCATCACGTCGTCGAGCACACCGCCGACAACGTGATCGTGCTCGACGCGCTCACCTACGCCGGCAACCGCGCCTCACTCGACGGACTGCCAGCCGACCGCGTGCGCTTTGTACACGGCGACATCACCGACGCCGCACTCGTCGACGACCTCGTGCGCGAAGCCGACGCGATCGTGCACTACGCCGCAGAGTCGCACAACGACAACTCGCTGCACGATCCGCGCCCCTTCCTCGACACGAACATCATCGGCACCTACACGCTGCTCGAAGTCGCCCGCCGACACGACACGCGGCTTCACCACATCTCCACCGACGAGGTGTACGGCGACCTTGAACTCGACGACCCGCAGCGGTTCAGCGAATCGACGCCGTACAACCCCTCCTCGCCGTACTCCTCCACGAAAGCCGGCAGCGACCTGCTCGTGCGCGCGTGGGTGCGCTCCTTCGGAGTCCAAGCGACGATCAGCAATTGCTCGAACAACTACGGGCCATACCAGCACGTCGAGAAGTTCATTCCGCGCCAGATCACCAATGTGCTGCGTGGGATCCGACCCAAGCTCTACGGCGCCGGCGACAATGTGCGCGACTGGATCCACGCCGACGACCACTCCTCCGCCGTGCTGACGATCCTGCGCCACGGCCAGATCGGTGAGACGTACCTGATCGGCGCCGACGGCGAACGCAACAACAAGACGGTGATCGAGCAGATCCTCGTGCTGATGGACCAGCCGGCCGACGCCTACGACCACGTCGCCGATCGCGCCGGCCATGACCTGCGCTACGCGATCGACTCCACCAAACTGCGCACCGAACTCGGCTGGCAACCCCGCTACCGGGATTTCGACGCCGGGCTGAAAGCCACGATCGAGTGGTACGCCGCCAACGAAGCATGGTGGGCACCGGCGAAAGACGCCACCGAAGCGTTCTACGCCAGCAAAGGCCAATAGGCGGCTTCCAAGCCTGGCCGCGCGGGCCCCTAGAACTCCAGCGTGTCGGCGATCTCGCTGAGCGTCGGCGCCGTGCGGTCGCGCTCGGAGACGATCAACTCCAACCCACTCGGCCACTGGATGCCAAGCTGCGGATCGTCGTACGCAATCCCGCGCTCGACCGCCGGGTCGTACGGCGTGCTGCACTTGTAGGTGACATCCGCG
>JASGGQ010000184.1:0-3884 GCA_047604965.1 Patulibacter sp. | reverse complement strand
GGCCTGGTGATGAGCACGCTCGACGTCGTCGCTCAGCACGGCGGCGAGCCGGCGAACTTCCTGGATGCTGGCGGCGGCTCGGACGCCGCGAAGGTCAAGCAGGCGGTTGAGCTGATCCTCAGCAACGAGAACGTCAGCGCCGTCCTGTTCAACATCTTCGGCGGCATCACCCGCTGCGACGAGGTCGCCAACGGCCTGATCGCGGCGTTCGGTGATCTGAAGCCGAGTGTCCCGTTCGTCGTGCGCCTCGATGGCACCAACGATGTGAAGGGCCGAGAGATCCTGGAGTCGGCCGCGCTGCCGAACGTGCATGCCGCCAAGACGATGGACGAGGCTGCGGCGAAGGTTGTCGAGCTGGCGAAGGAGAACTAGGCATGTCGATCCTCATCAACAAGGACACGCGCCTCGCTGTCGCCGGCATCACCGGCCGCGAGGGCTCGTTCCACACGCTCAACAACCGCGCGTACGGCACGAACGTCGTCGGCGGCATCAACCCGAAGAAGGCCGGCGAGAACGTTGAGGGCATCCCCGTCTTCGCCGACTGGAAGACGACCGTCGCCGAAACGCAGGCCAATACGGCGATGATCTTCGTCCCGCCGCCGTTCGCCGCGCAGTCGGCGCTGGAGGCCGCTGAGGCTGGCGTCGAGGTCGTCGTGATCATCACCGAGGGCATCCCGGCGCACGACGAACTGCGGCTCTACAACCAGGTCAAGCGCGACTACCCGGGCACGCGGATCATCGGCCCGAACTGCCCCGGCATCCTCTCGCCGGGCGAGGCGAACGTCGGCATTATCCCGGCGTCGTTCTTCAAGCCGGGCAACGTCGGCGTCGTCTCGCGCTCCGGCACGTTGACCTACCAGATCGGCAACGAGCTGGCGCAGAAGGGCTTTGGCAACTCGTCGATCGTCGGCATCGGCGGCGACCCGGTTCCCGGCTCCTCGTTCATCGACATCATTGAGCTGTTCGAGAACGATCCGCAGACCGAGCTGATCGTGATGAGCGGCGAGATCGGCGGCTCCGCTGAGGAGGAGGCCGCCGAGTACATCGCGGCGAACGTCACCAAGCCGGTCGTCGGCTACATCGCCGGCTTCACCGCGCCGGAGGGCAAGCAGATGGGCCACGCCGGCGCGATCGTCTCCGGTTCGGCCGGCACGGCGAAGGCAAAGGCGCAGGCGCTGGAGGCCAAGGGCGTCCGCGTCGGCCGCACTCCGACTGAGACGGCCGAGATCGCGATGGAGATCCTCGGCGCGCCGGTCGGCGCGTAGGGCACTACCGCATTCTGGGGCTGCGCGACCGCGCGGCCCGCGATTCGCGCGCGAAGGGCTTGCCCGCACCGGCGTTGGTGTGGGCAAGCCCTTTGTCGCTTCGGGGGCGCGCGGTCGCGGATTGGGCCGGCCGCGTGCTAAGGGCCTATCCCGATAGGGACGTGGTCTGTGGGCGCGGTCCGCAGCGCGGCAGGCCGCTTGGGTGCTCGCGAAGGCCACCAGCATTGGCATCGCACCCAAGCTGCCTACCGCATCCACGGCCCATCACCCACAACCACACGGCCCTACCGGGATAGGCCCTAAGCCGCCGCGTGGAGCTGAAGATCGGCTACTCGTCGGTGGTTTGGGCGGCTTGCGAGATGCGCGCGAATCGCAGCGTCAGTGCGGCCGACGGCGTGACTTTGCCGGTGCAGTAGGTTGAGAGTCTCGACGGCGAGGTGCCGGCGCGTTCGGCGAATTCGGTGCGGCTGAGTCCGCTTGCTGCGATGAGCGCGCGCACCTGCTCGGCGACTGCTTGGGTTTCGCTGGTTCGCGCGGCCTCACGGCTGCGGTGGAGTGCGCGGCGCATCAGCGCCGTTACCCCGGTTTCGTCGGCACCGGCGAGGTAGGCGTCAAGGTTGGCGGCCGCCCCGCCCCACGGAAGTTCGGTGATCGTTTCGATGATCCGGCGCCAGTCCGACACCGCGCCGCGTTCGATCGCGGCGACGAGTCCTTCATACGGCCAGCGTTCTACCGGGTCCGATGGCGAAGCGTCGATGTTGCGGAATCGCAGCCGCGACATTACGCCCGCTCGTCGTTTGGTGGTGTGGCGACGATCGCGTCCGCCAGCTGTTGGCACACGCCGACGATCGCACCCCACTCGTGCCAGCGTTCGTCGAGTTGCTTGTATCGCGAGAGTTCCCGTAGGACGCGCGTGTCGCGGGGCTGAGGCAGCGACAGGCGTTCGGTGAGCGCGGTGACGACCGACTCGTGGTCTGGATCGCGGTCGTCGTAGTACGCGTCGAGTGCGGCGAGCACGGCGGAGGCTGCGGCGATGCCGAGGCGGTCGGCCAGTGCCGCGACATCGAGGTAGTCGCGCACGGCATTGCGTTGCAGCACCAGATAGGCCTTGACGCGCAGCGCCTCTTCGATGGTGGGGACGACGACCTGCGAGCGGCTCGGCAACGTGACGCGCTCCGTCTGAAGCGGCACGGTGCGGCGTAGTTGACGCAACCCGGCTTCGATCCCGCCGAGTTCGCCCATGATCGTCATCGGTGGTTTGCTCGCGCGCACGCTGGTGGCCCAGCCATCGGTCGCTTCGACCGCTTCGAGGATGGCGGCGTAACGCTCGGTGAGCTCCGGGAGCACATGGTCGTGGTCGAATGAGGTGCGGTGTCGCGCGTGCAGTGCGGCCGCAGAGCCGCCGACGAGCACCGCATCGGGGACGACCCGTTGGAGTTTGGCGGCGCTTTCGAGTACCGCCAAGAGCTCAGGGCTCGCCGAGGAAAGATCGCACACGAGATTATCATATGCGATAACGCGGTGGGCAGGTGTGCCGGCGTCACGCTGCGCTCTTCCGGGGCGTGGCGGCCCGGTTGAAGGGACGGGTACCTGCGTGATCTGTCCAGCACTGGGTCGGGGCGGCGCCCGGGCGGTCGATCGCGCGGGTATGAAGCTGCGGAGTTTTGCACGGCGGGCAGCCGCGATCGGAGTCATGGCAATCGCGTGGGGCGCTGTGCCGGGGGTCGCGTTGGCCGCCGTCGGTGATCTCACCCCGCTGAGCCCGGCGACGATCGACACCGGTCTCGGCAGCCAGTCGGCGGTCGTGTCACCCGATGGCAAACAGGTCTACGTCCTCGACGTCGGTCCACTCCTGAGTGTCGGGAACTACTCCACGGTGACGAGCTTCACGCGGGATCCCGACAGCGGCGCGCTTTCGCCGCTCGCCACGACGGCACTGCCGGCGGGGTCGGTCGCGACGGCGATGCAGATGTCGCCAGACGGCACGTCGCTCTACGTCGTCGGCTACATGCCGGATCCGGATAACTCGAGCAACATGCTCTTCCCCGTCTGGGTCCTGACGCGGGACGCCGAGACCGGTGCGCTCTCACCGACCACCCCTGCGAGCTTTGAAGTCGGCGGCTACCCGATCGCGGTGGCCGTCGCACCCGACGGTAAGCAGGTCTACTTCGGTCGCGCGATGGCGGCCGACGTCGCGATGGTTCCGCGCGATCCCGAGACCGGCGTACTGGACGTCGACAACATGGACACTGTGAGCACGGGCGCGTTCTGGGTCGGGCTTGCGAGCTCGCCGGATGGCAAGTCGGTCTACGCCACCGACTCGACCGGCGAGCTGCTCCACAGCTATCAGCGGGATCCGGAGACGGGGAAGCTGAGCGGCCATGCGCAGGTGTCGATGACAAGCCCGGATGCCGCGATGGTGTCCCCGGACGGCAAGCAGGTCTACGTCACGAGCTTCGGCTCCAACACGCTGTCGGTGTTCACGCGAGATCTGTCGAACGGCGCTCTGTCGCCCCAGGCTGAGCAGACGCTCACGACCGAGGACCGCCCATACGGGATGGTGATGTCGCCGGACGGCCTGTCGGTCTACGTCTCCAGCACCGGCCTCGGCGGCATGGT
>JASGGQ010000183.1:0-3905 GCA_047604965.1 Patulibacter sp. | reverse complement strand
ACCCCGGGCCGCCGGCCGGCGGCCGCTGCGGCCGGCGCGTGCCGCAGGAAGTTCATGCCGGCGAGCGTGCGGTCGAGCAGCACTCCCGCCGAGTCGATCCGCGCCGGCCCGTCGCCGGGCAGCAGCGTGACCCCCGCGACCTGCCCGACCTGTTCGTCGGCGGCGAGCGGCGCCACGAGCTTCGCGAGGAACTGCGGTTCGACGAAGAGGTCGTTGTTGACCAGCACGATCACCTCGCCGGTGCCGGCTGCCGCGCCGGCGTTGCAGGCCCGCCCGAAGCCGACGTTTTCGGCCTGCTCGATCACCGTTGCGTCGGGCCAGCGGGCCCGCACGGCGTCGGCGGTGCCGTCACCGGAAGCGTTGTCGACGACGATCAGCTGGAACGCCGCCGTTTGTGCGCCGAGATGCTCCAGGCAGCGCAGTGTCAGTTCGCGCTGGCGCCAGGTGACGACGACGACGTCGATGGTGGGGGGCGTCGGCATGCCGCGCCGCAGGCTACCGGTTGCGCGGCGGGTGTCGGGCCGCGTTCAGCGCAGCAGCGAGGTGTAGTGGCCCCGCAGCCGGTCGGCGGCGGCTGCCGTCGAGTAGTGCGCGAGCCGTTCCGGAGAGGGCACGCGGCGAGCGCCGAGCGGGCCGGCGAGCGGGCCGCCGGCGAGCAGGCCGGCGAGCCCGGCCCAGTCGCCGGGCGTGTAGAGCAGGCCGTCGTCGCCGACGACCTCGGGGATCGCGCCGCTGGCGCTCGCGACGACCGGCACATGCGCCGCCATCGCTTCGGTGAGGACCATCCCGAACTGCTCCTCCCAGTTGCGGATCGGCAGCGAGCCGAGCACCAGGCACGACGCTTCGGCGTAGACGTCGACCAGTTCGTCGTACGCGACCCAGCCGCGCCACTCGACGAGATCGGCGACGCCGAGATTGTCGGCGTGGCCGCGCAGCCGCTGCGCTTCGCCGCCGACGCCGACGATCACCAGCCGCCAGTTTTCGATCCCCCGGCGGCGCAGCAGCGCGAGTGCCCGCAGCACGTCCTGGTGGCCTTTCTCCCATACGAGCCGTGCGATCGAGAGGATCGTGTGGCGGCCGTCGGCCGGTGGGCGTGCGGTGCGTGCGGCGGCGAAGCGTTCGAGGTTGGTGCCGGGGGCGCAGACGGCGATCCGCGCCGGGTCGGCGCCTTCGAGCAGCAGCGCGTCGGCGGCGCGCTGCGTCGTCGGGAGGAACAGGTCGGTCGCGCCGAGCACCTGCGCGCGGTAGCGGCGGCTGCGTGCGTTGCGCAGCGCGCGACCGAAGGGGATCGTCTCCCAGATCGTTGCGGCGAGCTTGTAGCCAAGCTGCTGCTTGGCGCGCGCGGCCTGCGCCGTAAACCAGTACGACAGTTCGGCGGCGTGAACGATGTCGCTGTTGCGCAAGGCGCGCTGGAGGCCGAGGTAGTGGTCACCGGCGACGATGTGCGGGGTCGAGCCGCCGGTGATGCGGGCGCGGCTGGCGAGGGTCTCGATCGGGACGATGCGGATCTGCTGGAGCGCTGAGAGGTCGTACTGGTTGTTGGCCGGCACGAGCACTTGCACGTCGAACTCGTCGGCGAGCAGCTCCCACGGTGCGAGATCCCACGGGTTGGCGGCCGAGCCGCGCAGCAGCGTGATCTGCGGCTTGCCGCTCACGCGCAGCCGGGATGCTGGAGGGGCACCATCGCCGCACAACCTATCCGGCGGTGGCGCTCGGCAGGTCGTTCAACGGCCCAGTGCCCGCGCAAAGCTGTGCGCATAGCCGTCCGCTGCGGCCGGCCAGGTAAAGCGTGCGGCCTGCCGGCAGCCGGCGTCGATCAGCCGCTCGCGCAGCGCGTCGTCGTCCAGTAGCCGGACGATCGCGGTGGCGATTTCGGCCGGGTCGTCGGGGTCGAAGAGGAGTGCCGCGTCGCCCGCGACCTCCGCGAGCGAGCCGCGCGCCGAGCAGGCGACCGGCAGCCCGCGCAGCATCGCCTCGGCGACCGGCAGCCCAAACCCTTCGTACAGCGACGGGAAGACCAGCAGCTCGGCGGCGGCGTACAGCGCTTCGAGGTCGGCGTCGCTGACCCACCCCAGGAAGCGGACGTCGTCGCCGATCCCAAGCTCCTGCACCAGTGTGCCGAGCGCGCCTTCGCGGCCAGTCTTGTAGCCCGGCAGCACCAGCAGCGGCCGTGGCGCCGGTACCAGCGCGAACGCGTGCAACAACCGGTCGAGGTTCTTATGTGGCTGGCGCGCCGACGGGCTCAGCACCAGTGGGCGCCGGCCGAGGCCGTGGCGCCCACGCAACTGCTCGACCGGCGTTGGCGCGATCGTCGTCGGCGCCACGCCGTTGTGTACGACATCGATCCGCTGCGGGTCGATCCCGAGCAGCTCGACGAGATCGTCGCGCGTTTGGGTTGCCGGCGCCACGATCCGCGCTGCGCGTCGCGCGCCGGTGCCGACGACGCACCGTGCGCTGCGACTCGCCAGTGACGCGTGCGGGATGCGGTGGTGGATCAGATCATGCACCGTGACGCTACGCGCCGCCTGCGACCACAGCGGCGTGGTGTTCCCCAGCGAATGGATCAGATCGGCGCGCGCCCGCCGCGCGATCTGCGGCACCGCGCCCAGCTCGGCGGCGACCCACGCCGGCCGCCGCGCCACGTCGACATCGACGACATGCAGCGGCAGGTCGCGCCACGGCCCAGGTTGCTCGGCGGCGCGCCGGCAGACGACCGCCTCAACCTGCCACGCCCCGGCCAGCCGCGGCAGCAACTCCGGCAGCAGTTGGCGCGCGACGACCTCCATCCCGCCGGTGCGGCCGGGATCGAGGTACAGCAGATTGAGCAGCAGGCGCGGCACGAGTTGGCCGCCAAGGGTAGTGACCGGCGGCCGTTTCCGGCGCAGCACACCGCTGGTCTGCGAGACTCGCGCTGTGCCTGACGCCGCCGCCGAACCTGCCTGGCGCGAACCGATTCCGTTGCCCGCCGGACGCTTTCCCGGCGTCGCGTTGCGCACGCGGCCACTGCTTGGATTGCCGGTCGCCGTGACCGATCATGCGCAGGTGCTCGACTGGATCGACGCGCGGATCGACGCGGCACGCGCCAAGCAGGCAGCCGGCACCGCCGCGACCGACTGGCGCCCGGATGGCGACGTTGGGCGGGCCGGGAAGATCGGCGATTACATCTGCGTGACCGCCGTGCATTCGGTGATGACGGCGCAGGAGTTGCCGGCACTCAAGGCGGCGATCTGCGCCTCCTCCTTCGCTGTGCCTGACGGTCAGCCGGTCGCGTGGGGGCTCAGGGCGCTCGGCGAACCGATCGGTCGGCGCGTCTACGGCCCAGACCTGATGGCCTACCAGGCCGCGCGCGCCGCGCAGCGTGGCCACCGCTGGTTCCTCTACGGCGGCCGGGATGACGACCCGACCGCGCTCGCGCGCCTGATCGACCGGCTCCAGGCACGCCACCCGCAGCTTCAGATCGTCGGCAGCCACCGACCGGTGTTCCGGCCGCTCACGCCGGACGAGCAGGACGAGGTGGTCGCCAAGATCAATGCCTCCGGCGCCGACATCGTGTGGTGCGGGCTGGGCGCGCCGCGCCAAGAGCAGTGGATGGCGCAGTTGCGCGATCGCCTCCAGCCGGCCGTGCTCGTCGGCGTCGGCGCCGCCTTCGACTTTCACGCCGGGATCGTCAGCCAAGCGCCGGCGTGGATGCAGGAACGCGGCCTGGAATGGCTCTACCGACTCTCCCGCGAGCCGCGCCGACTGTTCGTGCGCTACGCCAAGTACAACCCGTGGTACGTCGCCGCGATCACCAGGCAGGTGCTGCGAGAGCGCAGCGCTGCCGCGCGCCGCAACGGCTGAGGTACGGGCGTTCGCGCCCGGCCGCCGCGCCGCCGGGGCCGCCGTCTGCGCTGCGCGCGTCAGGC
>JASGGQ010000182.1:0-3935 GCA_047604965.1 Patulibacter sp. | reverse complement strand
CGAGCGAACACTTTCTGCCGCTCCGAGAACCGGTGCAACGCGGCGCGGACGGCGCGGCGGCGCGCGAACGCGGCACGGCACGCTACGTTGAAGGGACCGATGAGCAACCTGCTCCCCGTTCGCGTCCACAAAACCCGCTCGCGCGCGACGCCGGGCGGCATGGACCCCACGCAGCTCCTCGGCGACCGCGTCCTGCCGTTCAAGCACCGCAAGCCGCCGTGGTTCAAAGTCCCGGCGCCCGGCGGCAAACGCTACCGCGACCTCGACAACCTGATCGACGGCGAAGGACTGCACACCGTCTGCCAGGAAGCGGCCTGCCCGAACATCGGCGAATGCTGGGAGCGCGGCACCGCCACCTTCATGATCCTCGGCGACACCTGCACGCGCCGCTGCGGCTTCTGCCACGTCTCCACCGGCAAGCCGACCTGGAACGACCCGCTCGAACCGGCGCGCGTCGCCCGCTCGATCGCCCGGATGGGCCTGCGCCACGCCGTCATCACCTCCGTCGACCGCGACGATCTCCCCGACTACGGCTCCGGCGTGTGGGCGGCACTCGTCCGCCAGATCCGCCGGCAAGCCCCGGACTGCAAGATCGAACTGCTGACCCCCGACTTCCGAGGCGAAGAGATGCCGCTCGCGCGGGTGATCGCCGAACGACCGGACGTGTTCAACCACAACGTCGAAGTCGTCCCCCGGCTCTACCCGGTCGCGCGACGCGGCTCACGCTTCGAACGGTCGCTGCGAGTACTGCGCAACGCCCGCGAGTTCGGCCTGGACGCCGCCGGCAACGAAGAGGTCGTCACCAAATCCGGGCTGATGGTCGGCCTCGGCGAAAGCTTTGAGGAGATGATCGACGCGCTCGGGCAACTGCGCGACGCCGGGGTCTCGATCATCACCATCGGGCAATACCTGCGCCCCACCGAACACCACCTGCCGATCGTGCGGTACTGGCATCCCGAAGAGTTCAAGCAGCTCCAGCAGCGCGGCTACGCAATGGGCTTCACGCACATGGCCTGCGGGCCGCTCGTGCGCTCCAGCTACCACGCCGACCAACATGTGCCCCAGCCCGAAGCCGGCGACGGGCCACTGCGCGCCGACGCACCGGCCCCCGGCGCCCTGCCAATCCTCCACCACCACGCCAGCCCGGTCGCCGCCTAACCATGCTCAGCACGCTCGCGCAAAGCACCACGCCCGACACCTCCAGCGCCGCCGGCTTGACCTTCGGGATGCTCGTGCTGATCGGCGTCCTCTCGATCGTCGCGCTGACGCCGCGCGGACGCCGGCTCCTGATGCCACTGATCGCGATCCTGCTTGGCAGCGTCGTGATCTTCACCAGCCTCAGCGACGCCTTCGCGCACACCTTCTCGATCCTCACCGCACTTGGCCTGTTCATCGGCGTCACGCTGTTGCTCGGCGGCCTCGGCGCGCTGCGCGAAGGGGTCGCGCTGCCGCCGGTCGAAGGCAAGGAGCCGCAGATCACGCCGCAGCCGCCGCGCGTGACACCGGCCGGCGCCACCCCACCGCCGGCCGCGTCAGACGAAACGGCATGACCACGCCACACGGCGTGGCGCGCGAGCCGATGCGCACGCGCCTGCGGTACTGGACGCGCGAACGTGCAACACCGCTGATCGGCTGGCTGACCGTCCTGCTGGTGCTGCTCGGCGGCGTGGGACTGTGGCAAGCCGGCGCCGTTGATCCCAGTCCACTCGCGCAACCGGACACCTCCTTCGGCGTGCCCGGCGCCAACCTCTTTGAGCAGGGCGCCACCGGCACCGACGTAGAAGTCGGCGCCGTCGGCGACGGAGAAACCCGCACGTACATCATCCGCAAGCGCGGCGCGCACGGCACGCAACCGGCCGTGATCTTCCTGCACGGCTTCGGCTCCAGCTACATCGCCGGATATGAGCCGTGGATCAGCCACCTCGCGCGTGAAGGACTGACGGTGATCTTCCCGGCGTGGCAGACCCCGCCATACCCAACCGACGGGTCGCAGAATCCGCGCACGAACATGTTCGACGGCGTGCAGCTCGCCGTCGATGCGGTGCCGGTGCAGCGCGACAAGGTGGCGGTGCTCGGCTTCTCGGCCGGCGGCGCGCTCGCCTTCGACTACGCGGCGCTCGGCAGCAAACTGCGCGTGCCGCCCGCCAAACTCGTGTACTCGATCTACCCGGGACGCGCGTTCCCCGGCATCAAGAAGGCGATGCTGCCGATCCCGCCGACCGGCCCGATCCCCGCCGACACGCGGATCGTCACGCTCGTCAGCCGCAAGGACGAGGACGCCGGCACCCGCTGGGGGCGCGAGCAGTACGACGCGCTCGCAGGCCGCCCCGACCACCTGCGCGCACTGGTGTACGTCACCGAACCGGGCCTCGGCGACCATTACGCGCCGGGCCGCACCACGATTGCGGCGCGCCGCGTGTTCTGGGAGCCGTTCGACCGCGAACTGACCGAACAGGTCGGTATCACATTGCAGTCCGACGACAAGCTGCGCGACGCAACGCGCGAGGAGCGGGCGGTGATCGCGCAGATCAAGCGCGAATCGGTCTTCCGCACCCACGTCTACGAAGGCAAGCAGGCCAAGCGCCCCAGCACGCAGGGCGACACCGCCCCGACGATCATCAATCCGTAAGGAATCACTATCTATTGGCTTGGCTGCGGCCACGGGGAGCGGTGGATCGTGCGCGGGATGCAGGGCCGATGACCGCAGGTAGGCCTCTGGCTCATCGAGGATCAGCGGCACGCAATCGCAGCCGCCGCTACGAGCGCGTCAAACCGCGAACGCGCGCGCACCGCGAACGCAGGCGCGCATCGAAGGTGCCGCGCACCAAGGCGGCAAAGGCCACCGGATCGGCGAGCGGCGCGGCGAACGCCACCGGGTCGGGCAGCCGCCCACCGGCCGCCAGCCGGTACGCGCGGCTGATGCCGAGCTGCACACCCCACCGCACGGCGAGCAGCACCACGGTGCGAGGCCGCAGCTCGCGCAGGCCGGCGCGCGGCGAACGCCGGTACGCCGCGACCGCCAGCATGCGCCACAGCGCCAGCGCGGGGCGCGCCTGCATCACCCACACGACCCCGAGATCGAGCAGCTGGCGTGGGCGAGAAGCGGCGCCCGAGAGTGCGAAGCGCGCGGCGGCCGGCTCGCGCAACGCATTGCGCGCCGAGGCGTCGCAGTCGGTGGCCACTCCAAGATCGGTGCCGTCGCCGATCGCGATGCGCCAGCCGGCAGCAGCCAGCGCGCGGGCGAGTGCCACATCGCTCGCGGCGGCACTGCTGACTAGCGCAAAACCACCGGCGGAGATCAGCGCGTCGCGTCGCGCGGCGAAACATTGCCCGTTGATCGCAGCCAGTGACGCCGGCATCCGGTCGAGTGTCGTCAACGGACCGAGCCGGTACGCGAACGACGCGCGCAGGGCCGGCCCCAGCAGCCGGGCAGCAACGCCGACGCGGCCGACCGCCAGCTGTGCGGAAGCCAAATCGACCGGCCGCTGGACGCGGGCCGGCGCCGCATCGCCGAAGTCGGCCGTCTCGCCGCGTGCCGGCGCAGCTTCGGCGCGCAGTTGGCGTTCGATGTCGCGCTGCGGCGCAAGCAGTTCGGTAACGGCCGCCGGCAACGCCGGGTCAGGCCGCACCGCCGGATCGAGAAAGACGACGATCTCGCCGCGCGACGCGACGAGCCCCTGCTGAAGCGCCCACGGCGTAGAGGACCAGCCGCGCGGCGGCCGATCGCCGCCGGCCGTCACCGCGCCGTAATCGCGCACGATCGCACCGACCGCATCATCGGAACGTTCGTCGACGACGATCACCTCCACCACACCTGGCGCGCCGGCCAATGGCGCCAGGACCCCCGGCAGCAGCGCCGGCTCGCCGCCGGCCGCGATCACCACGGAGATCGCAGGCGGCCAGCGGTCGGCATCGCCATCGGCCGACTGGCCAGC
>JASGGQ010000181.1:0-3957 GCA_047604965.1 Patulibacter sp. | reverse complement strand
GACTGGCTGCTGGCGCAACTCGACGGCCCGCCGCCGCCCCCCGCCCAACCCGAGGAGCTGGCGATCACGCCGATCGGGACGCCGGCCCCCACCGCGCCTGCGGCGCAGCCCGACGCGCCGCCCACGCTCGCGCCGGTGCCGACCGCATGGATCCTGACCGCATCTGTTGAGAACCACGCCGCGACCGCCGCACGGAAGTTCAGCGTGATCGGGATCAAGGAGCGCAACCGCAAGCGGGCGCTGGAGATCGAACCGGGCGACCTGATCGTCCTCTATCTCACGAAGGTGATGGCGTTTGCGGGCGCGATCCGCGTGACCGGCGCGCTCTACGAGGATCGCAAGAAGATCTGGCCAGGCGAGCCGCGCAACCCCGACAGCTACCCGTGGCGCTTTCCGACCGAGCCGGTCATCGTGCTGCCGCAGGAGCGGTGGCTGCCCGCCGCCGACCTGCGAACCGATCTCGAACACGTCCAGAAGTGGCCGGCCGAACATTGGAAGCTCGCCTTTCAAGGCCAGCTGCGCACCGTGAGCGAGCACGACGCACGACTGCTGCTCGACCGGCTGACCGCGCAAACGGAGCCGTCGGCGTGAGCGCGCCGAGCACCACACCACGCCGCATCATGCTCGATGACGGCCAGAAAATGGCGGGGCTGGCCGCACTGCTCTTCGCGGGCTCGCTTGTGCTGCCGTGGTTCTCCAAGAGCGCGCTACCGAGCGGCGCCAAGCAGTTCGTCACCACCAGTCTCAGCGCATTCGGCGCGTTCTCGTGGATCGAAGCGGCGCTGCTGCTCGTCGACCTGGCGGTGCTGCTGCTGCTGGCTCTGCGCAACGCGGGGCGGCGTGTCGAGCTGCCGACCGACGACGGCACGTTGATCGCGATCGGCGGTGGCTGGATGCTGGCGTTGCTGGTGATCCGCGTGATCTTCGCGAAGCCGGAGGTGACCAGCGAAGCCGGGGTCGCGCCGACGGTCGGCTTGCAATGGGGGCTGCTCGTCGCGTTCGCTGCCGCCGGTGGATTGCTCGCCGCCGGACTGGCGATGCGTGGTGCTGCGCGCGCCGAGCCACCACCGTCGGCTGCGTAGAGGCCCTCGCAACATGCGCTGCGGGCGACGTGCTGGTGACACGCGGTGGATGTGGGTGATCGCGGCGCACTTGGCTAGCCTGCGAAGCGATGGACCGCACCGCACTTGCCGCCGATCTCGCCCGCGTGGGCTACCTCGCCGACGACCGCACGGTGCTCGTGTCGGCACTGGCGATCGAGCTTGGCAAGCCGGTGCTCGTCGAAGGGCCGGCCGGCGTCGGCAAAACCGAACTGGCGAAGGCGTTGGCCGCCGTCACCGGCCGCGAGTTGGTGCGCCTCCAGTGCTACGAAGGGCTCGACGAAGCCCGCGCGCTGTACGAGTGGAACTACCGTGCGCAGCTGCTGCGCATCCAAGCCGCACATGGCGACAACTGGGATGGCCTACGCGATGACCTGTTCGCCGAGGAGTTCCTGCTGGAGCGCCCACTCCTGAAGGCAATCCGCAGCAAGCAGCCGGTCGTGCTGCTCGTCGACGAGATCGACAAGGCCGACCAGGAGTTCGAGGCGCTGCTGCTGGAGCTGCTCTCCGACTTCCAGGTTTCGATTCCCGAACTCGGCACGGTGCATGGAACGTCACGACCGCTCGTGCTACTCACCTCCAACGCGGCACGCGAACTGACCGAAGCACTCAAGCGGCGCTGTCTGTTCCTGACGCTCGACTACCCCACCCCGGAACGCGAACGCGACATCCTGCTCGAACATGTGCCACAGCTCCAGGCCGGGATCGCGCTGCGCATCGCGGAGGTGGCGCAGCGGATCCGCGACTTGGATCTCCGCAAGCCACCGGCGATCTCCGAAACGATCGACTGGGCACACACGCTGCTGCTGATCGGCGCCGAGCAGATCGACCAGCAGGTGCTGCGCGAAACGCTGCCGGTCGTGCTCAAGCACCGCACCGACCTGGAGCTGGTCGCAGAGCGCGCCGGAGTGCTGCTCGGCGAACCGTCCGCGCGCGGAACCGGCCGGTGAGCGGCGGCCGCTCAGCCTGGATCGGAATGGGCGCGCCAGCCCCGGCCGTCGCGCCACGCGGCGTCGACGGCCTGCTGCTGCAAGCCGCCTCGGCGCGGCGCAGCGCCGAGGTGCCGGTCGGCTCCGGCGAGCTGCTCGATGCGGCCCGGGCGCTGCTCGCCATCTCGTGGGACGACGAGGCGACCGTCCGCGAAACGCTCGCGGCGACGCTCGTCAAGAGCGCCGAGCACCGCGAGCGTTTCTTGGCGTTGTGGGACGAGATCCTGCGCCACCAGGTGCTCCGCGCCGCGCTCGATGCGCAACATGCCGTCGGTGACCAAGGCGACGGTAGCGGCGCCGGAGCCGGCGAAGCGACCGGGCGACCGGCCGGCGAGGCGAAGGACGGCGCGACGGCGGGGGACGGCGACGATGCGGGCGACACCGGCGGCCTGGGCAGCGGTTCGGCACTTGATCTCGACGAGCTGATGCGGGCCGCGCACGCGGCGCTCGGCGATGGCGCCAACCCCGGCTCCGGCACGCTGCGCGACCTCGCGCAACTTGCGATCCAAGCGGCCCGCCAGCAAGAATCTGGCGTCGTCGGCGTCGATGTGCAGCGGATTCGGCGGCTGCTCGGGCTCACGCGCGGCAGCGAGGGCGCCGAGCGGCTCTCCGACGAGGCGGTGCGCAGCTTCACCGAACTGCTGCGCCAAGAGCTCGAAGCGCAGCGCACGTTGCGCACCGGCGAGCTGCCGCCGCAGCGCGCGCTCGCCCAGCTCGGCCGCGACCTGACGATCGGCCAAACCCCGGACGAGGCGGGCGTGCTGAAGGCGATCCACGCGCTGCGGCGCCAGCTCGCCGTCGCTGGGCACAGCCGCCGTGGCCCGCGCAGCGGACCGATCGATCTGCGGCGCACGATCCGCCGGTCGCTACAGACCGGCGGCGTGCCGATCGAGATCGTGCCGCAACGCGAGCATCCGCGTCGCCCGCAGCTGGTAGCGCTGTGCGATGTCTCCACATCGGTCAGCGGCTCGGCCGTGTTCTTTTTGAGTGTCGTCGCGGCGCTCGCCGACGCCTTCTCGCGGCTGCGCAGCTGGGCCTTCATCGAGGTCGCCGACGAGGTGACCGAGCTGTGCCTACACGCCAACGGCCCGCGCGAACTCGGCCAGGCGATCACCACGCAGGCCAAGGTCGCCGACCACACCGGCTACACCGACTACGGGCGCGTGTTCCGCCAGCTCGCGGTCGAACTCGCCGATGTGATCGACCGCCGCACCACCTTCATCGTGCTCGGCGACGCCCGCACCAACGGCCGCGACCCGGGCCTTGATGCCTTCGCGGCACTGACCTCGCGCGCGGGACGCACGCTCTGGCTCAACCCGGAGCCGGAGCTGTACTGGAACTACGGCGACTCGGAAAGCTCGCGCTACGCCGAATGGTGCGAGATGCACCGCTGCGCGACCGCCGCCGATCTCACCGGGCTCGCGCGATTGCTCGCGGCCAGCTAGGCTGGCGGACATGTGACGGCGACTGTGCCGCCACGCCAATCGCACAACAAGCAGGGGAGCCGCCGTAGCGGCTGAGAGGGCGCAGTGGCGCCGACCCTTCGAACCTGTGGGCTCGCACCCGCGTAGGAAGCTGAATTTCGTGTCCGTCGTTGACGAACCGGCGCCGAGGCCGGCGGTCGCCACTCCAACTCGTCGCCCTACCACCGAGTTTGCGGCACGGCTGTGCGACGCCGGCGTGCGGCACGGCGAACGGTGGCTGCTGCCGGTCGTGAGCTTGGAGGTCGCGCGGGGCGAGACGGTCGCGATCGTTGGCCGCAGCGGCGCCGGCAAGACGACGCTGCTGCACCTCATCGCCGGACTGCTCACTCCGACGCACGGCAGCGCTGAGGCGGTGGCGGCAGCGTTGATGCCGCAGCGCGACGG
>JASGGQ010000180.1:0-4037 GCA_047604965.1 Patulibacter sp. | reverse complement strand
CAGGCTGTCGCGCCCGAGGTCGTCGAGCAGCTGGCTGGCCATCCGGCCCGGCTCGTCGGGTTCGTCGTTGATCAGCTCGGTCGCCAGCTCGACGCAGGTGTCCAGCAGCGGGTGGCGTGCCGGTTGCAGCGGTTGGCGCAGCTGCACGATCAAGCTCGGCGCGCCCGGCTTGTCGTAGTGGTACTCCTCCCAGCGCGGCGTGCTGCGACGCTCGATTTCAGGCAGCAGCGCGCCCATCAGCGCCGGCAGATCGACGCCGCCGGGCAGCGGCTCGTGGGAGGTGGTGATGGCGCCCAGCCACGCGCTGGCCTCCAGTTCGCCGAGCGCGCTGCGCAGCACGCTGCCGGCAAGCCGATCGGCGGCCGCGCCGCTCGGCCCATTTCCCCCGTTCGCGCCGCTCGGCAGTTGCACGGTGAGGTCGACGAGATCGGCGGTCCGCCGCCAGCGGTGCGCGAAGCGCAGCGCTGAGATCGCGACCGGATGCTTGCCGCCGATCGTGCTGGCCATCAGCCGCTCGATCGGTTGCGGCGGGTGGCTTGTGGTGAACTGAAAGCGCGGGTCGTCGGGTGCTGCGGCGAGCCAGTAGGCGGCGATCAGGTACTGCTCGGGTTGGCCGGCCGGCGAGCCGACGATCAGGTGCCGCCCGTCGGCGGTGCTGAGCAGATCACCGGCAAGCCCGAGCTTGCCGACGCGAAAGCGCAGCTCGTCGATCGCGGTGGTGCGCCCGTCTGGCTCACGCAACGCGGCGTCAAGGCGCGCTGTGGCGCCGTCGAACCAGTTCCAGAAGCGGGCGATGTCGTCCGGTGTCGGCACGCGTCCGACGGTACTGGTCGGCGGCCAAACCGGGGCTGGGGGTTGCCGCCGCGCCCACCTCCTCGCGTGACTGACGACACACAGCGCGTTCCACCGTAGAATGGGGACATCGCGCGCTTGCCGGCGTGCGCACTCCCCGATGTTCCCCGTGCAGTCCCGCTACGCGCGATCCCGTCCCTTGCCGCGCCGCCCGCTTCGCGCGCTGGTTGCTGTCAGCGCGGCGCTTGCCGCAATGGCGCTGGCCGGCTGCTTTCAGATCATCGGGCAGAGCACCGTGCAGCAGGGCGACATCGGCGACCTGACCGTCACGACCGAGATGTGCTTGACGAACGGCGTTGCCGGCTGCTCGGCCGGCCTGAGCGACACGCTGACCGATGGCGACCTGCAATACCTGTTCGGATACCTGGTGCCGACCTGGGCGAGCGAACCGGCCGCCGTGCAGTGGACCGGCGACGCGGGTGACCAGACGCTGGCGCGCGATGTCGCCTACGAAAACATTTTGCAGGGCTTCGCGCCCGCGCCGCTCGGGCTGCACTGGGTCGGTTACAGCAGCGGTCGTCGAACGCCGCCGCCGGTCGGCGTCGATCAGCGGATGCGCGCAGTCGCGCAGATCGGATTGCCGGGCGACAGCGCGCCGGGCGTGCTGTCGCTGGCGACCGTTACCGGCTGGCGGGTCGTGCGGGATGCGTCGGGCGCCAAGCCGGCGCTCGCGATCGACCGGGCGTACAACTGCAACGAAACCAACGACGGCGTGCCGACGACCGTTTGCATCCTCTCCGGCGAGCCGGTGCAATCGACGACACCGGGGCAGACGCCGACCGCCAATGACATCGCGATCAGCACGCTCGCCTTGGGGGCGCCGGCCGATGTGAGTGCCCGCGCCGGCAACGTCGCGACGATCAAGTTCCCGCAGGCCAGCAACTACAGCGGCGACGGGAACGACACGATCGCGATGAAGGTCACCACGACGCTGCCCGGCGCGAAGATCGAAGCGCCCCCCGCGTTGATCCTCGGTGCCAGCACGCTGCCGTCGGAGGTGCGGGTGACGGTGCCGCTCGTCGCGCAGACCGGCGATTACACCGTCACGCTGCAAACCGCCGACGGCCAGCGCAAAGCAACGGCGAACCTGCATGTCACCGGCATCCGCACCTTGATCGGGCCGGTGATCGCGGCGTCCGTCACGTCGATCAAGGACTCCGCCAAGCAACTGCGCAAGTACCTGCGCGAAACCGACGCCAGCGAGGTGCGGCGCGGCAACACCTTCGATCTGCCGGTCGCGCTTCCGGCGGCCGGTACCGTGCGCGGCACGCTGGTCGGCAAGCTCAGCACGCACGGCAGCAAGCGCACGCTCGGCAGTGGCACCGCGACGTTGAAGATCCCGGGTACCGCGACGATTCACCTCGTCACGACGACGGCGGCACGCACCGCGCTGCGTCGTGGACGCACGCTGCGCGGCACGTTGACGCTGCGCTACACGCGGCGCGGTAAGAGCAAGTCGACCAGCGCGCATCTCACCGTCGCGCTGAAGTAGCGCGGCGCGCGCCACGCCGCCGCGCGCCGCCTCGCCGCCGCGCTCCACAACCCTGCTTTGGGCTGGTGCGCCGCAACGGTGCGTGCGCGCCGCAACGGCTCCTGCATCCGGTAGGCGACCGGCACGCCAAGGCGAACACCATGCCGTGCGCATTGCGGACGATGAGATCCGAGAGAAGTACCTCGAACGGGCGATCCGCGAACTGAGCGAGGTCGAGCAGGCCGTTCGCTCCTGCGATTCTTGCCAGCGAGCGACCGCCGGACCGGTGCTCTCATCCGGGCATCCGCAGGCCGACATCATGCTCGTCGGCTACGAACCCAGTGCTGCTGAGTTGCAAGAGGGCGTCGCGTTTTACGGCCGCGCCGGCACCGCGATCCTCAAGAGTCTCGGGCGGCTCGATATCGACCCGACGACGATCTACGGGACGTTGATCGTCAAATGCCCGAAGCTCGACGACGCCCACACCGACGCGCCGCTCTCGGCACTGGTCGCGCGCGAGATTGCGATCGTGCAGCCGTCGGTGATTGTCGTCAATGGTGAACGCGCGCTCGGGGCGCTGAACGCGCTCGATATTCCGCTCTCGCGGCCGCTGCGCTGGGCACCGGGGGAGATTCAGCGCTTCACACCGACCTGCGAAGCGATCACCGTGCCCGATATCAACCAGTCGCTCGACGAGGAATCAGCCAAGCGCGCCTTCTGGGCCGCGTTCCGCCAGCTTGGCGTGTGGTGGAACGATCAGCCGCCGTGGTGATGGCCGCTGCGGCTCGCGGCGACCAGGCGCGGGAGCTCGCGCGCGCGGCGCTCAGGGACCCAGAGCGACTTGTCGAGCTGTACTTCGCGCGCCGAAAAGGCCTTCGCGCGGGCTCGCTGACCGAAGCCGAGCGCGATCATCGCGGCACTCCACCCGCCGAGCAGGCTCTGATTCGTGCCGGCCGTCATCGCTGCGAGCAGGACGATCGCGATCAGTAGGCCGCCGAGCCAAGTGCGCAGCATCATCCGGCGCGTCTCATGCGGTGCGACGAGCACCACCCCGGCCGGCATCGGTTCGGCGTCGATGCCGGCGCCGCGCCGCGCCATCTGCACCGCGATGGCGGTCAGCAGCAGGGCGACGGCCCCCTGTGCGCCGACGATGACCGCGATCGTGGCGTTGCCGTACTCGTCGCAGGCGACCAGGATCGCGATGCCGAGTAGCCAGCCAAAGAGCCCGGCCCAGCATGAGGCGCGTGCGGTCGCGTCGGCCAGTGCCACCGCCGAGACAAACCGCGGCGCTTGCCCGGTGCGGGCAGTGGCCTCGGTGTCGACCAGCGGTTGCGTCACTGAGCGCAGAGCCTAGCGCGCCCGCGTCGGGCGGGCCGCTACAGGCCGAGCAGCGTCGCGCCGCTGGCGTCCTGGAGGGTCGCGGCCAGCAGGCAGCCGATCGCGACGGTCACCAGCACGAGCGCCCGCAAGATGCGTGGCGTGAGGGCGCGCCGCTCAGGGACCGGCGTCAGCCACCTGGTACTGCTGCCGGCGGTTGCGGCATACGGCGTGCGTTGCGCGGCGCGTGGCGTGAGGGCGTGCTGCGGGTTCGTCCACCACGCCGCGCGCAACACGCCGCCGCGCGGGTCGAGTTCGACCGGTGCGCGGCGAGCTGCGCGGCGACGGTCGGTGCCGCGCCGGCGGTCGGCGACCCGCCGGTCGTACCGGCGCCGCT
>JASGGQ010000179.1:0-4041 GCA_047604965.1 Patulibacter sp. | reverse complement strand
TGGGGTGCGGGCGCGCAGCCCCTCCTCGTCTTTGATTGCCGCGTACGGGCCGTCGATCGCCTGGATGCCGGCGGCGCGCGCCGCGACGACGATCTTCGAGTACAGGTAGTTGAGGTGGTCGCCGGGGTAGCCGGCGGGCGCGCCGCCGATCTGTGTGATCGGAATGCCGATCGCGGCCGAGTAGTCGCCGGGGCCGAAGATCAGCGTTTCCATCCGGGGCGAGGCGGTCGCGAGCTGCTCGGCGGCGATCAGGCCCTTGGCATCTTCGATCTGCGCTTCGATGCCGATGCGGCCCAGTTCCCAGCCGTTGCTCAACTCGATTTGGCTCAGCAGCTTGCAGGTCATTTCGATGTCGCCCGGGGTCTGGACCTTCGGGAGCATCACGGCGTCGATCCGCTCACCGGCGGCTTCGACGACGTCGATCAGGTCGCGGTAGTAGAACGGCGTGTCGGTGCCGTTGACGCGGTACACGATCGTCTTCTGCGGGCCGGACGCCCAGTCGTTCTCGTTGAGCGCGCGGATGACGGCACCGCGTGCCTCGGCCTTCGCGCCGCGCGCGACGGAGTCTTCAAGGTCGAGGAAGATCTGGTCGGCGGCGAGCGAGGGCGCTTTGGCGAGGAACTTCTCGCTGCTGCCCGGAATCGAATGGCAGGTGCGGCGCGAACGGGTCGGGCGCGAAGGGGCGGACTGCAACAAGACGCTCATGATCCGCCATCCTGCCAAAGCTCGTCCGCTCCCGGTCGGCTGACGTATCCAATCAGCTGTCCTGCGACGAATCGGCGAGCCGTTTGTTACGCCGGATTTTCGAAGCTCAGGGAACCCCCATGAATGGCTCAGGTTGCGGGCGTATCTTCGTTGCATGTCCAGCCGTGAGTACGATCCACAAAACCCCGCACAGCCTTCGCCGGAATCGAGCGAAAACGGCCGCCTTACGCGCCGCGCCACGCTTGGGATGGCCGGTGCGGCCGGAGGCGCGTTCGTGCTTGCCGGCCCACTCGGGCGAGCCGTTGGCGGTATCGAGGGGACCGCTGAGGCGGCCGTCGCGGACTGCGAGCTCGTGCCAGAAAAGACCGAAGGCCCGTACTTCGTCGATGAGAAGCTCAACCGCTCCGATATCCGGATCGACCCGACCGACGGGACCGTCCAAGCCGGGATACCGCTCGTCCTCACGCTGTACGTCGTCAGCAGCGACAGCGCCTGTGCAGCGGTGCAAGGCGCGACCGTCGACATCTGGCACGCCAACTCGCAGGGGCTGTATTCCGACGAGTCGGCCAACCAGACGGTCGGCAAGAAGTACCTGCGTGGCTACCAGGTCACCGACTCGGACGGCATGGTGCAGTTCACGACGATCTACCCCGGCTGGTATTCCGGCCGCTCCGTGCACATCCACTTCAAAGTGCGGCTCTACGACGGATCGACGGAAACGTACGAGTTCACCTCGCAGCTGTTCTTCGACCCGTCGATTACGGCGTCGGTCATGGCAACCTCGACGTATTCGTCGCGCGGTTCGACGCCGGACACGTCGAACTCCAACGACAGCGTGTACGGCAGCGACGGCGACAAGTTGCTCGTCACGATGACCGGTGACACGACGAACGGCTACGCCGGCACCTTCGTGATCGGGCTCTCCGGCGTGCCGGAGCTGGAGACCACGCCGACCCCAACGCCGACCGCCACCGCAACGTCGACTCCCACCCCGACCGCGACCGCCACGCCGACCCCCACGCCGACGGCAACCGCGACGCCGACGCCGACGGCGACCGCAACGCCGAGGCCGACCGCGACCGCCACGCCGACCCCGACGCCGACCGCGACGCTGAAGCCGACCGCGACGCCGACCCCGACCCCAACGGCGACGACCCGCAAGTCGGCGTTTCAGGTGTGGTGGGAGTGGTTCTACCGCACCTACCTGCGCTGGTAACAGCGCCGGCGGCGTGCGGGCTCAGGGTGCGGCATCACCGATCGAGGTGCCGCAGCTGGGCCCGTTCGGGTTGGCGCGATGCGCAAGCGGGGCCGTCGCCGGATTTCCGGCGGCGGCCCCGTCGCCGTTTTCCGACCGTTCGAAGCCGAGTGCCAGCGAGTTCATGCAGTACCGCAGCCCTGTCGGGTTTGGGCCATCGTCGAACAGGTGCCCCAGATGCGACTCACAGCGCGCGCAGCGCACCTCGGTGCGCACCATGCCGTGCGAGCGATCCTCGATCAGCGTCACGTGGTCGGTCGCCAGCGCCGCCCAGAAGCTCGGCCAGCCGGAGCCAGATTCGTACTTGGTGCTCGCATCGAACAGCTCCAGTCCGCAGGCGGCGCAGCTGAAGGTGCCGTCATCCTTGACGCCGAGCAGATCGCCGGTGAACGGGCGTTCGGTCCCTGACTGGCGCAGCACCCGGTACCGCTCCGGTGACAGGCGCGCGCGCCATTGCTCTTCGGTTAGCTCCAGGCGTTCCATCCCCGGACTGTACGTCAGTCGTCCGGGTAGTAGTTGTTGCTGCCGACGACCAGTCCCTCGCCGACGGGGTCGGGTTTGCCATCCTTGCCGAGCTGGATGCCGATCGGGTAGCGCTCGACGGTGCCGTTGGCGAAGCTGAGTCGCAGTTCGCCGCCCGCAAGGATCTCGTAGGTGCCGTACTGATCGGGTGAGTAACTCCCCGCGTAGACCGACGGCGTTGCCCAGCCGTCGCCGATCGAGGACAGCGAACTCCCGGATTTCACGAAGCTGCCGTCGCTGGTGAGTGCCAGCGTCAGATACGACGTGGTGCAGCCGGTAATCATGCCGCACAGCCCGCGGAAGCCGCGATGCTCCAGTGCCGTGTGCAGCCGGCTTCCTGTGGCGGGGATTTGCAGCTCGGAGAAGGAGATCTCGTCGAGTTTGAGGTTCCCGTCCTTCCAGGTTCCCGCGATCTCGTCGCCGATCTTGAGCGCGCCGGTGCTGGCGTCATACGAGACCGGGAAGCATCCCTCGCCGGTTGGCTCGCCCTTCGCGTTGAGCACTGGCTCCTGGTGGTCGCAGGTGGGGAGAGCGCCGTCAGCGAACCCCCAGTACGCCCAGCGATCTGAGCTGAAGTAGACGGCGTAGTTATCCCACGCCCAGTCGGTGTGCGTTTTGAAGCCCCAGAAGTAGCGGCCCTTGAGCGAGCCGGTACTGCCGATCGGCGCCGCCGCTGCCGCCTTGGTGCGCATCTCGACCGCGCTCTCGGCAGTCACGCCGCCGTTTGCGCTGGCTCGCAGCCGCACGGTCGTTGGGTCACTGGCGGCTTTGCCGAGCTTCATGCGTACCGTGAGCGTTTTGCTCCGGCCGGCCTTCAGCGATGTGTTCAGCGTGCGCGAAGCGGGGCGCAGCGTGACGCCCTTGCGCCGCAGCGCCTTGAGTTTGACGCCGCGCAGCGTCTTGGTGCCGGTGTTGGCGACGCGGACTTTCACGGCGGTCCAGCGGTTGCGGCTGACGATGCTCGGGGGGTTGGGGACGCTCACCGCCAGTCGGCGGGCGGGCGTCGCAGGCGACGGTGTTGGGGTGGGCGTCGGGGTGGAGGGCGTTGGGGTGGGTGTGGGTGTGGGCGTTGGCGTGGGCTGAGGCCGCAGCGTGAGCGCTGGGGCGCCACTCGTCGTCGCGTAGATCGTCTCCCCGTCGCTTGAGCGCACGTCGGCGCCGAAGCAGCGGTAGGAGAGCCCTCGCAGGTCGTCGTCGGTGACATCGATCGTCGCCGTCGCGCCGCTGAAGCCGATCTCGCCGCCATAGTTCGTGCTCGACGCTGCCGATGGCGACGTCCACACGCTGCCACCCGGCTTGAGTGCGCCGATCGAGATGACGGCCGGCAGCTGGCAGGCACTGTCCCCGGCTGATCCGAGGTGTACGGTCAAGAAGGTCGAACCGTCACCGGACGATGGATCGGCCTGGAACGTGGCGGTTGCCGTGAGTCGCCCCGCTTCGTCGTCGTAGACGACGCTGATCGCGGTCAGCGCCTGCTGCGGGGTGGCGCCAGCAGCGGGCGATGCGGGGATCGTTCCCTCGTAGACGGCGGCGCCTGCGACCGGCGCCGCCGCCGCGAG
>JASGGQ010000178.1:0-4205 GCA_047604965.1 Patulibacter sp. | reverse complement strand
GCGCACCCGGCCGCCAGCGCGCTGTGCGGCCGCGCCACGCCGCCGCGCCGTGCCACTCAGCGCCGGCTACGCCGCGCGACGACCCCACGCGATGTGCGACGTAACACACACTGACGGGAAAACCTGTCAAAACCACGGGTCAATCGGGTAAATCGCCTGGAGACGCTCCCGCCCAGCCGCCGGCATCTGTAGTCTGGAGGGCCGATCCCGCCTCGAGCGGACCCGCTCCCTGCGGGCCACACCCGCCCGGCCGACCCCTCTCAAGGAACCCATGAGCAGCTTCGCGGACAACGAGTACCTCTTTACCTCCGAGTCGGTCACCGAAGGCCACCCGGACAAGGTCGCCGACCAAATCTCCGACGGCGTCCTCGATGCGGTCCTCGCGAACGACAGCAACCCGAAGAAGGCGCGCGTCGCCTGCGAGGTGCTCGTCAACACCGGCCTTGCCGTCGTCTCCGGCGAGATCCGTACCGACGCCAAGCTCGACATCCAAAAGATCGCGCGCGACACGATCGAAAAGATCGGCTACACCGACGGTCGCGAAGGCTTCGCGCACAACTCCGTCGCCGTCCTCGACGCCATCGACCCGCAATCCGCCGATATCGCCCAAGGCGTCGACGAAGCAATCGAAGCCAAAGGCGGCTCCTCAGACGACATCGACCTCGAAGGCGCAGGCGACCAAGGACTGATCTTCGGCTACGCCACCAACGAAACCGACAGCTACCTGCCACTGCCGATCAACACGGCTCACCGCCTCGCCGAGAAACTCGCGCAAGTCCGCAAAGCCGGCGAACTCGACTACCTGCGTCCCGACGCAAAAACCCAAGTCTCCGTGCGCTACCGCGACGGCAAACCGGTCGCCATCGAGAAGCTCCTGATCTCGACCCAACACCTCGAATCGGTCACCGACCAAACTCGCATCAAGAGCGACCTCTGGGAAGCAGTCGTCAAACCGACGCTCCCGGCCGGGCTGTACGACGAAAACCAGCTCTTCGCCGAATTCCTCGTCAACCCGACCGGCCGCTTCGTCATCGGCGGCCCCGTCGGCGACACCGGCCTGACCGGACGCAAAATCATCGTCGACACCTACGGCGGCTTCTCACGCCACGGCGGCGGCGCCTTCTCCGGGAAAGACTCCTCCAAAGTCGACCGCTCCGCCGCCTACGCCACCCGCTGGGTCGCCAAAAACATCGTTGCCGCCGGCCTCGCCGACCGCGCCGAAGTCCAGGTCGCCTACGCCATCGGCGTCGCACAACCGGTCTCGATCTACGTCGAAACATTCGGCACCGAAAAGGTCAGCCGCACCAAGATCGACGAAGCCGTCCGCCACGTCTTCGACCTGCGCCCCGGCGCCTTCCGCCAAGAACTCGACCTCTTCCGCCCGATCTTCCAAAAGACCGCCGCCTACGGCCACTTCGGCCGCAACGACCCCGACTTCACCTGGGAAGCCACCAACAAGGTCGAAGCGCTGCAAGAGGCCGCTGGCCTCGTCGCCACCGTCTGAGCGGATCTCGCTTGGATCTACGGCCCGGCTGAATCCGAGGCGTACTTCGTACGTACTTCCTCGGCTCCAGCCGGGCCGTATCTCCGGCGCGATCTCTCGCTCAGCAAGATGGCAGGGGATCTCGCTTGGATCTACGGCCCGGCTGAATCCGAGGCGTACTTCGTACGTACTTCCTCGGCTCCAGCCGGGCCGTATCTCCGGCGCGATCTCTCGCTCAGCAAGATGGCAGGGGATCTCGCTTGGATCTACGGCCCGGCTGAATCCGAGGCGTACTTCGTACGTACTTCCTCGGCTCCAGCCGGGCAGAAACTACGCGAGCTTCCTCGTGAAGGCGACAATGCCGCGGTGGATCTGGGTGGGGATTGTTCGCTCCACGAGATCCATGAGCTTCGCGTCGTTGCCGACAAGGATGCGCATCTTGCGCTTTGCGACGCCATCACAGATGATCCGTGCCGCCTGCTCCGGCGGCATCTTCAGCAACTTCTCGTTGTAGAGCTTCAAGCGCTTCTCCGCATCAGGATGCGCGGTGCCCTGCGCCTTGGCGAACTCGACCTCGGCGGTCGCGATGTTCGTCTTAATGCCGCCGGGATGAACGACGCTCACCCCGACTGGACGGCCGTGGACGGCCATCTCCATCCGCAGCGACTCGGTGAAGCCGCGCACGCCGAACTTTGACGTGACGTAGTGGCTCATCTCCGGCTGGGCCATGATCCCGTTGAGCGAGGAGATGTTGCAGACGTAGCCGTCGCCGGAGGCGATCAGATGAGGGAGGAAGGTCACCGTCCCGCAGATCACGCCGAGCAGATTGATCCCCAGCACCCGGTCGTAATCCTCCATCGTGGACTCCTCGACCGAGCGGCCCAGCGCGACGCCGGCATTGTTGTAGAGCTGATTCACCACGCCGTAGTGGTCGAGGACCCGCTCGGCGTACGCTGCCCACGCCGCGCGGTCGGAGGTGTCGAGCCGGTCGGCGATCACCTCGCCGCCACGCGCCTCGATCAGCTTCGCGGTCTCTTGGACAGTCCCCTCGTTGATGTCCGAGAGGGAGAGCTTCGCGCCGCGCGCAGCCAACTCAAGCGCCAAGGCACGGCCGATGCCGGAGCCGGCTCCGGTGACGACGGCAACGCGGCCGGTGAAGGTGGTGGGCATCGTGGAATAACTCCTTGTGGTGCTGGACGGTACGCGCGAGCCGGAACGCCGGGACGTCCCCAACCGCTCTTCCATCGATGGTACCTGTAGGTACCCGTGGTGGTCGGGCTGCGTCCGACAAGGGCTGGGATTCGCGGCGGATGGTTGAGTAGACCGGAGGGCAGCCGGCGCGCCCCGGATCTGGATCCGGGGCCGGATGGCGGACGTTGTCGCGGTCGGTAGGGTGCCGGCCGTGACCGCCAAGGCCGCTGCTCCCGCGACCGAGGCGCTTGTCGCCGCCACCAACCTGCGCCGCACCTTCGGGAAGGCCGATGCCGCCGTGCACGCCCTCACCGGCGTGACGACAGCTCGCCGCGGCGCAGTTCACGGCGATCGTCGGCCCGTCTGGCTCCGGCAAGTCGACGCTGATGCACTGCCTCGCCGGCCTCGATCGCCCGATGGCGGCAGCGTCCTCGTCGACGGCGACGACCTCGCCACCCTCGGCGACAACGACCTGACGCGCGTGCGCCGCGACAAGATCGGCTTCATCTTCCAGGCGTTCAACCTGCTGCCCGTGCTCTCCGCACGGGAGAACGTCGAGCTGCCGCTGCGCCTCGGCGGCGCGAAGATCGACGGCGCGTGGATCGACGAGCTGATCGAGACGGTCGGCCTCACCGCGCGCCACACCACCGCCCGGCCGAGCTGAGCGGCGGGCAGCAGCAGCGCGTCGCCGTCGCCCGCGCGCTCGCCTCGCGTCCCGCGGTGATCTTCGCCGACGAGCCGACCGGCAACCTCGACTCGCGCAGCTCCGGCGAGGTGCTGGATTTGCTGCGGCGCTCGGTCGACGACTACGGGCGGCCGTGATGGTCACCCACGACGCCCGCGCCGCCGCGCGCGCCGACCGGATCGTCGCGCTCGCCGATGGCCAGATCGTCCACGATGCGGCGGTGCCGCCGGGCGGGCCAGACGCCGTGCTCGATCTGATGAAGGAGATCGGGCAGTGATCTCGCTGGCGCTGCGCAACCTGCTCGCGCGCAAGCGCCGGACGTTGCTCACCGCGCTGGCGATCATCGTCGGCGTCGCGCAGGTCACCGGCGCGTTCGTGCTGACCGACTCGATGAACAAGTCGGTCGACGAGATCTTCGAATCCGGGGCGAAATACGTCGACGTGGTCGTGACGCCGAAGGGCACCGGTTCGCACGGCGACGGGCCGGACGGGCCGACCGACATGCCGACGATCCCGCGCGAAACGCTGGCGCGCGTCAAGGCCGTGCCCGGCATCGAGAAGGCCGTCGGCGAGGTGTTCGCGCTGGTCACGGTCCTCTCGAAAGAGCGCAAGCCGATCACCGTCGGGCCGCCGTCGTTCCTGGCCTCGCAGTCGCCGGAGGACATGACTTCGGTGCGGGTCACGTCGGGGCGCTGGGCGGCAGGACCGGGCGAGGCTGTGATGGAGCGCTCCGGCGTCGAGCGCGGCGGATATCAGCTGGGCGACGCGATCAACGTCGTCGGCGAGGAGGGGATTGAGCGCCCGCGGCTCGTGGGGATCACGGCGTCGAAGGACGACGGCACCTCC
>JASGGQ010000177.1:0-4241 GCA_047604965.1 Patulibacter sp. | reverse complement strand
GCGGCGGGCGTACCCGGCGGCGATCAGCGCGCGGTGCACCGCGAGGTTCGCTGCGGCTTCGACGTGGCAGGGCGCGTGCTGGCCGGGGCTGGTGCGGGTCGCGATGTCGAGGTCCCAGCGGTGCTGCGGCGCGGCGGGGATCGCCACATCGACGTCGAGCCGCAGGCCTTGCTCCGTGAGCACGGTGAGGCTGCCGACCGGTGCGCCGAGCTGCGCGTCGCCGCCGCGCAGCTCGGTGCGGGAGCCGAGCACCCGGCCGACGCCGGCCAGGTCGTGCGCGATCGAGTCCATGATCGCCTGCGGCGCGGGCAGCGTCGCTTCACCGAGGCCGCGCTGCGCCGCAGCGATCTGCTGCGCGCCCCACCGCGGGACGACACGAGTTTCGTAGGTGCTTCCGGACATGTGCGGTTGGGCTTTCGGGGGGAGGGGTGAACGGGCGGCTGCGGCTGCTGCGGGCTGGCGTCCAGCTGCGGCACGCCGCGCCGCTGCACGGAGAACGCCGCGGGCGGGCGGCGCGTCAGGGCTGGGCGCCGAGCAGCGCCTGCTCGGCGTCGCGCAGCCCGGCCGGCGGGATGCCGGTCCAGCTGATGACGCCGCCGACGGAGGTCATCTCCCAGCCGCTCGGCTCGTCGAGGTCGTAGGGCTCCAGCGCGCGGCTCCCCGCGACGCTGACAGCGTGGATGCGCTGGTTCGCGCTTCCCCGCCAGCGCACGCGCGGTTCGGAGAGCCGCTGCACGAACGGCCCATCGACGACGATGTCAACTGCGTCGAGCAGCGCGCGCTGCGTCTCCGTGCCGCGGCTTCGCAGCAGCTCCAGGCGGTAGCCGGTGTAGAGCATCGCCGTCCATGCGGGCCGGTTCTGGCGCAGCACGGCGATCAGCGGCAGCAGCTGCGCGGCTTGCAGCATCGGCTCGCCGCCGCTGATGGTGAGGCCGTCGAGGACCGCGTCGAAGCTCAGCAGCCGCTCGGCGATGTCGTCAACCGTCCGCTTCTGCCCGCCGCGCGCATGCGATTCGGGGACGACGCAGCCGGCGCATCGCAGCGCGCAGCCCTGCACCCAGACCACGGCGCGCGCGCCGGGGCCGAGCTGGCAGGTGCGGGCGGCGACCCTCGCGACGCGCAGGCCTGCTGCAGCAGGGTCGTCGCGGTGCCGCACCGGCAGCGATCGACGCTCCATGCTATCCACGGCGCGCCTCCGCACCCCATTTGAGCGTCGCACCGGTCTGCTGCGCCCACTCGCGCCACACCTGCTCGATCGCGGCTTTGCGTGCGGGCGTCTGGTGGTCGGGTTCGTCGCCGTGGGTGAACGGGAACGGGACGAGCACCGTGACGCCCGTCAGGTCCGGTGTCAGCTCGGCGCGCTTGAGCCGTTTGAGGATCGCTGCGCGGCCGGCGTCGTCGAACTTCAGCTTCCCTTCGGTGAACGACCCGATCGCCGGGGAGTTCTGGTAGCCGTCGCTGAGCACCAGCAGCCGTGAGCCTCGGCCGAGCTGGCGGCCGACCTCGGCGACCATCTCGAAGATGGAGGAGCCGCCGGCGAGGAAGTTGCGTTTGCCGCCGAGCGCGTCGACCTGCTGCTCCAGGTTGGTTGCCCACTCGCGCGTGCGGGCTGCGCCGATGGGGCCACCGCCGAACCCGGTGATGTCGGGGCATTGGTCGGGGCCGGCGAGGTAGCGCCGTCCACCGACGGCGACGCACAGCCGCTGCTTGCCGGCGTCGCTCGCTTCAGCGGCGAACTGCGCGACGGCCGGCGCGTACGACTTGCGCATGATCGAGTGGCGCAGGTTCTCCGACACGTCGATCACCGCGGCGTCGGTGTCGCTCGCGTCGTGGCCGCTGCCAGCGGCCTGCGTCTGGAAGAACCAGGCGCCGGCGGCCAGCGCGGCGCACACCGCAGCGGCACCCGCCCACTTCGCGGGCGCCGGCTTCCGGCGGCGCTGCTCGTCGGCGTCGGCGTACGGGTCGTCGTAGTACATGCTGCGGTGCTCTCCTGCGTCTCGTGCTCGGAAGCCAGCGCGGATGCCACGGCAGGCGGCGATAACCGCTGCGAGAGGCGCCCGCGTTGGGCGTTCGATGGAGAGAACGCGCTAGAGGGGCGGCGCGTCAGGGCAGCGGGTGGGTCCTTCGACGTATCCCGTTGCGCCTTCATGCGCGCGAGCGGCTACTCGTCCTCAGCCGCAGTGTGGTGATCGAGGCGGTGGGTCTCCTCGACGACGACCCTGGCGTACTGCTCTGCAAGCGCCACAGGGTCAGGAAGCTCGCTTGAGAGGTCAGCCGGGAGGTTTCCCTGCTGCTCGCTCGGGGCGTTCAGGCGGTACCTGGAGACGACGAGCGGTGAACTCGAGCGGCTCAGTGCGATCTCCGCGACTGTCTCGCTGTAGTCGCGGCAGAGCACGACACCGATCGTCTCGCCGTGACCGTGCTGCTCTGCCCGCTCCTGTCGGTCGATCAGCGCAGCGTAAAACGCGGCCTGGCCCGCGTCTTTCGGGTGGAACCGGCCAGTCTTCAGCTCGAATACGACGAAGCGGTTGAGTCGGGTGTGGAAGAACAGCAGATCGAGCCGGAACTCATCACCGTCGACCACCAAGGCTTTCTGACTGCCAACCCAGGCAAAGCCCACCCCCAGCTCCAGCAGAAAGTCACGCATCCGCTCGATGAGCCGCCGCTCCAGGTCGGCCTCGCGATGCACGTCGCCGAGATCGCCGATAAATCCGAGGGTGTACTCGTCCCGGAACACCTCCTGCGCGAACTCCGCCTCCGCCGCGGGCATCGTCAGCGCAAACGAAGTCGGCGCAGCGCCGACCGACAGATGCCGCTCGTTCTCGATCTGAAGTGCGAGCGTGTTCGCCGACCAACCGTGCTCGGCGCTCCAGTGGGCGTAGCGCAGCCGCAGCTCAGGGTTGTCGAGACGGTCAAGCAAAATCGTCTGGTGCTTCCACGAAGAAAGTGCAACCGCCGGTTGCACTTTCTCCCAATCGGGCCATGCCGCCGCAAACCTCCGCATGTACTGGAGGTTGCGCTTCGACGCCCCGATCGACTTCAGCGCTGGATCGGCGGCGAGATCCGCAGCCAACCGCTCGATGACCCTCGCCCCGTACCCCCGCGACCCCGCACCGGTCTCCTCTTGGCGCACCAGGATCTCACGACCGATATTCCAGTACATCGTCAGCCGCACCATGTGCGAGCCGACCGCCGCCCGCACCTGCGCCTCTCCCGCGATCTCCCGAACCGCCGCCAGCAGACCGGCGTACCCGTCATCTCCCGCCAAGTCCGCGTTCGTCGTCTCGCCCACACGGGCATCCTACGAATCGTCAGCCCGCAGGGGCGACGGTCGCCATCTCCTCGCCGGCCAACGTGGTGAGGTGCCCGCACGCCCAGGTGGAGAACGCGCGGAGCTGGTCGGCGAGTTTGGCGTCGTGGAACATGAACGTCGCGTAGGCCACTTGGAGTTCGTGCAGGCGAGCTACGTACGTCGGGCCTGCCGGAGGATCGCTGGGAACTCCCGGTTCCTCGGTACCGGGGATCGTCTGCGCGAGTCGGCGCAGCGCGCAGCACGGACGCCGCGCCACGTTGTCCGTCGGCACTGCCTCCTCCCCTCGACGCCTCAGTCGGCGTGGCTGACAGATGCCGAGCGATCTGACACGCCGCCGCTGCCGCACGCAAGAGCTCTGTGCGTGCATGCGGCGCTGGTGCAGGCGACGACGAGCCGAAGATGCTCGCGCCTGTGCATCACCGTGGCCTCGGTGTCGCTGGCGTCGCGGTTGCTGCCGACGTCGTGCGTCTGGAAGAGCCAGGCCCCGGCGGCCAGTGCGACGCCAGCCGCCACCGCGCCCATCTACTTTGCCGGGGCGGGCAGGCCGGCGCGTCAGGGCGGCGGGTGAGTCAGCTGACCGGCCGCGTCAGCACACGCGCCGCGATCTCCTCGAGGAACTTCGCCTCGGGGTTCTCCACTGGGGGAAGGCCAACTGCTCGGAAGAGGTCCGCGGCGGTAAACGTGCTCTGTGCAGGTGGTGCATTGCACGTCTTCTTCACCAAGGTGCGAATGCTCTTTGCGATGCCCTGGTCGGAATCGACCACGATCTCATGTCGTGCGTTCTTCGCCCAGCCGCCAAACGCCTCGACCAGGCTGGCGGCAACACACATCCCCTCCAGGTTCGGCTCATCCTTTATACCGCCGTGAATGCACGTAGGCGTTCAGGGGGTCAGGTGCTCAGGGGTGCTGGTGCGGTTTGGCCGTGGTG
>JASGGQ010000176.1:0-4380 GCA_047604965.1 Patulibacter sp. | reverse complement strand
ACGCAGATCCGTTCGACCCCGGCGGCGCGTGCGGTCACGACGCCCATCACGATCGTCGACGGATACGCCGCCTGCCCGCCGGGCGCGTAGATCGCGGCGCTGCCGACGGGGACTTCGCGCAGCTTGACGGTGTGGCCTTGCGGCAGTTGCGCGAGGTGGTCGTCGCCGACTCCGGCGTCGGCCACGATCGCAACGTTCATGATCGCCGTCTCCAGCCCGGCTCGTACATCGGCGTCGAGCAGCGTCGGGTCGAGCCGGTCGGCTGGGACGCGCACGGCGCCGACCGTTTTGCCGCCGAGGTCGTGGCGCCCGACCAGTTCGAGCAGCGCCGCATCTCCGCCGTCTTCGACCTGGGCGATCAGCTCGGCGACGGCGCTTTGCACCGTTGGCGGGGTGCGGCCGGCGTTGCGCAGCGTGCGCGCGATCTCGGCCGGTGGCTGCTCGGCGCCGAAGCGCACGAATGGCAGGTCGGTGATCGCCGTCATGCGGTGCGGGCGGTCAGTTCGCGCAGGCGCCGCGTGATGTCGTCGACGACCTGCGCGGAGAGTGCGCTGGCGACGGGATTCGCGATCAGCCGCGCCGTCGTGGTGAAGAGCTCTTCGCGTTCGACGAGCCCGTTGGCGCGCAGCGTCGAACCGGTGGCGGTGAGATCGACGATCGCGTCCACCATGCCGGTCAGCGGCGCTAGTTCGACGGAGCCTTTGACTTCGACGATCTCCGCTTGGCGGCCGGTCGCTTGGAAGTATTCGGTCGCGACGCGCACGTACTTCGTGGCGACGCGGACGCGCCCGAGCCGGCGCTGCTGCTCGATCGTGGGATCGACGCCGTCGAGCGTGGCAAGAATCATCCGCGCGCCGGCGTAGCGCAGATCCGCGAGTTCGACGACGCGCCGTCCGGGCTGTTCGAGCAGCACGTCTTTACCGGTGATGCCGAGTGCGGCGGCCCCAGATTCGACGTACGTCGGCACGTCGGAGGGGCGCATCGTGATGATCCCGAGTTCGGGGAAGTACAGCCGGCGGTCTTGCTCGCGCACGACGCTCGTGTCGATCCCAAGCCCGTCGAGGAGGTCGAGCGTGTCGGCGAACATCGCGCCGCGCGGCACGGCAAACGACAGGCCGGCGAAGGCGCTCATCGTCCACCTCCGAGCGCTTGGGCGCGGTGGACAGAATCGATCTCCAGGGCAAAGCCGACGGCGGGGCGATCATCGCCGAAGCGGCCGACCAGTTCGTCGTACCGGCCGCCGCCGCCGATCGGTTCGCCGAGCGCGGGGTGCATCACCTCGAAAACGAGACCCGAGTAGTAGTCGAGGTCGCGAACGAGTCCGAGGTCGACGATGACGAGTGCCTGATCGCCGGGCGACAAACCGGCGATGGTCGCTCCGAGATCGATACCGGGTTCGCCGAGTTCGGCGGCGTGCTCGGCGAGCAGTGCGGCGCTGCCACGGGTGCGCAGCAGCGTGACGACCCGTTCGATCTCGTCGCTGGCCAGGCCGGCGTTGGTTAGCAGGAGCTCGATCGCGACGAATCCGCCGCGCTGAAGTTCGTGGTGGATCGCCGCGATCGTTTCGTCGTCGACGCCCGCGCCTCGCAGCACCGTTTCGCTCAAGCGCGCATCGCCGACGACGAGGCGCGCGTCGTTCAGCGCGATGGCATGCAGCGCTTGGGCGGCGATCCCGAGCACCTCTCGATCGCCGTCGGCACCAGGCACGCCGAACAGTTCGATGCCGGCCTGCGCGATCTCGCGGGAGCGTCCTTGGAGTGCCGGCACCGGGCGGTACACCGTCTGCGCGTACCAGAAGCGCAGCGGCGCAGCGTGACCATGAAAGCGGGTCGCGGCAACCCGGGCGAGCGGAACGGTCGAGTCGCTGCGCAACTGAAGCCATGCACCACGGTCGTCGACGAGCCGGTAACTCGGGAGCGGTTCGCCGAGGTCGCCGCGCGCGAGCACGTCCGCGTATTCGAGCGTCGGTGTGCTGACTTCCCCGTAGCCCTGGTCTTCGAAGGTGATCCGCAGCGCGTCGCTGATCGCGCGCAGCTCGCCGGCCTCTGCTGGCAGCACGTCGCGGCTGCCGGATGGCAGTCGCACGACATCTCCTGCGCGCGCGGTCGTCGTTGGTTCGAGGGCTCCGGCCATGTCCTTAGGTGGTGCGTTCCGATGGCCGCCGTCGTGGCGCGCGCGTCGTGGTACCGACCGTCATCTAAACGGGTCGCCGCTCGATCTGCATTCCGAGGGCGCGTAGGCGATCGTCGATGCGTTCGTAACCGCGGTCGATTTGGCGAATGTTGTAGATCTGCGATTCGCCGTCGGCGCACGCCGCCGCGATCAGCATCGCCATGCCGGCCCGGATATCTGGCGACTCGACGCGCTGCCCGCGCAGCCGTGCCGGCCCGTTGACGATCGCGCGGTGCGGGTCGCAGAGGGTGATGTCGGCGCCCATCAGGACGAGCTTGTCGGTGAAGACGAGGCGGTTCTCGAACATCCATTCGTGGATCAGCACCGAGCCGGAGCTTTGCGTCGCGAGCGCGACGGCGATCGAGGTCAGGTCGGCGGGGAACGCCGGCCACGGCCCGTCTTGCACCTTCATTTTGTGCTCGCCGACGTCGCGCCGTGCGATGAGCTGCTGTTCGCCGGGGACGATCAGGTCGTCGCCGTCGGCTTCGCTGCGCAGTCCGAGCTTTTCGAAGGCGAGCCGGATCATCCGCAGGTCGTCGTGATCGACTCGTTCGATCCGAAGTTCCCCGCCGGTGACGCCGGCGAGTGCCATGAACGAGCCGATTTCGATGTGATCCGGGCCAACGTCGTGGGTGCAGCCGCCGAGTTCCGCGCGGCCGTGGACGACGAGCACGTTGGAGCCGATGCCGCCGATCTCGGCGCCCATCTTCACGAGCATCCGCGCGAGATCTTGGACGTGCGGCTCACACGCGGCGTTCCCGATGGTCGTCACGCCGGGTGTCAGCGCGGCGGCAAGCAGGGCGTTTTCGGTCGCCATCACCGACGGCTCGTCCATAAAGACGGTGCCGGCGCGCAGCTGGCCGCCGGAGGCGGTGAGCGTGATCTCTCGGCCGTGGTCGTAGGTTGCGCCGAGCGCGTGGAAGGCGTCGAGGTGCGGGTCTAGGCGCCGGCGGCCGATCACGTCGCCGCCGGGCGGCGGCATCGTTGCGGTGCCAAAGCGCGCGAGCAACGGGCCGGCCAGCAGGAATGACGCGCGAATCGCCTCGGCAAGATCTGCGTCGAGCGCGGTGTGTCCGGCGTCGACGCGCGAGGCGTTGAGCCGCACTTGGTTTGGCCCGGTCCATTCGACGGCCACACCAAGATCTGCGAGGAGCGCGAGGAGCGCTTCTACGTCACGAATCCTCGGGACGTTGCCGACGACAACATCCTCGCTGGTGAGCAGTGCAGCGGCCAGGATCGGCAGGGCGCCGTTCTTGTTTCCGGCCGCGCGGATCGTGCCGCCGAGCGGCACGCCGCCTTGGATGACGAACTTCTCCATACGGGGGGCGTGTGCCGCCGCTGCGCTTGCGCTGCGTGGCTCGGCAAGGGTAACAGTCATGGCCTGGACGGCCTTCGCTCCCACCTGCCGGCGCCCTGCCCGTTGCGCGACCGATTCCCGCAGATTGGACGTTTCCCCGACCGCAACCAGCGCGATCCGTGCGCGATCACACCTTCGCGCGCGCCGCGCCGCGGGCCCCTGGACGGCGGAGGTCCGGCTGCGAGCACACCGACACGCACACCCAGTGCCGCGGGCCCCTGCACGGCGGAGGTCCGGCTGCGAGCACACGGACACGCACACCCAGTGCCGCAGATGATGGTTGGTCGCGCGGGCCCCGTTTGCGCACGTACCCGCACCTGCCGGGATGAACCCGGCCGGCGAACACACGATCCCCCCTTCGCAACTTTCCATGCAGACCCCCACCTCCGTCCGCCGGGTCGCGTACGTTAGAACACATGTTCGCCCCTCGGCCGATCGCCCAGCTTTCGCTTTTCATGCCCGCCAATCCGCATCGGACGACGCCCCGCGCCGCCCGCGCGTGTGGGAACCACGCCGCCCATTGCACTTCGCCCAGCGCGCCCGCCACCGGCACCGTGCAAAACCGTCGGCGCCCCGGCGCGTCGCCGGCACGCAGCCAGCCGTGCCTGCACGCCGAGGCTATCGTCCGCAGCGGGCGATAGCCAACGCATTCCCCGGCGCACATCCCGGCAACGCATTCCCCGGCGCACATCGGTCCGTCGCACCGTGGCGGCCACCCCCCGCACCGGCGTTACACGCGCCGGCCGCCACGCCGGCCCAGCCACCGACGCCACAACCCGCCACAGCCCAAGCATCCGCCACTGGCGCCACAACCCGCCACGGCCCAAGCATCCGGGCCAAGCGGAGGCGAC
>JASGGQ010000175.1:0-4437 GCA_047604965.1 Patulibacter sp. | reverse complement strand
CGATCGAACAACAACTCACCGGTTGAGTTTTCGCGAGCATCCTCGCGCTGCTGGTATTCGACGTCGTCGTACGCCGCATCTCGCCGCATCTCGCCGCTCGCGCGGGCGCTCGGTGCCGCATAAGCGGACAACCTGTGGGTCCCGAGGATGTCGCGAACACCGTGCGACGGCGCCCACCCGCCCGGCGCGGCAGTCGAGACGCGGTACGGTGGCGCGCATGAGTGCTGGCGAGCGTCCCTCCCTGTTCGACATCGGTGGCAAGGTCGCGGTCGTGACCGGCGGCACACGCGGCATCGGCCTGATGATCGCGCGTGGGCTGCTGGAAGCCGGCGCGCAGGTCGCGATCACCTCCCGCAAGGCACACGCGGTGACCGCTGCCGTCGAGCAGTTCGCCCCGTTGGGCAACGTGTGGGGCACCCCCGCCGACCTCGCAACGGCGGCGGGCGTCGCGCACTTCGCCGGTGAAGTCGCGCGGCGCCACGAGCAGGTCGATCTGCTCGTCAACAATGCGGGGGCGACGTGGGGCGCACCGATCGACGAGTTCCCGGCGTCGGGCTGGGAGAAGATCCTGTCGACCAATGTCGAAGGCGTCTTCGCGCTCACCCAGGCGCTCTTGCCGCAACTGCGGGCCGGCGCCAGCGCCGACGATCCCGCGCGCGTGATCAACATCGGCTCGGTCGACGGACTGCGCGTACCACCGATGGAGAACTACAGCTACTCGGCGAGCAAGGCGGCGCTGCACATGCTCACCCGCCATCTCGCCACGCGGCTCGCCAGCGAACAGATCACCGTCAACGCGATCGCACCCGGCCCGTTCGAGAGCAAGATGACGGCATTCATGCTCGACGATCCGGCGGGCCGCGAAGCGGTCGCGTCGACGGTGCCGCTCGGCCGTATCGGCACGGCGGAGGATCTCGTCGGGCTGACGATCTTTCTCGCCAGCCGCGCCGGCTCGTACGTCACCGGCAGCATCATCCCGCTCGACGGCGGAATCGTCGGCTGCGGATAGGCGACTCGCCGCCGGACCGACGACCGGCCATCGGAACGCCGCACGGCCGGCGGCTCGGAGTTTCCCGGACTGGTCCAGTCCGCGAAACTCCGAGTCGGCCCGCTGCGGGGTATGGGCCCGGCTTACGTGAGCGCGACCAGCAGGCGCGACGCCTGCTGCGTGGCCTCGGTCCGGTTGCGCACGCCGAGCTTGCGGTACAGCGACGAGGCGTGCTTTTTGACGGTGTCCGGCCCGAGGAACAGCTCGGCGGCGATCTCGCGGTTGGTCGCTCCGGTGACGAGCAGCGCGAGCACGTCGCGCTCGCGCCGGCTCAGCAGCGGACCGCCAGCCCCACCGCCTACCGCCTCAGGCACGGCAACGACCGGCGTCGGCTCTTCGAGCAGCGCCCCCTTGACGGCATCGAGAATCTCCGACACCGGCGTGCCTGCCGGCAGGAACGCCGCCGCCCCAACCTGACGCGGCTGTGGCACGGCAGCCGACGCGCAGTGCGCCGTGAGCACCACCTGAACGCCCGGCCGGGCCTCGCGCAAGCTCGTGATCGCCGGGCCGGCAAAGGGGCCGAGCTGGGAGACGTCAAGCACGATCGCCGCCGGTCGGTGGCGGCGCGCGAGGTGGCTGGCGCGCTCCAAGCTGCCGGTCACCACGCATCGAGACACCCAGGGCTCGCGCTGCAACAGCAGGCCGAGTCCGACGCGGCTGGGCTCGTGCGCGTCGACGACGAGCAGCACCGCAGGGTCACGTTCCAGGATGGCATCGAAAGGGGTCATGTCGCCGACAAGTATACAAACCCTGTGGACAATTTGGGGTTTTGTCGCCGCGACCGAAGACGCCGTCCACAGAAAGCGCCGGCAACCCGCACGGGTACTGGGCAGCCAGTTTCAACACAAAGCAAGTCATCAATACTAGTTTTCGGCGCTCGCTCGGACCACCCCGGAGGCACACGATGAGCACCCCCAACACGATCTGGTACACCCGCTGCCCAGTCCCCACCGCCTTCTCGCTGGCAGTGCAAAACGGCTGGCTCGACGACGAACTCGCGGCCGACGGGATCACCGTGCGGTCGCTCGCCAGCTCGTCCGACCCCCAACACCGCCAAGCGCACTTCGAGCAAACGGCCCCGAACTTCTTCCGCCACGGCGGCAACATCCCGCCGCTGATCAGCCGCTCCCGTGGCGCCGACGTGCGGCTGATCGGCCTCTCATGGACCGAGCAGCACGAATTGATCCTCGCGCACCCTCGCTCGGGCATCACGAGCGTGCAAGATCTCCGCGGGCGCCGGCTCTCGCTGCCGCGCCGCGTCGGCGACTCCGTCGACTTCTGGCGCGCGACGGTGCTGCGCGGCTACGAGCAGGCACTCGACCTCGCCGGACTGACACCCGACGATGTCGAGTTCGTCGAGCTTGAGGTCGACCGCACCTTCGTCGGCGACTCCACCGATCGCACCGCCGACGACGCCTCACTGTGGGATGCCCGCTTCATGCTCGGCTTCCAACAGGAGGAAGCGGCCGCGCTCGCCGCCGGCCAGGTTGACGTGATCTTCAGCCAAGGCGGCCACGGCGCACAGGTCGGCGGCCTACTCGGCCTCACGACCGTGCTCGATCTCGGCACGCTGGAGCCGCGCGAACGCCAGATCAACAACGCGACGCCGCTCGCGCTGACCGTCACCGGCGACCTGCTCGACGCACGCCCGGATCTCGTCGCGCGGGTCGTCGCGCGTACGCTTGCCGGGGCCGCCTGGGCACGACGCGAACCGCAGGCCGCGACGCGGATCGTCGCCGACGAGGTGGGGATCGCCGAGTCGCTCGTCCCGCACGCCTTCTCGCCGCAGCTCCCCGAGCAGCTGGCGGTCGACCTGTCGGACTGGAATCTCGCCGCGCTGCGTTCGCAAGCCGAGCTGCTCGAACGCCACGGCTTCCTCCAAGCACCGATCGACTGGGACGCCTTCATCGACCCCGGCCCACTCGCCGCCGCCCACCAGCTGCTGGACGAGCGCGTCGCGATCGGCACGGAGGCGTAAATCATGGGCCAGCGCATCCTCGTCAACGCCTTCGACATGAACACGCCGACGCACCTGATCGCAGGGACGTGGCGGCACCCGCGCAGCCGCGCGCACGAATACAACACGCTTGGCTATTGGACCGATCTCGCGCGAACGCTTGAACGCGGGCTGTTCGACGGGCTGTTCATCGCCGACGTACTCGGCGTGTACGACGTGTACGGCGGCAACCCGGACACTGCCCTGCGCGGCGGCGTGCAAACACCGGTCAACGACCCGCTGCTGCTCGTCTCGGCGATGGCGGCCGTCACCAAGCATCTCGGATTCGGCATCACCGCCTCGACCGGGTTCGAGCATCCGTACCCGTTCGCGCGCCGCATCTCAACGCTCGACCATCTCACCGGCGGGCGAATCGGCTGGAACATCGTCACGAGCTACCTCAGCTCGGGCGCGAAGAACCTCGGACTCACGGAGCAGCTCGATCACGACACGCGCTACGACATCGCCGACGAGTACCTCGAAGTGCTCTACAAGCTGTGGGAAGACTCGTGGGAGGACGATGCCGTCGTGCGCGACGTAGAACGCTCGATCTACGTCGACCCGTCGAAAGTCCACCCGATCAACCATCAGGGCGAGCACTTCACGGTGCCGGGCATCCACCTCGCCGAACCGTCGCCGCAGCGCACCCCACTCCTCTACCAGGCGGGCACCAGCGAACGCGGCAAACGGTTCGCCTCGCAGCATGCCGAGGCGGTCTTCCTCGGTGGGCCGACGGCGGAGATCGTCAAACGGCAAGTCGACGACATTCGCGGCCGCGCGGTCGCCGAGGGGCGGCGTGGCGACGACATCAAAATCTTCACCGGCTATTCCGTGATCGTTGGCGAAACCGATGCGGCCGCGCACGCCAAGCACGACGAGTACCGCTCCTACCTCGACCATCGTGGGGCGCTTGCGCTGTGGTCGGGCTGGCTTGGCTTTGACCTGTCGGTGTATGCGCTCGACGACCCGATCAAGGTGGTGCCCAACCAGGCGGTGCAGTCAACGGCGGAGATCTACGGCGGCGGTGATTGGAAGCTGCGCGATCTCGTCGACCGGCTCAACGGCGGCGGCGCGGCGCCGCTGGCAGTCGGCTCACCGCAAACGGTCGCCGATCAGATCGAAGCGTGGATCGACGACTCCGGTGCCGACGGCCTGAATCTCAGCCACATCGTCACGCCCGAGTCGTACGCCGACTTCGCGGAGTTGGTCGTGCCGGAGCTCCAGCGCCGCGGCCGGTATCGCACCCGCTACGACGACGGCACGCTGCGCCACAAGCTGTTCGGAGCGGGCGACCGCCTGCCGGAGCGCCATCGCGGCGCAAGCCACCACCGCGCCGCGCTCGCCTAACCCCCGGAGGGTGCCGAGCGTCGAGATTGCGCCCCTATAGGGGCGC
>JASGGQ010000174.1:0-4501 GCA_047604965.1 Patulibacter sp. | reverse complement strand
GTCGTGATTTGGCCCCTATAGGGGCCAAATCTCGACGCTCGGCGCTGGCGGGTTGTGTTGTCCGGTGCGCGGTGCTGGCGTGGCTGTGGCAAGTGGGCTGCGGCTGAACCGCAGGCCCGGTGCCGGCGTGCGGACGGTGGTCCCATCGGCGCCGGGGACGGCGACGGTTGGTGGCAGCGCGCCGGTACCGGCTGTTGTGGCGGCGTCGCCGGTACCGGCTGTTGTGGCGGCGTCGGCGAATGCCTCGGCGGGGGAGAGCACCGGTTCCAGGCAGCAGTCGTGCGACGCTGCGAAGGTCGCCCACTCGTCGCGCGTGCGCTCGGCAAACACTGCCTCGACCGCTTGGCCGAACTGGCTGTCGGGAGTTGCTCCGGCATGAGGCAGCAGATCTGTCCGGCCGGTGCCCTCGCAGAACGCGCGCCAGAACTTCGGCTCCAATGCGCCGAGCGCGACGTACCCGTCGGCGCAGCGATACGTGCGATAGCAGGCAATCGCCGCACCGCTCAGTGGCGCGTGCCCTCGTGGAACACTGTGGCCGGCGATCGCGGCGGCACCATCGAGCGCGAGCAGCGCCCGCGCGCCGTCGGCCATCGACACGTCGACGTGCTGCCCGAGGCCCGACCCCGGAAGCTCAGGTGCGCCGTCGCGCTCGCGCAGCGCGGCGAGGATGCCGACGACGGCAGGCAACGCGCCGCCGGCAAGGTCAGCGACTTGCACGCCCAACGGCAGTGGCGGGCGATCGGCTGCGCCGGAGGTGCCGAGCACGCCGCTGCGCGCGAGGAAATTGATGTCGTGCCCGGCCTGTGTGGCGCGCGGTCCGGATTGGCCGTACCCGGTGATCGAGCAGAGGATCGTTCGCCGGTTGGCCGCCTGGATCGCTGCCCATCCGATGCCGAGCCGGTCGAGCACACCCGGCCGAAAGCTCTCGACGACGACATCGGCCTGCGCGGCGAGTGCAAGAAAGCGTTCGGCGCCGTCCGGGGTACGCAGGTCGAGCGAGACCGAGCGCTTGCCGTGGTTGAGCGCGATAAACGCGAAGCCCTGTGCATCGTCGATCGGGGTTCCGTCGTCGTCGGTGGCGGCGAACGGCGGCGCCTGCCGCACCAGGTCGCCTCGCGCAAGATCTGGGTGATCGACGCGCACCACGTCCGCGCCGAGATCGGCGAGCAGTCGCGTGCAAGCCGGTCCGGGGAGCAGTCGGGAAGCATCGAGGATGCGCAGACCGTGGAGTGGCGGCTGAGGGAGCATTGCTCGCAGCATTGCACGAAACGACGCAAATACCGAATGCGCGTTCTGTTTGTGGTGGTGGTTCGCAGAGCGCGCAGCAGGCCGACCGGTAGGTTTGGGTGGTCGCGATGACCGCTTCTCCCCGACGTACCCAGGATCAGCGCCGCGCCGAGACGCGGCGGCGCCTGCTGGACGCCACGATCGACTGCCTCGCCGAGTACGGGTACGCCGGGGCGACGACCCGGCGGATCGCCGAACGGGCCGATGTCTCCGTCGGGGCGGTCACCCATCACTTCCAGTACCGCGTCGATCTCGTGGCGGCAGCGGTCGAAGAGCTGGTGCGCCGCCGGCTCGTTGCGCTGCGCAAAGCGCTCGACGAACTCCCCGAGGACCGCTCTCGTCGCGTCGGTGCCGCGCTCGATCTGATCTGGGCCGACTTCTCGGGTCCCTTGTTTACGGTGATGGTGAAGCTGTGGGTTGCCGCCGGTGACGAAGAGGAGCTGTACGCCCGAATGGTGCCGCTTGAGCGGCTACTCGCGCGCGCCGTCGTCAATATGCAGCCGGAGCTTGGGATCGAACCGGCGGCGACACCGGCCGGGATGGCCGTCAATCCGCGCTTCGCGGTCGTGCTCTCCACGATTCGCGGGCTGGCGCTCTCCCGGGCTTTCGAGCCGCGCGCCGGTGTCGTGCGCGACCCGTGGCCGGCACACCGCGCCGAACTTGAGCGCTACCTGCTCGGCTGAGGGCCGGCTACCCCTGGTGCTCGGCGAGCGCGGCGCGTAGCGCGTCACGGGTTCCGGGCGTTGCGGCCGTGAACGTCTGACGCGTGACTGCGGCCGCCGCCCGTGGCGTCCCGGTCACCACTCGTGCTCGGTGAGGGCGGCGCGCAGTGCGTCGGCCTCGGACGGGTCCATCGCGTACTCATGCTCGGGCTGTGGGTACGTCCGCGCCCGCACGTCGCGCGCGTAGGCGGCGACGCCCGCGTTCATCTCGTCTTGCAGGTCGGCGTAGCGCTGCACGAACTTGCCGCCGCGCCCTTCGCGGATACCGAGCAGGTCGTGGAACACCAGCACTTGTCCGGCGGTTGACGGGCCGGCGCCGATCCCGATCGTCGGCACCGTCAGCCGGTCGACGACCGCTTCCGCGACGACCGACGGGATCGCCTCCAGCACGACCGCGAAGCAGCCGGCCTGTTCGAGTGCCTGCGCGCCCTCGACGAGTGCCAGTGCGGCGGCGGCGTCCTTGGCCTGCGCGCGGTAGCCGCCGAGCGCCGTCGCCGTCTGCGGCGTCAACCCAACGTGGCCGACGACCGGGATACCGGCCTGTACGATCGCCCGAGCGCGCGCGACCGACATCGGCCCGCAGCCCTCGAGTTTGACGGCGTCGCAGCCCGCCTCCTTGACAAACCGGAAGGCGGTCGCGACTGCCTGCTCGTCGCTGACCTCGTAGGAGCCGTACGGCAGATCGCCGACCATGAACGGCGTCGTCAGTCCACGTCGCACCGCCTTGGCGAGCACGAGCAGCTCGTTGACGGTCACGGCGACCGTCGAGTCGTGACCGAGTACCGTCATCGCGCCGGAGTCGCCGACGAGGACGAGATCGACGGCTGCGGCTTCGGCCGCGCGCGCACTCGGGAAGTCGTATGCGGTGACCATCACGAGCTTCTCGCCGAGGCGGCACTTCTCCGTGAGGCTCGGCAGCGTGACCGGCAAACGCATCGCGTCGGCCGGGATCGTGGCCGGCACGTTGAGGCCGGAGATCGTGTTCGGGTGGCTGGACATCGCAGTCCCTCCTGGGTGGTACCTGGACCGTTCCTGCCGCTACGCGGTCAAGAGGGTCGCGACGGCGTCGTCGACATCGAGAATCCGGTTGCTCCGGGCTTCGACGTGAACGACCTTCGGCTCGTACGAATCGAGCTCAGCTTCGTCGTACTGTGCGTACGAGATGACGATGATCGTGTCGCCGTGATGCACGAGGCGCGCGGCAGCGCCGTTGACCTGCATCGTGCCTGAGCCACGCTCCCCCGCGATCGTGTACGTCTCAAAGCGCGCACCGTTATCGACATCGACCACATGCACCTGCTCGTGCTCGCGGATATCTGCGGCCTCCAGCAGATCGGGGTCGATGGTGATGGAACCGACGTAGTGCAAGTCGCTGCCGGTCACGGTGGCCCGGTGAATCTTCGACTTGAGCATCACACGCTGCATGGGGATCTCCGAGGTGCGAGGAGGGTTAGATGGCCGCGCTCGGGCTGAGGCGGAGGTTGTCGATCAAGCGAACGTCGCCGACCTGCGCGGCGACCGCCAACACGCAGTCACGGTCGAGCGCTTCGACGGGCTGGAAGGTGACCGCATCGACCAACTCGACGTAGTCGACGGCGAGGTGCTGGCTCGAAAGTTCGGCGAGCACCGCCGCTTCGAGCGTGCGCGCCGACGCTTCGCCACGCAACGCCAGCCGTTCGGCGGCAAAGAGGCCGCGGCTGAGCGCGAGGGCGCGCCGCCGGCCGGCGGCGTCGAGTCGGCGGTTGCGACTGCTCATCGCCAGGCCGTCCGGTTCGCGCACCGTGTCGATGCCGCGAATCTCGGTGGGGATCGCGAGGTCACCGGTGATTTGCTCGACGATTGCGAGCTGCTGGGCGTCTTTGCGGCCGAAGTAGGCGACGTCGGCGCGCACCAGCCCGAGCAGGCGGGCGACGACGGTCGCCATGCCATCGAAGTGACCAGGACGGTGCTCGCCTTCCAGCCGTTCGGCGATCGGGCCGGGGCGGACGGCCGTCGCGAAGCCATCCGGGTAGATCTCGTCGCAGGAGGGAGCGAAGGCGATCGTCGCGCCGGCTTCACGCGCGATCTCGAAGTCGAGCGCTTCGGTACGTGGGTAGTTCTTGAGATCGGCGCTGTCGTTGAACTGCGTCGGATTGACGAAGATCGAGACGACGACGCACTCCTGTTCGGCGGCGGCGGCCTGCACGAGTGCCGCGTGCCCGGCGTGCAGCGCGCCCATCGTCGGCACGAAGCCGACCTGTTGGCCGCTGGCGCGGGCCGTGCCGACCGCGCGCCGCAGCTCAGCGACGGTGCGCGCCACGGTCAGGGTGGAGGAGGGGACGAGCATCAGGCGGTCTCCGCTGGGGTAAGGCTGGGGCAGGTGCCTGCGAGCGCGGCGCAGGCGTCGGTGGTGGCGTCGAAGAGCGAAAGCAGGTGCGGAGTGCGCTCGGCGACCGCTGCGCGCTGCGCGGCGACGGTCGCCCAGTCGCCGCGCGCGGCGGGGCCGGTGAGGG
>JASGGQ010000173.1:0-4531 GCA_047604965.1 Patulibacter sp. | reverse complement strand
GGGCGGGGCATATCTTGAGTGTAGGTCGGGGAGGAGGCCATCGCTCGGGTGACCACGATCTGCGCGGTTAGTCGCAGTCGCAGGGGTAGTCCTTGCGTGCGCGGCGTTCGGCGCGCTACGCTTGCTGTGTCAACGGCTCCATTCGGTGCCCGCCGCCTTCGGGCGGCGACGCGAGAGGCCCCGGGGTTACCGCCCCGGGGCCTCCTCCTTTTCATCGCTCCCTGGTGACCAGGATCAGGATGATCAGGAGTGCGCCTGGGAACGACAAAGCCCCCGCCACCGCTGGTGCGGCGACGGGGGCTACGTGCTGCGTGGCGGTCGGAGGACCGGCGGTTTTGGTGGTGTCTGTGGCTAGCCGTCGTCGAGGTCATCGTCTGGTGATCGCGAGGTCGGGTCGCGGCGCACGGCCCAGATCATGGCTGCAAGTCCGGCGGCTGCTCCGCCCACTCCCCACTTCACTTCGCCTTGGTGGATCGCGAAGGCCATGACGCCCTCGAAGCCGATGCCGAGTATCAGTGCGATGCCGCGCCCCCAGGCTTGTCCCGAGTAGAAGTGCGGCATGCTGCTTTCGTCGAGTGCCACGAGCCGTCGTTCGATCTCGTGACGGTGGTCCTGCTCTTTGGTGCTGGCGTCCATGAGCCAGCGCAGCACTCCTTCTTCGATGCGCTCGTAGCGTTCGATGTCGTCGGGCGAGGGGAGCTCGCTCACGTATTGGGAGTGCGACGCGCTAAGGCTCAGGCGGCGGTGGGTCTGGCTGGGCAGCGACGGCTCAACCGGGATTCCCTCGGCAATGCCAGGTTCGTTGGCGCGCTCCGGGTGCAGTTCGCTCATCAGCGATTGTTTGAAGCTGCGCGAGGGAGGCGGCGGCGAACGTCAGCGGCGAACGTCTCGTGATCGAGGACGCGCATCATGACATCCGAGCCCCGGCTACCCATACGCCGCTGCACGCGGGCCGGTGGGAGTTCGTTGGCGCGCATGCTTCTGGGGATCTGGGCGATGCCCGACGCGACACCGGCGGTGAAAACGGTGTGTCTGAGCTTGCTCATGGCTGGCATCCTAGATCAGTGGGCACGGTGAGGGAGGCGCGATCGGTTGGTGGTCGAACTGTCGCATCCCTGTCGTCAGTATGTGCCTGGAGATCCTGAGCTTACGGGCCTGCGCTCGCTGGTCTACCCGGTCGTCGAGCCGTTAGGCGATCGTCACCCCCGTGGAAACCAGGGCGTGAGCTCTGCTGATCAAGGCGCAGACCTCGGCTGCGATGCTCTTGTCGAGGTCGCCGTTCATCGCCGCCCAGGCGGTGTAATTGAGTCCGTCGGCGAGTTCTTCGGCGAGTTCTTGCAGGAGGCAGCGGCCGGGTGGCAGAAGCACGGGGCCGGGCAGCGCACGCTCCCCGGCGAGTGTGGACAGCGCCCGAGCATGCGGACCAGCATCCAGCGCGAGATGAATCTCACGCTCACGGACTGGGTTGCGCGGCAGCTCATCGCTGGTCACCTGATGTACCGGCGGCAGTCGAGAATGTCACTGCGGTACGCATAGTCCACGAGGTACGGGCCGCCCTCCGACCCGTGCGACATGGCTTTGCGGCCACCCAGCGAGATCGCGACGTGTTTCGTGACGCCACCTGCGCCGTAGATGATCGCGTCACCCGGCAGCAGACTGCTCGCACTGACGCTCTTGCCGTGCGCGATCATCGTGCCGGTGTACCCGGCACGCCACGCGGCACCATTCACGATGTCACCCAATCCATCGTTGATGTGCTTCTTGAGCGCATCCCACAGCAGCCACGTACCCATGCTCGAACAGTCCGCGTACACGGGGTATTCGCCCTTGTACGCGCGCCTCTTCGCGTTGATCCCAGACCAGCGTGCCGCGCCCTGCGTGTAGTGAATCTGCGGTGCGTTGCGGATCACGAGCAGCCCGCCACGCACCGCCTTCGCACGCGCAGCCGAGCGCTCCTTCGCGGTCAGTCCGGTGGCGCTCATACCTGCGCCTCCCCGGTCTCATCGGTGTCCGTGGGAACCGTTTCGGTGACCGGCGCGGCGGCGACCTGCTCGGCAATGTCATCCAGACCGTCGAGTTCGGCGTCAAGCGCGTCGACACCAGCGCGGATTTGTGCGACGGCCTGCGCGTACCGGCCGCCCTGCGTCGCGACAAGCAGCAGCGTCGCATACGCCGCCGAAGCGATCGACTCCGGCGTCTGGTCCTGGACTGCGGCGACAACCGCAGCGGCAAACAATCCGACCGACCCGGCGAGGCCGGCCTTCGTAGCGACCCCAACCGGGGCCGTGCTTGTGGATGCCATCGTGGGCTCCTCTCTCATCGATGAGTAACGCCACGCAGCCGGCGCGGCAACGGCACGCCCAACAGGACGCAAAACCTCTACGCGACAAGCGCCCTTGACACACGACTAACGGCAAGGTACCTTGCCGTTAGTGCGTATTGCTCAGCCAGCACGCAAACACGGAGTCCCAGACGAAGACATCCTGCACGCAGTACGCCACCGGATCGCGCAATGGCGCGAAGACGAGGACTTCACGATGCTCACCGGCCCAGCGCGGGACGGCGCACTACTCGAGATCGGGCTGCTTGGCATCCACGGTGACGGCCCGGTCGTGATCCACTCGATGCCCGCCCGCCCGAACTACCTACCAACCAGGAAGACGTGATGACCTACACCGACGAGCAGATCCTTGCCGCTGCGGCGCGAGCGCAAGCACTCGACACGCCGACAGCAGCGATGGACGACACGACCGACCTGCGACGCATCGCAGACACCGCCGACACGATCCGCAGCGCCGACGCTCATCTCTACGAGCTCGTTGAGATCGCACGCGCGAACGGCAGGTCGTGGGGTGAAATCGGCCTCTCACTCGGAGTCAGCCGGCAAGCCGCGCGCGAACGCTTCACCCGCCGCAAGCCCTCCAAGATCAGCCGCGCGGCGTGACGACAGCCGCCCGACTCAGCGGTCGTCGGGTGGGTGACACGACTTTGGGATCGTGTCGATGAAATCGCGAATATCGCTGGGTGAGTACACGCCAGCGCGGCGATGCTCCTCCGTGTTGAGCACGCCAAACCGGATCGCTCTGTCACACAACTCACGGGCACTATCGCGCGCCTGCGACGCGACGGTGTTCGCCCTGTTGACCGCGTACCCGGCGGTCGCTCCGGCGGTCACCGCCAGCGCGGCAACGACGATCGCCGCCCACATTTGCGCGCGCTCACCACACTCAAGACCGAGCCGGAGTTGCCGGCCGCCCCACCGCTTGCACGACACGATCATGGATGCCCTCCAAACAGGACTGGGACGATCGCCGCAACAATCGTCGCCAGACACGCCAACCCCGCGACGATGAGCGCAACCGTCGTCGCGCGGCGTGCTTGACGGTCATTCTCCGCCCACGCGGTCGTGCGCTGCACATCGGCGGACAAGTCCTTCATCGCGGCCTCAATGACCGCGAGGCGCTCCGGGATGCGATCAACGATGCGGTCAATCCGTGCGGCCTGCTGCTCGACGACCGCGAGGCGCGCCCCGAAATCATCCTGCATCACAACCACCGGGCGGCCCCAACGAGAGCGGTCACAGTTTCACGATCCACTGCACAATCTGGTACGGCGGCATGTTGTTGTGCGCGGCGCCGCCCCCAGTAGCGGTCGTCGTCGAAGTCGTATTGAGAAGCAGGCCCTGCGGTTCACCACTGCCACCCTCAGCGAACGTCATCGTGGAGCCACCGGGAATCGTGTGCGTGTGCGACGGCATTTGCGCGGTCGTGAGCGTGTGCGTTTCCGCGCCGCCGGAATACCCGATCACGTTGTTAGAGGTCACACGGCCCGCTGCGTAGTCGTCGCCCACCGGTGTGCGGCCACGCAGATCCGGAAGCACGAATGTTGTGGAGCCGTCACCCGTACCAAACGTCGTACCGATCCGCGCGAACAGGTCGACGTACACGCCGGTGCGGCTCACGGCCTGACCGCCACACAGCACCCAGCCGGCCGGGATCGACGCGATCGCCGACGGCATCGCGACCGTCGTGCCGGCCGGCACGCCGAATCGCTGCCAGTCCTGCCCATCCCATCCAAGGTACGTCGCGACCTGATCGGTTGCGTGATACACCGTCGGACCCATCCCGGAAACGGCTGGCCTCGCCGCGCGGGTGCCGGCGTCGAACGCGAGAAACGACCCAAGCTGATCGTTGAGCGCGGTCAAGTCGGAGGGCACGTCCGCCGGGTCGGCTGGCAGCGGCGTATGCAGTGAGTGCTTCGGGATTGACACGTGTGGTCTCCTACGAGTCGAGCAGGTCGGCGTAGTCGTCGACGGATGCGGCGACGGCGGCGTAGTCGCCGATCTCGGCAACTTCGACGTACGTGGTGTGGTCGGCGATCACGAGGTGGCCTTGCACTCCGAGCGGTAGCGCCCCGTTGAGCGCGGCCAGCAACGCATCTTCGGCTCCGGAGAGGAGCCATCCAGACCGGATTTGTAGGGTGGCGTGCCACCGCTGATCGCCCGGCACGTCGGGGCTTGCGCGTTCGTGCA
>JASGGQ010000172.1:0-4613 GCA_047604965.1 Patulibacter sp. | reverse complement strand
CATGCGACGGTGCTGCACGGCCACGGCGGCCGGTGGACGCTGCGCGCCGTCAACCGCCCGCTCGACGGGACGCTGGCGTGAGCGCTGCGGCCGCGTTGGTCGGCGGCATGGCTGCTGACGTCGCGTTTGGCGATCCACGCCGCCGCCATCCGGTCGCCGGCTTCGGGCAGATCGCCGCCGGCCTTGAAGCACGCTGGTATGCGCCGCGCGCGAGCCGTGGGGCGGCAGCTGTGGCGCTGCTCGTCGGCGGGGCGGTCGCTCCGGTTGCCGGTTGGCAGCGCTGGGCCGGCAGCGGCGGTGCGGTGCGCAGGCTGGCCGGCGTGGCTGGATCGAGCGCAATCATCTGGAGCTGCCTTGGCGGACGCTCCCTGTGGGCGATCGGCGACGAACTGGCCGGGCGGCTCGAAGCCGGCGACGTGGAGGCGGCGCGGGCGCTGCTGCCGTCGCTGGCCGGCCGCGACCCGTCGCAGCTGGACGCCAGCGGGATCGCGCGCGCGGCGACCGAATCGATCGCCGAGAACACCGCCGACGCGGTACTCGGCACGCTGCTGTGGGGCGCCTGCTTCGGCCCGGCCGGCGCCGTGGCGCATCGTGCTGCGAACACGCTCGACGCGATGTTCGGGCACCGCTCGCCGCGCTACCAGCGGTTCGGGATGCCGGCGGCCCGGCTCGACGACGTGCTCGGGGTCCTGCCGGCTCGGCTTGGCGCCTGGTTGGCCGTCACCCTGCCATCGCTGCGCCGGCTATCGAGTCGGCGCAGCGGGGATGTGGCGCCCGATGCCGCGACGCCCGCGCGGCTGCGCTGGCCGGTCGCGGCGCGGGTGCTGCGGCGAGATGGCCGCCGCCACCCGAGTCCCAATGCCGGGCCGATGGAGGCGGCGTTCGCCGCTGCGCTTGGCGTGCGGCTCGGCGGCCCGTTGCGCTACGGCGAACGCGACGAACTGCGGCCACTGCTCAACGCCGAGGGGCGCGCGCCGGATGCCGCCGCGCTGCGCGAGGCGGTCGAACTCTCTCGCGCCGTCAGCATCGCGGCGCTGCTGCTGGTGACGCTCGCCCGCCTCACCTGGACCGGGAACGCCGGCCACCGGGCGCCCGCTGGGCGACGTGTGGGCCGCACGCGACCGGCGCGAGGCGTGCGACGCACACGCGGGAGGTGGCGGTGAAGGGCGCGCTGCTGGTGTGCGGCACGCACAGCGACGCCGGCAAGTCGCTGGTCGTTGCCGGGCTCTGCCGCTGGCTGGCGCGCCAGGGCGTGCGCGTCGCGCCGTTCAAAGCGCAGAACATGGCGCTCAACAGCGTGGTGACGCGCGCCGGCCATGAGATCGGGCGCGCCCAGGCGATGCAGGCCGCCGCCGCGGGAATCGCCGCCGAGGTCGACATGAATCCGATCTTGATCAAGCCGAGCGGCGAGGGTCACAGCCAGTTGATCGTGCGCGGCGAGCCGTACGCCGAGCTGCATCGCCACGGTGCCTACCTGGAGCACAAGCGCGCGCTGGCACCGATCGTCGCGCAGTCGCTGGCGGCGTTGCGCGAACGGTTCGACGTGGTGATCTGCGAAGGCGCCGGCAGCCCCGCCGAGATCAACCTGCGCGACCGCGACCTCGTGAACATGGGGCTCGCGCGCGCCGCCGGGCTGCCGGTGTTGCTCGTCGGCGATATCGACCGTGGTGGGGTTTTTGCGTCGCTGCTTGGCACGCTTGCATCGCTGAGTGCCGACGATCAGCGTCACCTCGCCGGCTTCGTCATCAACAAGTTCCGTGGCGACCGTTCGGTGCTAGCCCCCGGACTAGAGATGCTGACGCAGCAGACCGGACGGCCGACCTACGGCGTGCTGCCGTTCGCCGAAGATCTCGACCTCGATGCCGAGGATTCGCTGGCCGTCACCCGGCCGCGCGCCGATCGGCGCGGCGGTGGCGCGCGTGGGACGCTCGACGTGGCATGCGTGCAGCTGCGCTGGATGAGCAACTTCACCGACCTTGACGCGCTCGCGCGCGAGCCGGGTGTGCGGGTGCGGTTCACTCGTTCGCCGGTCGATCTCGCGCGCGCCGATCTGGTGATCGTGCCGGGCACCAAGGCGACCGTCGAGGATCTCGCGCGGCTGCGTGCCGACCGGCTCGACGCGGCGCTGGCGCTGCGAGCTGCGGCCGGCGACCCGATCCTCGGGATCTGCGGTGGCTACCAGCTGCTCGGCGAGTCGATCGACGACCCGGTCGAATCGGGTGCCGGCCGCGTCGACGGGCTCGGGCTGCTGCCGGTCGCCACGAGCTTTGCCGCCGGCAAGGTGCTGCGCGAAGTGCAGGGCTGGTCGCCGCTGCTTGGCGCGCCGGTCGGCGGCTACGAGATCCGCCACGGCCGGCCGCGGGCGCACGGCGGAGTGCCGCTGATCGAGCAGGCCGGCGAGCCGGAAGGCTGCACGCTCGGCGCGACGCTCGGCACCTCGTGGCACGGCCTGCTGGAGCACGACGAGGCGCGCCGCGCGCTGCTGCGCTGGGTCGCGGGCCGGCGCGGGCTCGACTTCGCTCCGGCACCGGACACCTGCTTTGCTGCTGAGCGCCAGCGCGCCCTCGACCAGCTCGCCGACCTGATCGAGCAGCATCTCGACACCGCTGCGATCACCGCGCTCCTCCAGCGGGCCGCGCCGCTGCCGCTGCCGGCCCTCAGCGTGCAGCTCGATCGGTAGTCGCTCGCACACGCAAAAGGGGCCGGCCGCGTGCGCGACCGGCCCCTTGAGCGGTGGTGTGAGGGTCGCGCGGCCAGTTACGAGCGGACGACCTTCGTCACGGTGACGGTGCGCGGGGAGGCGATCCCGTCGGTCCACAGCGACACCGAGACCTTCTTGATCGTCTTGTGGCGCTTCAGGCAGATTTTGCCCTTCTGCGTCAGCGTGAAGGTCACCTTCGTGGTCTTGCCGGCACCGACCGAGATGCGCTTGGAGACGATCTTGACCTTCTTGCCCTTGCTCTTGGCATAGAGGCGGACCGAGCCCTTGCAGGTGCTCGTGCCGTTGCACTTGACCAGGAAGGCGAGGCTGCCCTTGGCGGTGACCTTCAGCTTCGCCTTCGAGGAGGCGAAGGTGAGGTACGGCTTGCTGCCGGTGGTGATCGTCGTGCTTTGGGTCGAACTGCTGGAACCCGCGCTGCTCGACGAGCTACCAGAACTGCTGTCACTGGAGCTGCTGCCGGACTCCGAGCTGCTGCTGCCGGAGTCGGAGCCGCTGCCTGATGCCGAGCCCGACACGGAGAGCGAGACGGTCAGCGAATCGAGCGCCGTGTCGGCCCCCGTGTTGCCCCAGCGGTCGACGAGCGCCGAGAGGCGCAGCGTCCACGTTCCGGCGGCGGCACCGGCCGGCAGCGAGATCTGCACCTTCCACCAGCCGTCGTTGATCGTCCCGGCTTCGAGCGTGCCGCTGAAGGAGTAGACGGTGCCGTCCGGTCCGGTCGCGGTGACGACCGGCGTGCGGGTACCGGTGTAGTCGTCGGTGATGTGCAGCGTCAGCCAGGCCGAAGCGCCGGCCGAGGCGGAGAGGCTGATCGACGACGGCGCCAACGCAGCGCTCACGAGCGTCGGCGGCTTGGTGTCCCAGCCGAAGCCGATCACGAAGAACTTCCCAAGCTCGACCGGCCCGGCGACGTTGCCGCAGCCGTCCGGCGCGGAGGTCACGTTGAAGGTCCAAGTGCCACCGACGGCACCCTCGGGGATCGTGACCTTCGCGACGTAGGTGCGCGGCGAGGTCGCCGGGAGGGTGGGATCGGAGAGCTCCTCGACTGTCGCCTGGAGCGTCGTGATCGGCGCGTAGTCGGAGGTTGCGGTGACGGTCGGCAGTTGGGGACCGGCGACATCGTCGGTGACGGTGAAGGTCGCCGAGACCTGCTGCGGCAGGAGGTTGCTGCCGAAGGTCCAATACGGGCTGACCGAGCCGGCCTCGACGACCGGCGCATTCTGATCCCACGGACAGCCGTGGGCGGCGGCGGTCGACGGCAGCGTCGCGCCGAACAGCAGGGCGACGGCGACGAGCACCAACCGGGCCAAACGGGTGACAGCGGTGGGACGGGGGCGGCGAGGGGTCAGTGAGGCGGGGACCTCAGCGGCGGGGACACGCCGGGACAGAGCTGGGAACGACACGCACCGGAAGTTAGCAAGACTGGATCGCTTGACCTAGGGATTCTCGCTCAATTGAGGAATCCTCAAGAGCGCGCCGGCCGCTACGATCGGCGGGTTATCCGCTGCGCGTCGAGCTGTGGAACCCGGTGCAACTCCGGGACGGTCGCGCCACTGTGAGAGCATCGCCCGCGTGCCGCGTCTCCCGGGCCGGTGCTCAAGTCAGACCCACGGCTCGCCGCCACACCCGCCGAACCAGGGGCGCCGCACCCCGGAGGATGCCATGAGCCTGAGGTTCATCACCACTGCCGACACCGAGATTCTCGCGACGGCCGCCGCCGTTGACCGGCTACCGGACGAGTTTCCCGTCGTGCGCTGCGGCAACCCGGCGATGACCCAGGAGATCGACCCGTTCCTCGATCACGTGCTCGGCGACGATGCGCGGGTCGTCGTGCTGCGCGTGCTCGGTGGCCGGCGCGGCTGGCAGGGCGGCGTCGACCGGCTCGCCGAACGCT
>JASGGQ010000171.1:0-4616 GCA_047604965.1 Patulibacter sp. | reverse complement strand
CTCGTCGAGCAGCAGCACTCGCGTGTCCTGCGCGAGCGCCATCGCGATCCACGCGCGCTGGCGCTGCCCGCCGGAGAGCGCGTCGAGTGGCCGGCCGGCGAGCTCCGTCGCGTCGGTCGCCGCCAGCGCCCACGCAACCCGCTCCCAGTCATGCGCGGAGGGTCGCAGCCCAAGGCCGCGATGCGGAAAGCGGCCGCGCAGCACCAGCTCCTCCACGGTGATGCCTTCCGGCGGCAGCGGCGACTGCGGCAGGAAGGCGACGGTGCGCGCCAGCTCCTTGCGGCGGTAGTCGCCGAGCGGGCGGCCCTGGAGCTGCACGGTGCCGCTGTGAGCCGGCAGCAGCCGCGCGAGCGTGCGCAGCAGCGTCGATTTACCGCAGGCGTTGGCGCCCACGATCGCGGTGATCTGTCCGGCGGGAATCGTGAGGTTCAGCTCGTGCAGCACGCGCCGTTTGCCGTAGCCGACGCACAACCGGTCGACCGCGAACGCCGCAGCGACCGCCGTGTCGGCGCCGGCCTGCCCGATGGGGGCGACACTCACGCCGCACCTCGCGTGCGGATCAGCGTCAACACCAGTGCCGGCGCGCCGATCGCCGCGACGACCAGTCCGCTCGGCAGCTCCAGCGGTGGCAGGAGCGCCCGGCCGACGAGATCGGCGACCGCCAGCAGCGCTGCGCCGGTCGCCATCGCGACCGGCAGCAACCGGCGATGCTCGCCGCCGGCCACCAGCCGTGCGAGATGCGGCGCGAGCAACCCGAGGAACGCGATCGCGCCGCAGACGGCGACCGCCGCCGCCGCGAGCGCGGCGCCGAGCGCAAGCAGCAGCGCTCGCGCGAGCGGCACGTTGAGTCCGAGCGCCGTTGCCAACTCGTCGCCGGTCGCGAGCACATCCAGGTGAGAGGAGGCAACCATCGCGAGTACGCCGAGCAGCAGGAGGGGCACGCCAACTAGGATCGCATCGCTGGTGGTGCGCGCGTAGGTTGAGCCGGCCAGCCAAGTGATCGCCTCGGCCGCCGCCGGCTGCGAGCGCAGCACCATCAAGGTGGTGATCGACGCGGCGGCAGCGGTGATCGCCAGGCCGATCAGTGCCATCCGGGCGGGCGCGGCGCGCGTGCCCGTCGCTGCGAGCAGCACGATCGCCAGGGCGGCGGCCGAACCGCCATACGCGGCGAGCGGGAGCGCCCAGCCCGGCGCGCCGGGGAACAGCAGCAGCACGGCGAGCGCGCCGACGCTGGCGCCGCCGGTGACCCCCGCCAGCTCCGGGCCGGCGAACGGGTTGCGCAACGTGCCCTGCAAGATCACGCCGGAGCCGGCGAGCGCTGCCCCGGTGAGCGTGGCAACGGCAACCCGCTCGGCGCGTTCGGCAATCACCGGGTGTAGGTCGCGACTGCCGTCGACGAGTGCGCGAAGCGCCGCGACCGGGCCGATCGACGGCTCGCCGAGGCAGAGCGCCGCCACGACGCAGAGCGGCAGCGCCGCGACCAGCAGCCACGCTGACGAGGCGCGCCATTGGGAGACCGAGCGGCTTGCGGCCAGCAGCATTGGGCCGTCGTCGGCGATCCGCCGCGCGATCATGACGACCACCGGCGCGCCGGCCAGCGCGCACATCACGCCCGCCGGCAGCTCCTCGGTCGCGCCGAACACCGCGCGGGTGAGCACATCGGCCAACAGGATCGCGGCAGCAGCCCACGGCACAACGACGACCAGGCGCCCCAAGCTGCCGGAGGGCCGCACGAGCCGCCCGGCGCCGGCCGCAAGAATCCCGGCGAACGCGAACGGGCCGGCGACGCCGACCGAGACCGCCGTCAGCACCGCCGCGACGGCGAGCGCTCCGAGCCGCACCGCGCGCAGCGAACTGCCGAGCGCGCGCGCCGACTCCTCGCCGAGTTCCACGACATCAAGCCCGCGCGCGAGCAGCGCGGCGAGCAGCAGCGCCGGCACGCCGATCAGCGTGCCGGCCCGCACCGCCACCCAGTCGAGTTGCAGCAGGCTGCCGCCGCCCCACAGGTACAGCGACGAGGTTTCGGTTTCGCGCAGCAGCCGCACCGCGCCGGTGATCGCCGCGAGCGCCAAGCCGATCGCCATTCCGGTCAGCACCAGTCGCACCGGGCTGGTGCCGCCGGCCGCCGCGATCGCTGCCACCAGCAGTGCCGCGACCAGCACACCGACGAATGCGACGAGGATCGTCGGCGCGCCGGCCGCGACGCCGCCGTACGCCGCGCCGATCGTGACCGCCAGCATCCCGCCGGAGGAGAGTCCGAGCGTCGCCGGCTCGGCGAGCGGGTTGCGCGTCAGCGATTGCAGCAGCACCGTGGCGCCGCCGAGCGTGGCACCAGCGACGAGTCCCGCCGCCGCGCGCGAGCCGCGCACCGTGCGGATCAGCTCCTCCTCGAAGCCGCTGCCGCCGGTCAGCGCATGGCGCACCGCTGCAAGCCCGGCGCCGTCGGCGCCCTGCAACAGATCGAGCGCGGCAGCCAGCAACGCCAGCGCCAGCCCGCCGGCAGCACCGAGGGTTGTGCGCGCAGCGGTGCTCACGCGCGACTCATCCGCGCAGGAGGGCGGCGCCGACCTGTGCCGCGATGATCCTGGCCGATGCCGGCCCGCCGAACAGCCAGGTGCGGCCTTCGAGGTTGCGGTAGCGGCGATGCTGCATCACCGGCAGCTCCTTGAACGATTGGAGCGACTGGAGCTGCTGGATCTGCTGCTTGTACGGCGTGGTGTACACAAATGCGACCCAGCCGGTTTTGATCTGTGCCATTGCGCTGACGCCGACCGTTTGGAAGCCGTACCGCGCGTTCGTCGTGTTCCAGCCGTTCTTGAGGCCGATCCGGCGCAGCACGGCGGCGGCCTGCGAATTGCCGGTGCTCATCCGCAGCGCGGGGGCGCTGGTCGTCCCGCCAGGGGTCGCGACCGTCATCGAAAGGCCAGAGCGGCCCTTCTTCTTGAGCGCCTTCTTCACGCTCGCGAACGACTGGCGCATCACCGTCAGCACCTGCTCTGCGCGGGCGCTTTTGCCGACCGCCTTCGCGATCCGCCGGTAGTCGTTGACCATCGCCTTGTACTGCACGTCGCCGCTGCCGGACGGGTAGGGGTGCGTCACCAGCACCTTGCTGATCTTTTTGAGTGCCGCGAGGTTCCGCTCTGAGCGGTAGTCGGGGACGATGATCAGGTCGGGCTTGAGCGCGCGGATGCGGCTGAGGCTTGGCGACTGGCGCAGGCCGACGTTGGTCGGCGAGCCGAGCCTTGCGACCGCGACGAACGAGTCGTAGCCGCTCACATCGGCCGCGCCAACCGCCTTGACGCCGAGCGTTGAGAGGTTCTCCAGGGCATCCCATTCGAGCGCGACGACCCGCGTCGCGGCCGCGTTGGCGGGCGTGGCGGCGGCGCAGGCGCAGAGCAGGCCGAGCAGCAGCGCGGTGATCGTGTGGAGGCGGAAGCGGGGCATGATGAAGCGGGGGTGATCCTTTGGGGGAGCGGAGCGGCCTAGTAGGTGACCGAGCCGGTGATGCGGACGGTCGTGTCGTCGCGCAGGTTCGCCGGGCCGCTGCCGGAGACGTTCAGCACGGAGTGGCTGATCTTTTTGTAGCTGCCGTTGCCGCCGAGGATCCGCAGCGTGCCTTTGTAGCTGGCTTTGGTGCCGGTGACCGTCAGATCGGCGGTGCCGTTGCCCCACACCGCTCCGGACTTCGTCGTCAGCCGGATCGAGTACGAGAGCTTCTTGCGGGCGGCGAGCTTGGAGCGCAGCACGAGCGCGCCGGTGCCGAACGGCTGGCCTTTGACGGTACCGTGCTGCTCGACGATCTTCGCCTTCGCTTCGCGGTGATGGTATTTGACGGTGCCGCTCGCGTTGACTGAGCGCTTCGTCGCGGCGACCGCAGTGACCGGGACAGCGGCGAGCGTGGCAGCGGCGAGCATCGTGGCGGCGCGGGCGGGCGTGGAGCGTGGGATCACGGCGTGGTCTCCTCGGGAGCTGGAATTGGCGCGTCGGCGGCGGGGGCTGGCGCGACGGTCAAGCGGCGCTGGAGCAGCACGACGGCGGTTGCGACCGGTCCGTCGTGGCTGAGCGATACAAGCAGGTTCGCGGGGGTTGGCGCGCTGTCGAGCAGGCTGGCGACGGCCTCGCGCACCGCGCCGTGGAGATACAGCACCGGACGGCCGTGCGCGTCGGCACCGAGTTCGATGTCGCGGAGATCGAGCATCGGGGTAGCAAGTGCCGGCTGCTGCCCGATCCGCGCCGATGACCACGCCTTCACGAACGCCTCCTTGACGGCAAACCGCGCGGCGAGATGCGTCGCGTCTGCACCGGCACCGGCAGCTGCTGCGGCGCACTCGGCGGCGGTGAAGGTCCCGGCCACAAAGCCGGAAGCTGGATCGGCCAGCTGCTCGCCGAACGCGGCGATGTCAACGACATCGATACCGAGGCCGAGCACCGTCACGACGTGCGCTCCGTCTCCGTGGTCGTGGCGCTTGCGGCGTCTGTCGCGCTTGCGGCGAACGTCGGTGGCTGCGGCAGGGCGGGCGGTGGGGCCAGCAGCCGCGCCGCTTCGAGGTCGCGGTCGCGCCGTTCAGGCAGCGGGCGGCGCAGCTGAAGCGGGCGGCCGTGGCGTGCGGCCAGCA
>JASGGQ010000170.1:0-4642 GCA_047604965.1 Patulibacter sp. | reverse complement strand
CGACGACGCCGCCGGCGCGGCGCGCCGTCACCGTACGCGGCTGCCAGCCGGCCGCCGCCTTCACCGACCGCGTCGCGCTCGCGTCGTCCGCTCCCTGCGCCGACGCGGCACCGGCCAAGCCAACGGCGAGTAGCAGCACGCCGACCAGACCGCGTCCGCAGCAGCGTACGCCGAACAACCGCCACGGCAACGAACTCACGCCGGCCACCGTATACGCAACGCGCCGGCGCGCGGCGGCCACCTCGACGAACGGCGGCGCGCACGCGCATCGCACCGGTAGCATCCGCCGCGATGGCTGAGACGCAGGCGCTGCCCCAGTTCCCGGATGTCGCCGAGGGCTCGACGCCACACGGCACGCCGCCCGGCGTCGAGCAGGGCGTCGCGCTGGGGTTGACGGCCGAGGAGTACGGACTCGTCAGCGAGAAGCTCGGCCGCGAGCCGACGCAGGTGGAGCTCGCGATGTTCTCGCTGATGTGGAGCGAGCATTGCGCGTACAAGCACTCCAAGAAGCTGCTCGGCACGCTCCCCACCACAGGGCCCGATCTGGTGCTCGGGCCGGGCGAGAACGCCGGTGCGGTGCAGGCCGCCAACGGCTGGGTCGCAGCGTTCAAAGTCGAATCGCACAACCACCCGTCGGCCGTCGAGCCGTTCCAGGGCGCCGCGACCGGCGTCGGCGGGATCCTGCGTGACATCTTCGCGCTCGGCGCCCGCCCGGTCGCGGTGCTTGATGCGCTGCGCTTCGGGGAGCCGCAGGACTCCGAACGCTCCCGCTTGCTGCTCGATGGCGCCGTCTCCGGGATCGGCCATTACGGCAACCTGATCGGCGTTCCGAACATCGGCGGCGACCTGTACTTCGAAGCGCCGTACGAGACGAACTGCCTCGTCAACGCGATGGCGATCGGGTTGGTGCGCCGGGAGACGCTGACGCTCTCCGCCGCGCAGGGCGTCGGCAACGTCGTGGTGCTGTTCGGCGCCTCAACCGGCCGCGACGGGATCGGCGGCGCGTCGGTGCTGGCCTCCGCAGAGCTTGGCGAGGACGATGCCGAGAAGCGCCCGACGGTGCAGGTCGGCGACCCGTTCGAGGAGAAGAAGGTGATGGAATGCTCGCTGGAGCTGCTTGAGCGCGGCTTGATCGTCTCGCTGCAAGATCTCGGTGCTGCGGGCCTCACCTCCTCCGCGTCGGAGATGGCCAGTAAGGGCGAGGTCGGGCTCGATCTCGACGTGTCGCTCGTGCCGCTGCGCGAAGCCGGTTTGGAGCCGTTTGAGGTGATGGTCAGCGAAAGCCAGGAGCGGATGCTGTGCGTCGTCGAGCCGCACCGGGTCGGCGAGGTGCTGGCGGTGACCGAGAAGTGGGAGGTGTACGGCGCACCGATCGGCGTTGTCACCGACACCCGCCGCTTTCGCGTCTTCGACGGCGATGTGCTCGTCGGTGATATGCCGGTGCCGGCGCTCGTCGATGACTGCCCGCTGTATGACCTGGCGCCCGCCAAGCCGTCCGAACCGCTGTATCCGGCGCCGGCGAAGCGGCTGGCGGACGACGCGACGCCGGGCGTGGTGTTGCGCACGCTGCTCGGCTCGCCGAACCTTGCCGATCGCACGCCGCTCTTTGAGCAGTACGACCAGATCGTGCAGTCGCGGACCGTCCGGCGGCCCGGCGAGTCGGGCGCTGCGGTGCTCGCGATCCCCGACGCTGGCGCGCAGCTGTCGCCGCACGGCATCGCGGCCGGCACGCTCGGCGACGATCCGCAGCCGGGCATCGCCGCGTCGATCGACGGGTCGGGCCGGCGGGTCGCCGCCGATCCGTACCAGGGCACGATCTGGAATGTGCTGGAGTGCGCGGCGAACCTCGCGACGGTCGGCGCACGCCCGCTGGGGCTGACGAACAACCTCAACTTCGGCAACCCGGAGAAGCCGGCGATCGCGTGGCAGCTCAGCGAGTCGATCCGTGGCCTTGGCGACGCTTGCCGCGCACTGGAGGTGCCGGTCGTCGGCGGCAACGTGTCGCTGTACAACGAGGGCACGACCGGCCCGATCTATCCGACGCCGGTCGTCGGCATGGTCGGCGAGCTGCCGGATGCGAGCCGCACCGCACCGATCGGCTTTCAGCAGGCGGGCGACCGGATCGCCGTCGTCGGGCGGGCGGTGCCGCAGCTGCCGGTCAGTGAGCTGGCGAAGCTCCGCGGGCTGCCGATTCCCGATGGCCTGCCGGCGTGGGATGTGGCGCAGGCGCGTGCGACGATCGAGGCGGTACGCGACGCGGTGCGGCGCGGCGATCTTTCCAGCGTGACCGATGTCAGCGAGGGCGGGCTCGCGACGGCGGTCGCGGAGTCGGCGATCGCCGGTGGGATCGGCGCGCAGATCGATGCGGGCGACGGCACGACCGAGCATGCGACCGAGGCGGCGTGGCAGCTGTTGTTCGGCGAGGCGCCGGGCTTGTTCGTCGTCTCCGGTTCGCCGCAGGCGCTGGCACGGTTGGAGCAGGACACCGGCGTCGATGTGATCGGCGTCGTCGGCGGTGATCGCGTGCAGCTGCACGTCGGCGGCGTCGCGATCGACGAGCCGGTCGACGGCCTCGCCGCGATCTGGCGCGACGGCCTGACGCCGTACTTCCCGTAAGGGGCAGCTCAGCGCGGTTGCGGTGGACCGTGGTGCCGGGATAACCGGATGGATCGGCGCGCGAGGGCTTGCGCTCCTGCCAATGTCCGAATAGTGTCCCGCACAAGGGCACGTTCTGGACTACGAGAGGAGGGCGATGGCCACAAAGGCACCTGATAGGACCAGCCTCGCGGAGGCGACCGCCACCACTCGCGACAACCTTCGGGCGCTGTTCCGGGAGCTACCAGAGCCAAGGAACACGCCGACTCCAGCGTGGACGGCGCGCGTCAACGTCACCCTCGACCGCTTCGCCGACCTCGTCGAACAAGGCGGCAGCGCCGACCTCCTCACCTCCCGAGAGCTCGCCGAGGCCCAGCGCCACGTCATCGCAGCACTACGAGTGAAAGATCGCAGCGAGCTTTCACTGGCCGATCAGATGTCTCAGGTCATGCTTGCGATGGAAGCCGTCCGGCACGTATTTCGCGATGCCAGCGACGAGCAGCGGCCGGGTCCCGATACGCGCACCAGCACGCTGATGGCCGACCTCTCGCAGTGGCTGCCCAGCATCTCGCACACCGACCTCGCTGCACTGCTCGACGTGACCACAAAAACGTTGCAGCGCTGGAGCCGAGACGACTCCCCACCGACCAACGACCGGTTGCTCATCGTTCACCGGCTGGTTGCCGTGCTCTCGCGTAGCTGGACCCCAGCTGGCGTCCTAGCCTGGTTCGACCGCCCGCGCACGCAGCTGCAAGGAGCCACCCCACGAAAGCTCCTCAACGACCCGGCGCGCCAGCACGAGCTGATCGAGCTGGCACTCGCCGGGCGCCGCTCGCAGGGTGCATGAACGCCGCATCGCTGCCGCTCACCACGCTGAGCGGCGTCTACTTCCGGCAGACCGACTACGACACGCCGTTCTGGACACGAGCAAACTCCTGCGCCGGTCGCTGGAACACGGCGCTCTCCCGACCGACGCAGTATTGGGCCGCGTCACCTGAGGTTGCCTGGGCCGAGCGACTACGCGCAGAGGAGATCAGCGACGAGCCGGCAGCCAGTCAACTGCGCACGCCGATCTGGGCCGCCCGCTTCGCGGAGGCCGGCATCCTCGACCTCCGCGACGGCGTTCCGCGCGCGCTGCGCCTCACCGCCACCGAGCTGACCGGCGCGCATGAACCGTGCCGAACCGTTGCCGAGCAGCTCTGCGGCGCGGGCGTGCGCGGAATCATTGCGCCATCCGCCGCGATCGACGGACACGATGCGCTGACGCTCTTCGGGCCGCGCGTCGACATCGACTGGCGCGAGCAGCCACTGCTCGTCGGTGAGGTCCCCACCACCATCGTCGCGGTCGGCGCTCCACCGCCGGGACTCCTCGCGCGCCTACGGCCGCCACGCTGAAGCCCCGCCCCCTACCCTCGGCGGCCGTAGAGCGGGCCGTGTTCGATCACGATGATCCGGCCGCCGCCGGGATCGTGGATCGTGGCCGCCTGCTCGGCCGCGAAGCCGACCGGTACCGGCCGCGGCTCGATCCGGCCGCCACGCTCGACGACCAGCTCGCCAACCCGGTCAAGCTCCGGTACCTGCACCGCAATGCTCCAGCCGACGCGCTGCGGGTCATCCTCCGGCACGATCGTCGCGACCACCGTCTCGGGCCGCAGCGAACTGAGCAGTTGCACGACCGGCGCCCCACCGGCCGGATCGTCAGCCTCCTGGAACACGGCGTCGAGCCGGCGCTCCATCCAGCGGCGTGCGCCGGCCACATCGGGCGTCGCGAGCTCCGCGAAGCACAGCGCGCGCGGCACCGCCCACCGGCCAAAGCGCGGGCCGGGTGCGCGCGGGCGCAACAACTGGTCGCTGCCGGGATCGGCGGCCGACGGCGGGCGCGGCGGCGCGAGCCGCACACTCCAGCGATCCGGCACCGGGCCATCGAACCCCAGCGGTCGCGGATCGGTCGGCGTGCGCGGCCGGATCCCGCAGATCGGGCCGGCGACCCGCGCCTGATCGAGATACACCGCCAGGTCGGTCGAGTGCGGCTGGCCGATCGCCTTCC
>JASGGQ010000169.1:0-4671 GCA_047604965.1 Patulibacter sp. | reverse complement strand
TGAGCGTCGCGATCGTCCACGCGCCGCGCGCCGTCGTCGTCGCCGGCGCACCAGACGCGATCGCACGACTTGCAAACGAACTCCGCCGCCGAGCCGACGCCGACGCTGACGCCGCGCGAGACGGGCAGCTCGGCGGCGCGCCGCTGCGGCCGATCCTTGAACCGCTGCCGGTCGCCGCGCCGTTTCATACCCCGGCGCTCTCCGGCGCCCGCAACCTACTCGCGCAGTGGCTCGCCGGCTCGGGCGCCGCCGATCGCCCACGGCTCGGCGAGCTGACCGTCATCGATCCACTGACCGGCGACCGGCTCAGCAGCGATGACGCCGTCCTCAACGCCGTGCTCAGCGGTCAATGCTCCGGGGAGACACTGCGGTGGGATCGCACGCTCGAAGCGCTGCGCGCCGACGACCCCGACTGGATCCTCGACCTCGGCCCCGGCACCGCGATCAGCCGCCTGACCGGCGAACTGCTGACCGGGACCGGCATCCGCACCCTGCCGCTCGCCTCCCCCGATGCGCGGCGCGTGCTGTTCTCACCTGCCAGCCACCAAGCCGGCCGCGACATCGCCTACGCCGAACTGGCGCCAACGCTCGTGCAGCTGCCCGACGGCACGATGCACGTCGATACGCCGTTTACGCGGCTGCACGGCGCGCCGCCGATCATGCTCGCCGGGATGACGCCGACGACGACCGACGCCGGGATCGTTGCCGCCGCCGCGAACGCCGGCTTCGTCGCCGAACTCGCCGGGGGCGGACAGCCCGACGAAGCGACCTTCACCGAGCGCGTCAGAGAGCTTGGCGAGCTGCTGGAGCCGGGCCGCGAAGCGCTCTTCAACACGCTGCTGCTCGATCGTCACCTGTGGGATTTGCATGTCGACGGAGCCGGCCTGGTACTCAAGGCACGCGCGACCGGGGCGCCGCTCGGCGGGCTGACCATTTCGGCCGGCGTTCCCGATGTTGAGGCAGCAGTACGGCTGCTCGACGAGCTCGCCGTCGCCGGGCTCCACCGCAACGCCTTCAAGCCTGGCACCGTCGAGCAGATCCGGCAGGTGCTCGCGATTGCCCGCGCCGCACCGCACCACACGATCATGATGCAGGTCGAAGGCGGCCAGGGCGGCGGCCACCACTCGTGGCTTGAGCTCGAACATCTCCTGCTGGAGACGTACGCCGAGATCCGCCGCCGCGAAAACGTCGTGCTGGCCGTCGGCGGCGGCATCGGTACGCCGCAGCGCGCCGCCGACCTGCTGACCGGCCGCTGGTCGCTGCTACGCGGCGAGCCGGTGCCGATGCCGGTCGATGCGGTGCTGATCGGCACCGCCGCAATGGCGTGTGCCGAAGCGACCGCGTCGCCGCAGGTCAAAGCGGCGCTGGTCGCGGCCACCGGCACCCCCGACTGGGTGCCGCGCAACGGCGTGGCCGGCGGCGTCACCTCGGCAACGAGCAGTCTCAACGCCGACATCCACCTGCTGGAGAACGCGGCGGCGCGTGCCGGCAAGCTGCTGCAAACCGTCGCCGGCGACGAAGCGGCGGTACAGGAGCGCCGCGAGGAGATCATCGCCGCGCTCGCGCAAACCGCCAAGCCGTACCTCGGCGACCTCGACACCATGACCTACGGCGAGGTGCTCGCCGCGCTCACGCGGCACATGGCGACCGGGCGCGGCGGCCGGTACGACGATGGCGCCTGGGGGCACCCAAGCTGGCGGGCACGCGTGCTGGAGCTGGCCCGTCACTTCGCTGCGCGCCTCGACGACGCACAGACCGGCGCGATCGAGCCTCCGCTCGCCGTCAGCTCCGACCTCGACGACCCGGACGCCGCGCTCGCTCGGTTCGCAGCGCGCTACCCGCAGGCCGCGACGACGCTGCTGCACCCGGCCGACCGCGATCTCGTGCTCGAACTGTGCGACCGCCCGGGAAAACCGGTGCCGTTCGTGCCGGTACTCGACGGCGAAGTGCGCCGCTGGTACATGGCCGACGCCCTCTGGCAGGCGCAGGACGATCGGCTCGCCTTCGACGAGGTCTTCGTGATTCCCGGCCCGGTCGCGGTCGGCGGAATCGAGCGTGCAAACGAACCGATCGCCGAGCTCCTCCAGCGCTTCCACCAGGGAACGATCGACGCGCTGCGCGACCGCGACGCACCAATCGCCCGTCGCGACCGCCTCGCGACACACGGCGCCGCCCCGCAGCCGCTCGCCGCGATCGCCGCCGCGCACGACGGACCGCTTGCCGCGTTGCTCGCCGCCCCGCAGCTGCTGACCAGCGACGGCCCAGTCGCGAACCCGCTGTGGTCGCTGGTGCGCCCCGGCGACCTGATCGAACTCGACGCCGAACCACATGACGCTGAGCGCACCCCACGGCTGACGCGGCTGCAATCGACGCCGCCCGCCGCCCTGCCCGGAGAACAGGTCGAGCTGACCATCGGCGGCGACGGCGCGCTGCTCCAGATCGCGATCCCGCAGCCCGGCGGCGTGCGGCACCAAGAGGCGCCGACGTTGCGTGTCGCGCTCACCCCGCACGGCGCCGGTTGGGCGGCCCCCGACCTCCATGCGTCGCGCACCGCATTCGCCACGCGGGCGCTGCGAGGCTCCCGGCCACACGCCGACGCTGATCCGGCGCGCTGGAATTGCCCGCCGGAGCTGCCGGCCGCCTACCGCCGCACGACCGGCGCTGGCGTGGCAGCCCCGCCACCGATCGACCTCGCGTTCACGCTCGCCTGGCCGTCGATCGTCGCGCTGCTCACCGGCGACGCGCATCTCGCGCCTCACCTGAGCGAACTCGTCCACGCCGAGCATGGCGTCACGCTCGGCGCTGGCTGGTCGTCGATCGCCGGCAGCGACGGCCCGGCCAGCGCACGGATCAGCGCGATCGACGACCGCGACGGCGCCGCCAGCGCCGTGACGGTGATCGCCGACCTCCGTACCGACGACGGCGAGCTGGCCGCCACCGTCACCGCGCGGCTCGTCTTCGCCTCCCCACGCCGACTGACCGTGCATCGCACGCTGCGCGACGAACCGGTCGACACAACGCTGACACTCGACGCCGCGACCGCCGAGGTGCTGCGCGACAAGCTGCTCACGACCGGGCAGCTCATCACCGCAGCCGGCGACTGGACACCGAAGCCCGGCGACCGGCTGCATCTGCGCGCGCGGCTGCGCACCACGATCAGCCATGACGCGCCGCAGCAGGCGCAGCACACCGGCGAGGGCAGCATCACGCGCGACGGGCAGACCGTCGCCACACTCACCTCCGGCGCGCCGCAACACGAACCGGCCGGACGCGGCACGCCGCCGCGCCACCCACTTGCGCGGCTGCTGCGCGTGCTCGAACCCCGACCCGCGCCGGCCCAACCGCTCGACCGCGCACCGCTCGGAGCACTCGAAGATGCCGCACCGCTCGACCTGACGACCTTCGCGTTGGTCGGCGGCGATCACAACCCGCTGCACCGCAGCGTGCTCGCCGCACGACTCGCCGGGCTGGAGCGGCCGATCGTGCATGGCCTGTGGCTCGCCGCCCGAGCGTCAGCGGCGATCGTGGAACTCGCCGCACCGCAGGCCCCGCACGCGCTGCGCGACTGGCGAATGCAGTTCCTCGCGCCGGTCGACCTCGGCGCCGTGCTGCGCTTCGACGTACGCGCCGGCTCGCGCCGCGACGGACGCCGCACCGTCGAGGTGGAGGTGCTCAGCGGCGAGACGCCGGTCGCGCGCGGCACCGCCGAGATCGACCTCGCGCTTGCCGGTGCGCGTGCACTGCTCTTCCCCGGCCAGGGGATTCAGCGGGCGGGAATGGTCGAGCCGGTGCTCGCCGGATCGCGTGCCGCCCGCGCCGTATGGCGCGCCGCCGACGCCCACGCCCGCGCGGCGCTCGGCGTGCCGCTCGCCCGTATCGCACAGGACAACCCCAAGTCGTTGCGGCTCGCTGGCGGCCACGTCGTGCACCATCCCGCCGGGCTGCTGATGCGCACCGAGTACACCCAACCGGCGCTCGTCGCGCTCGCGGCCGCCCAACTCGCGGCGCTTCGCGAAGCCGGGCAACTGCCCGAGCATGGCGGCGTGCCGGTCGCCGCCGGCCATAGCGTCGGCGAGTTCTCCGCGCTGCATGCGCTCGGCGTGTTGAGCGTCGAGCAGGCGGTCACGCTGACCTACCGCCGGGGCGAGGCGATGCAGCGCCACGTACCACGCGACGCGCAGGGCCGCTCGCCGTACCGCATGGCGGTCGCCGATCCGCAGGCGATGGGCGTCACGCATGACACGCTCGCCGCCGCCGTGCGCGAGCACGCCCCAGCGGCGGAGATCGTCAACGAGAACGCTCGCGACCGGCAGTATTCGATCGTCGGCCCCACCGATCAGCTCGACGCACTGGCCGCGGCATATCCCGGCTCGCGACGACCAGCGGTGCGCCTGCTCGACGGGATCGACGTGCCGTTTCACTCATCGGTGCTGCGGCCGGCCGCCAGCGAACTGCTCGCGATCCTCGACGCCGAGATCGGCGCGATCGATCGGTCGTTGATCGTCGGCCGCTGGGTGCCGAACCTGACCGGCCGGCCGTTTGCGCTCGACGACGCGAGCGCCAGCGCGATCGTGCAGGCCGCCGCATTGCCGGGGCGAACACTGGCCGAGCTGCCGCCGCTCAGCGCGCCGGACGACCGCGCCCGCTGGCTGCTGCTAACGGCGCTCGCCG
>JASGGQ010000168.1:0-4675 GCA_047604965.1 Patulibacter sp. | reverse complement strand
TCGCGCAAGTCGATCGTCTCGACCGGCGAGTGCATGTAGCGCAACGGAATCGACACCACGCCGCAGGCGACGCCCTGCCGCGAAACATGGATCGCGTCGGCGTCGGTTGAGGTGCCACGCCCGGAGACTTCGAGCGTGTAGGAGATGCCCTCCGCCTCGGCCGTCTCGATCAGCAGGCGCGAGATCGCCGGGTGGATCGTCGAGCCACGCTGAATCACGGGGCCGCTGCCAAGCGGATGCGAACCAAGCTCCTTCTCCTCAACGCCCGGCGCATCGGTTGCGTGGGTCACGTCGATCACGATCGCGATCTGCGGATCGATCGCGAAGGCACTCGTGCGCGCACCGGCGAAGGTGATCTCCTCCTGGGTGGCACCAACGGCAAACACGTCGCCAGCCGCGCCGCCGGCCTCCGCGACCCGACGCCCCGCATCGACGACCACGTACGCACCAAGGCGGTTGTCCATCGCACGGCTCGTGACCCGCTCGCCGAGCAGCTCGACCGGGCCGGCATCGATCACCGCCACATCACCGACCTCGACGGTCGCCTTCGCTTCGTTGCCATCTGCGGCGCCGATGTCGATATGGAGTTGGCTGAGCTTGACCGGTTTGCCGCGCTCATCGGCTTCGAGCAGGTGGATCGCCTTCTTGCCGACGACGCCGCTCACCGGGCCGTGCTTCGTTTGCAGCCGCACGCGCTGGCCAACAAGGATCACCGGATCCCAGCCGCCGACCGGTCCGAACCACAAAAAGCCTTGCTCGTCGATGTGCGTGACGATCAGGCCGATCTCGTCGATATGGCCGACGAGCGCGATGCGTGGCGCGCCGGGCGCCGTGCCGGGCACGCGCGCCGTGACCGAACCGACGAGATCGATCGCGACCTCGTCGCTGTAGCCCCGCGCGATCTCCGCAAAGACGTCGGCCGGAGCCGTTTCAAAGCCGGACGGGCCAACGGCGTCAAGCAGAGTGCGAAGAGTGGCAGGGACGCTCATGGCGCGCATTGTGTCAGTGCCGGCCCGCTCCGGCGGCGCGCCGTTCGACCGGCGCTGGCAGTGCTGCCGTCCCGGCTACCAATCGAGCCGCCGGTTCAGCCACCGGGTGGCAGGCCGCCGCGTCGCACCTGCTTGGAGAGCGCGCCGGTTTGCAGGCCCCACAGCACCCAGCCGAGCGAGCCGCCTCGCGCACCACGCACCGCTCCGGATGGCGCGGCGCGCGAGGCGCTCAAATCAGCAGCCGTGAGCAGTTCAAGCACGGTTGCCGGCCCGCCCGGTACGAGCGCGTCGGGATGCAGCCGCAGGTGAGGATCGGGAGCGTCGGCGTCGATCAGTTCGTCGGTGGCATCGACGCGGCGGGGCGAGGCGGCCGGTTCGCCGTGCAGTCCGGCGGCTTCTGCGGCGCGCGCGACCTGCTCGGCCTGCATCGCGCGGTGCGCGGCACGCAACGCGATCAGATCTCCGACGGCGCGCGCGGAGACCATCCAGCTGGCGGCGTCGTCACGCGAGCGCGTGCGAACCGGGCCGAGCACCAGCGCCTCGACCTGGATGCCGTGGCCAGCCTCCTCGGCGGCCATCACCTGTGCCGCCATCAGCTCTGCGGCCGACGCGACCGAGACCGCACCGGCACCTGGCACCGGGTAGCGCGCCGCCGCACCGTTGATCTGAACGTACATCGCGCCGGGGCGACCGCGCAGCAGCGGCACGAACGCGGCGGCGGCGAGTTGGTGTGCACGCAGCGACTGGTCGATCACGGCGTCCCACATGTCGATCTCCAGGTCGGCCAGCGGGTCGCTTTGGATCCACGCGCCGAGCGCGACGACCACGAGGTCGGGGCGGCCGATCAGGCGACTGAGTTCGGCGGCGACCTCGTGGGCGCCATCCGGCATCTCAGTCAGGTCGCCGACGAGCGGCACGAGCCGTTCGGTCGGCGCGCCGGCCGCTTCGAGGCGGTCGGCCAGCTCGGCGAGCCGTTCGCCGGAGCGTGACGGCACCGCAACGCGAGCCCCGGCGATCAGCAGCGCCGCGACGATGCCTTCGCCGACTTCGCCGGTGCCGCCGCAGACGACTGCGATCCGCCCGTCGAGCCGTGGCGGGTCGCCCTGAGGTGCGTTGCCTCGGGCACGGGCCGCAGCCCGGCGAACGAACTCTGAGCTGCGTGCCAGCACTCCGCCAGCGTAAAGCGCCACTGGGGAGAGACGCGCTGCGAGGCGCCAGTGGCGGCACTGCGACGCAGCGGAAGAGCCCGGCGCGGCGCTTTTGCACGCCGCGCCGGAGAGCCTCCGTGTGTCCCAATTACACGCTGCACAAGGGGGAACTCCAGGACGGACGCAGGGTGAGCTGGCGACCGCCTGCTCACGGTCGCCAGCCCCACCCTGCACATCACGCACCAGTGATGCACCGTTCGGAGGAGGAGCGACCCCGAACCGCGCCTGCTCGGCATACGGTCCGGGGCTCTCAGTCGCTCGCTAATGATGATGCAGCCTGCCCCTGACCCGACTGTTGTCCTCCTGGCCAGAAAACCCGGCCGGCCGTTTGTCCAATGGGCCACGTCGTTGCACGGAGGCTTCGCGCCGATCGGCATGCCGGTGTGGTGAGCACCGCACAACGATCGTCGTGTGCGGTTAGTCTCAGAAGAAGCGTACTGTTGGTCTGCGCTGCGGTCGGACGCCGGGCGCCGCGACCAGCCCGTCCCACTCCCCCGATCCCCCTGGACAATCCGATGATGCAGCGCCTCTTGATCCTGGCCGCCACCCTGCTGCTCACGCTGCCGCCCCTGGCCGGAGCGACGGCGGCTGGCGGACGTGCCGATCTCAAGCTCGGCGGCAAGACGACGAAGATTCTCAAGCGCGCCCATGTGAAGGTGCGCGTCTCCGGCGGCGGGACCGCCACGAAGACGAAGGTGATGCTGCCGATCACCAGTTCGTCGACGAGCGCGATCACCTTCGCCGGGACGCTGAAGTTTGGCTCCGGCAAGCGGGCGGTGCTGCTCAAGCAACTCTCGCTCGATCGCGCCCAGGGACTGCTGTACGCGAGCGTCAACGGCACGCGCGTCCCGTTCTTCCTGGTCGAGATGGGCACGCTCAAGCAGCGCAGCGACGGGCTCGACCAGGTGCTCAGCTCGATCAAGATCAAGTTCTCGGCACTCGGGGCGTCGGTGATGGCGTCACACGCGAAGCTGAAGGTCGGCACCGGCACCATCTTCGCGGCGGCAACCTTCACGCTCCAGGAGGCGGCGGTGCGGCTGGCCGCTGGCGCCACGCTGACAGCCGGCGGCGCGGTACAGGTGGCGACGCAACTTCCGGCCCAAACCGGCTCGGCGTGGCAGCTTCCGGTCACGAACGCGGGCGGCAAGGTGTCGCTAACGGCGCCGATCACGCTCAGCGGCGGCCTGCAATTCACCGGCGCGACCGGCACCCTGACCTTCACCGGCTTCACGCTCGATCCGGTCGCCGGCGTGTGGTACGCCGAGCAGTCGCCGTCGGGCCGGCTGCCGCTCTTCACCGTCGACCGTACAGCCGCCAAAAGCGTCAAACGTGGCGCGCAGTTGATCGTGTCCGGCCTCGCGCTGTCGCTCACCGCAGAGGCTGCGGCGGCGCTCAACGCCGCGCTGGGCACGACCGCGTACAGCGCCGGCACTGCGGCAGGCACGGCGACGATCGTCGGGCTGCGGTAGCGCGGTCGGGCGCGACCGGGCTGCGGCGCGGCGGGCGGCACGCGACCGACGGCGACGCGGCCGGGGACAGAACGCGACCTATCTGGCGCGCGGCGTACGCTGGCGGTCATGAGCGAGCAGCGCGTACGGATCGACCGCGAGCATGGCGGCCGGGTTGCCGTCGTCACGCTGACCCGGCCGGAGAAGCACAACGCGCTCGACCGCGCGATGTTCGACGCGATCGACGCGGCGACGAGCCAGGTGCGCGCACTCGCGGAGGCGGGCGAGCTCGCGGCGGTAGTGCTGCGCGGCGACGGCAAGTCGTTTTGCTCAGGGCTGGATATCGCCTCGGTGTTGGGCGACGGCGGCGGCGATTTCGCGTCGGCGACCGGCGCGTTGCTGGAGCGGCGCGCCGGCGATCTCGCGAATCTCGTGCAGCGCGTCGGCTACCACTGGCGCGCCGTTCCGGTACCGGTGATCGCGGCGCTGCACGGCAACGTGCTCGGGGGCGGCCTTCAGATCGCGCTGGGCGCCGACCTGCGGATCACCGCACCGGACGCGAAGCTTTCGATCGCGGAGATTCGCTGGGGGCTGATCCCCGATATGGGGCTCACGACGGCGCTGCCTCGGCTGATCGGCATCGATCACGCCAAGGAGCTGACGTGGACCGGCCGCACGATCTCCGGCGAGGAGGCCGCGCGGATCGGCTTGGTGACGCGCACCGCCGATGATCCGTCGGCGGCGGCGCTTGCGCTCGCCGGAGAGATCGCCGGCCAGTCACCGCTCGCCGTCACGCGCGCCAAGCGGCTCTACGACGAAGTGTGGGAAGCCAGCGACGCCGACCGCCTCGCGACCGAAGAACGACTCCAGCGCGAGATCCTCGCCGCCGTCGCAGCCGCAGGGGCGGCGGCGCAATAGCGGCCACCACACACGCCACGGCGTCACCATCGTCGGCGTGATGGCGGCGCGCCGGCACGATCGCAACCACCACGTAACACCGGTTCTCGGAGCGGGCGAAAATTTTGGTGGG
>JASGGQ010000167.1:0-4722 GCA_047604965.1 Patulibacter sp. | reverse complement strand
ATCGTAGTAGAACTCCTCGTACTCCACTGGTGGGATATCGCCGATGCTGGAGTGCCGGAGGTCGAACCGCGAACGCTGCACCGAGGCGAGCGCTGCATCCGCTGCGGACGAACAGCCAACAACCCCGACCGCTTCACGCTCGGGTGTCACCCGACCTGTCTGAGTCAAGTCGGTAGAAGTGGTGCAACTCGCTGACGGCGAAGGTGGGCCGTCGTGATGGGCTGATGAGTTGCCGTGATCCCTCGGTTGGACCGTCGGCGCCCCATCGTTCGACGGGCGCGCTCAACTCCACAGTGCCGAGAGCGGCAGCGCCCAGATGCGGTCGCTGATTGGCAGTGTGGTGGCGCCCGCGTGCAGGACGGCGCCGGCAACGAATCGCTCGCCGAGACGGTCGCGCAGATACCGCAGTCCGCGCCCGTCGGAGCGGCCGAGCGTCGCGGCGGCCTTCACCTCAAACGCAATGATGCGCCCATCAAGCAACTCGACGACGATGTCAACCTCGCGGCCATCTCGATCGCGAAAAAAGCCGACCTCCGCCACGCGCACCGCCGACCACCCGCAGAGCCGAACAACCTCGTTGTACGCGAACGTTTCCACCAGCCGGCCCGCAAGCCCGCCATCGCTGGCGATCCTGGCCGCGTCAGCGCCGACCGTCGCGGCGAGCAGTCCGCTATCGGAAACCAGGAGCTTTGGGCTACGAATCTCGCGGTTCCCCAAATTCGCGCCCCACGGGCGCGCCACCTGCACCAAGAACAGCTCTTCGAGCAACTCGACATACCGCCGCGCCGTCGGCGCACTGATCTGCGCCGCCGACGCAAGGTTCGCGTAGTTCGCCAGTTCGCCAGAGCGAGCGGCGAGCAAGCGAAACAACCGGCGGGCGGTCGCGGCAGAAACGCGATCCCCCGCAACATCAGCGAGATCGATCCCAAGTCGCGTTGCAAGGTACGACGCGAAATAGTCGACGCGCCGGCTCGCGCTACGCGCCTGCACATCGGGAAACCCACCGCGGACGACCAGCTCCGCGTACGCGGCGAGGCCGATCGGCTGCTCGGTCAAGCGCGGCGGCTCACCGTCCACCAAGCGATCGATCAACGTCGTCTGCTGCCCCGAAAGTTCGCCCTGCGCGAACGGCCACAGCCGGATGTACTCCGCGCGACCGGGGAGCGCGTCCGCGACGACGCCGCTCGCCAGCAAATTCGCGGAGCCAGTCAGCAGAAAAGCCCCTGGGTCCGGCGCTCGATCCACACGCGCCTTGATCGACAGCAGGATGCTGGGGGCACGCTGCACCTCGTCGATCGCTACTGGCAACGCGAGATTCGCGATAAACCCATCGGGATCGGACTGCGCGAGGGTTCGCGTCGGATGGTCGTCGAGCGTCACGTACGTCCGCGCGCCATGCGTCGGCGCCAATGAGCGGACCAGCGTCGTCTTCCCGGCCTGCCGGGGGCCGAGGATCACCACCACGCGAGTGTCGTCCAGCGCATCGACAACACGCTGAGCGATCTTTCGGGGAATCGCGGGCACCGATCAAACCTAACCGATCCGCACGGCAAATCGAAAGCGGTGAGGCCGCGAATCGAACGCGAGGGGCCCGCGAATCGAACGCGAACCGCCCGCGAATCGAACGCGAACCGGTCGGCGGGGCGCATGTGGGCGGCGTGCGGCCCAGCGATCCCTGCCGCTATTTCGGCATTCTTGCGATCGCGCGAACCGCACGATCCAGGCTGGGGCTGCGTGTCGCCGCTGCGTCGACGTCCCAGTGGTTGGCGGCGAAATCGTTGAGGTGCCGCACGTAGAGCGGACCCGTTTCGCCGCGAGAGGTCACTACCTCGGCGCGAATCGCCCGCGAGGTTGAATGGCGGCACAGGTCGAGCAGAAACCGCTTGGCATGAGGCAGTTGCTCTGGGAGGGCAGGGAGCTTGCCCGGTCGCACCCGGAAGTAGCGGGCGAAACCTTCATGGTCGGCGAGCAGCCACGCCTCGGTCATTGAATGAGCGATGCGCAGCGCGAACCGCTCGTTCGGTGTCGCGGCACCAGCACCGAGGCCATCGAGACGATCACGCAGTTTCACCGGGCACTCTCCATCGGAGTCCCGAAACACCACCCAGCAAGAAGCTCTGGCTGCAGCACGGTATTTCGTGATCTTTGGGTCGAGCGTTGTGTGGCCCCGCGTGACATAAATGTGCCGGCCATCGACGCTGCGACCGGCTGCTCTCACGACGGCGCTTGCGGCCCCGCGATCCGAGTCGCCCTCAACAACGACGTGGATCATCCACGCTTACTCCGCCCGGCCGCTACGAGGCCGGACAAATCCTGTGGCGATACCAGTGCTTCGACGATCTCCGATTTCGGGAGTTCGACGGCCAACTGATCGGCGACCAGGTCGATATCCGAGAGCAACGTCGCCGTGGTCCCGTCGCCGGTCGGCTGCAGGACCAACACCTCACGCGGAAGCACACCTTCGTCGTCGAGCAGTTCCGGGGCATGGGTAGTGACGACAACTTGCATCGAGCGGTCGCGCTGGGCCGTTGCGAATACCGTCGGCAGCATTCGGATAATCGCGGAGTTCAGCGATAGCTCAGGTTCTTCGAGGAGCAGCATCCCCCCCGTAGCGGGAGCACTGACCAAGATCCACAGCAGTCCAATGAGCCTCAACGTGCCATCAGAGAAATCCGCCTCGCTCTGGCCGGTCGGCTTGGAACGCCAATTGCGGTACCCGGCGACCAGGTGAGGACGACCGGTTGCATCAACCTCGAGCTTGAGCGTCTCGAATTCGGGCACCGCAGACTGCAACGCGGCCTCTATCCGGCGCAGCCACGCGCGCTGCGTTTGGGGGCGAGTCGCGTTGATCTGCGCGACAAAGTTCGCGCCGTACATGTCGCCGGGGGCGCCGCTGAGCACCCCAGGGTCGCGGATGACCTGCGGAACGAGATGGAAATACCTCGTCTTCGCGAAGTGTTCAGCTACCGAACGGAACGCCTGGTTCGCCGCGATCTGTTCCAGATGCGTCTGCGTCAGCCGTTCGGGGTCATCGCGATCATCAGCATTCGGACGTTGAACGATGATTTCACCGTTTTTTTCGACCCGCTCCTCCACGACGACAGGCCGGTTCTTCCCGCCTTTCTGTCCGCCGACCGCGAGGCGGTACCGCCAGCCTGCGTTCGCGTCGGATAGCTGGAAGTCGATCTCCAGCCGCCCGTTCTTGTAGTTGCGGGCAACCAAGCTCCGAGCCTTCGAGAGTCCGCCGCGCTGCTCCAACGCAGCCGCGAGTCCGCCCCCCGGCGCGGCGATATCCCCAACGAAACGGAATAGGTCAATCAGATTCGACTTCCCTGCGGCGTTTGGTCCCACGACAAACAGCCGATCCTCGACCCGAAAGTCCAGCGACTTGAAGTTGCGCCAATTGCTGGCGCGCACATGCGTGATCTTCATCGTCGTTCCTCTCACGCCGCGCGCGTGCCCCCGGCTTCAGGGTGGGGCGCTGCGGCGGCAGGAGTGGGATGCTACGACAACCCACCGACGACGTGTGCGAACGCTTCTGGTGACTGAGCGCCGTTGAATCGAACGCGAACCGGTCGGCGAGGCGCGTGTGGGCGGTGCGCGATCCGTCCCGCCAGGCCGGGCACTACGATCGGTGGGGATGCCGTCTCCCGCGACCGAACGCCAGCAGCCCCGGGGCGAACGGATCGTCCCCGGCCTGTGGCGGCTGCGGCTACCGCTGCCGTGGTCCGGGATACCACACTGCAACGCCTGGGTCGTCGACGCTCCGGACGGCGACGGGCACCTGCTGTTCGACTGCGGCCTGCACACCGACCGCTCCTTCGACCAACTCGTCGACGCGCTGCACCAGATCGGCAAACGCATCGAAGATACGCGGCTGCTGATCTGCACGCACGCGCACGTCGACCACTACGGCCAAGCGAAGACGGTCATCGATGCCGCCGGCTGCGAACTCTGGATGCACTCCAACCACGCGCACATGACCGACTCGCTCGGCGACCCCGAACGCCTGCTGGAGCAGCGCGTCGCGATCGGCCGTGAGAGCGGCGTCCCCGAAGAACTCCTCCAGCATTACCGCGAAGCGGGCAGCGCGACCATCCGCGAAGGGGTCTCAGGCCTCGTCGAACCGGCCCGCGAACTCGTCGAAGGCGTCGAAGTTCCGAGCGCCGTTGGTACGTGGCGCGCGATCGAAACGCCCGGCCACGCGCCAAGTCACGTTTCGCTCTACCAGCCCGAACGCCGCCTGCTGATCGCCGGCGACCACATCCTCGGCCGCGTCGCGCTGTACTACGACTACGGCTGGACCGACGATCCCGTCGCCGACTACCTCGACAGCCTCGCCAAAATCGACGCGCTCGGCGCACGGCTCTGCCTCCCCGGCCACGGCAAGAGCTTCACCGACGTGCAAGGGCACGTCGAAGCGCACCGCGAAGCGGTCCTCGGCCGGCTCGACCGCGTCGAAGATGTCGTACGCGCTAGCGGCCCGGCGACCGCGATCGACATGATCCCCGAGATCTACGGGCGCCCGCTCAGCAAAGAGAACGCCGGCTGGCTGATCTCCGAAACGATGTGCTACCTGCGTCACCTCGAACGGCGCGCGGTCGTCCAACGCAGCGACGACGACGCGCACCCACACTGGACCGCGACCGGGCGCCGCGCCACCCCCACCGGTGGCTGACCGCCCGCCCGCCGAACACGCCCCGCTCGCCGCGCCGGCCGCGC
>JASGGQ010000166.1:0-4858 GCA_047604965.1 Patulibacter sp. | reverse complement strand
CCGGCACGTGGATCGCCGAGCACTGGGCGGCCCGCGTCGCGGGGACGCGGCAGCGGCGCGCCGCACGGCGTCCCCGCGCCACCCCGATCCACGTCGATACGCAGTCCTAGCTTGCGGCGCCACCGGCCGCTCAGTATTCGCCCGGCCAGAAGAGCCGGTCGAAGCAGGGCTGCATCGCGGTCTCGCGCGGCGTCAGCCACCGACAGCGGGCCGGTATCGGCTTGCTGTCGATGGCCAGGCCCAGGCTGTTCCACACGGCCCACCACAGCAGCTTCGAACAGTAGAACCCGCCGATGTCATCCAGATGCAGGTTCAGCAGCGAATACGGGCGTCCTTTCGCCGAGGCGGCCGCGAGCGCCACCAGCGCTCGGCGGTCGCGTTCGAATCCGCGCAGGCGTCCGTGCCACAGGCTGCATCCGGGCAGGTCATCGAGCCATTCTTCATAAGGCGTGATCGCGATGCCGCCTCGATGAGGCGTGGCGTCGACGATCCAGATGCGGCCGCCTCGCCGTTCGACGATCGCCGGATGGCCGACGTAGTAGTTCGACGCCACGACCCGTCCGGCGACGCGGTCCGGTCCGTCGTCCTCCTTCACGTGCGCGAGTCGTTCGACGAGGCCGAGGCGACGTTCCAATTCCAGCAGTCGCTGCAGCGCCCAGCGGTAGCGGCTCGACGGCTCCGTCCCGACAGGCCGTCGGCTCTCTCGCTTCGCCGCTGGCGCGTGCGGCATCGCGCGGCCGATCGAAGGGATCACGTCCGTCCATCGCCGGCGCCACAGCACGTCGCCGCTTTCGAAACTCATCGGATCAGGTCGAAGAATCTGCATGGCTTTCCCGGCTCCGGCAGCGCCGGAACGCTGCGGGGTCCGGAAACGGCCTCGCGCGTCGCGGCGTGTCCATGAGTGGCAAGCCAGTGCGATTCGGTTCAACGCTCGTCGCGCGGAGCGTTCGAATGAACCGTTGCCGTGGTCGCGCCGACATAGGTGTCGCCCATCGCGACATCGGATGGCTGACTAATCAAGTTGGAGGGGGCTCGCTAGTCGATTCGAATGATGCGCGGCGCCTCTCAGGAGTGCGACGCTGCGGCGTCTGCGCATGTGGAGCGCTGGTAGTTGAGCTGCGAATCTTTAGGGTGAACCGATGAGTCGTTCGAGCAAGTGGAACTGTGTGGCATTGATCTCGGTGATCTTTTGTGGCATGGCGCAAGCGCAGCCGCTACCGGGCGGAGCATTGCCCGGCCGCATCGAGCGCGACGTCGCACCTCCGGTCGAACCCCGGCCGACGCCCAGCGTCGTCACGGTGCCCGCAGCGCCGTCGGCGACCGCGATGCCTGCCGGCGCGGCAACGCAGATGTTGACCTTGCAGGGCGTTGAATTACGCGGCAACACGGCGATCGATACGGTCGCCTTGTCTGCGATCTGGGCCGAACGAATCGGTAAGTCGATCACGCTGGCGCAGGTGTACGGCATCGCCAACGCCATCACCGCGCGCTATCGTGAAGCGGGTTACGTGTTGTCACAGGCGGTGGTTCCGCCGCAGGATATCCGCGCCGACAGCGCGACGGTCAGGCTGGTGGTCGTCGAAGGCTTCGCATCGAAAGTGTCCTTCACGGGCCAGACCGTCGACGCCGCGGCCTTGCAGCCGTTCGTCGAACCGATCCTCGCCGAGCGGCCGTTGACCCTCAAGACATTGGAGCGGCAGTTGCTGTTGCTCAACGAGCTGGCGGGTATCAACGCGCGAGCCAACCTGAAGGCCGCGAGTACGCCCGGCGGTACCGAGCTCGACATCGAGGTCGTCCAACAGAAGATCGCGTCGTCGGTGTCGGTGCACAACCGGACCAGCCGGTCCCTGGGGCCGTGGCGCTTCGAGGCGGGGACCGAGATCCGCGGCGTGCTGGGCGCGTTCGATCGCCATGGCCTGCGCTGGATCGGCTCGGGCAACAGCCGCCTGAACCTGGTGTCGTACAACGGCGAGACACCGATCGGTGCCAGTGGTCTGAAGGTCAACTGGGCCGGCTCGGTGTCGCGCGCCAAGCCGCTGACGACGCTGGTCGGTATCGATAGCGACAGCACGAGCCTGTCGCTGGGGCTCAGCTACCCGATCGTGCGCAGCCGCGCGTTCAGCCTCGGCGTGCGCGGTGCATTGACCAGCTATCGCGGCAGCACCGATACGCCGTTGGGCGAGCTGTCGAACGACAAGCTGCGCGTCGCCCGGATCGGCATGACGATCGACAACGTCGATGATCTGCTCGGCATCAACCTCGTCGACATCGAATACGCGCAAGGCCTGTCCGGCTCATCGCTGCTCGGTGCCGACACGCATTTCAAGAAAGGGTCGCTCTACGCGGCGCGGCTGCAATCGCTCGGATCGCCGTGGAGCCTGCTGCTGGCGGTCAACGGGCAGAAGTCCTCCGACGTGCTCGCATCCTCCGAGAAGTTCGGCCTCGGCGGAGACGTCTTCCTGCGCGCGTTCGATCCGTCCGAACTGCTCGGCGACACCGGCATCGCCGGCAAGGTCGAATTGCGCTACCAGCTCAGCTTCGGCGCTCACGAGTCGACGGTCTACCTGTACCAGGACGTCGGCCGCGTCACCTGCAACGGCGCCGTCGCCTGCTCGGGATACACCGGTCCGGGCAAGTACAGCCGTTCTCTGACCTCGACCGGCGCCGGCGTGCGCTTCACGCTCGGCAGCCGCCTCAAGGGCTTCGTCGAGATCGCCAAACCGCACCTGAAGGTCGTCGATTCCAAGGGGACCGAGAAACCGCGCGTGTTCGCGGGACTCGGATTCGATTTCTGATTGCCCATATCTACTGTCGAGAACATCAAGATGAAACGCAGCATTGACCGCCGTTCGACGATCGCTATGCGAGAGCCGAGTACCCGTGCCCTTATCGTCCGCACGCCGATCGCAGCGGCCGTCGCGGCGCTGTTCGCGCTGCCCGTCGTCGCGATGGCCGGCCCGAGCGGCGGCCAGGTCGTCGGTGGCCAGGCGAGCATCCATCAGTCTGGCCAGACGACACGGATCGATCAGCACAGCCAGCGGGCGATCATCGACTGGCGCGCTTTCAACGTCGGCGCCAACGAGACCGTGCAGTTCAACCAGCCGAGCGCGCAGGCGGCGATCCTGAACCGCGTGGTCGGCAACGATCCGTCGGCGATCTACGGCCGGATCAATGCCAATGGTCAGGTGTACCTGGTCAACCCGAACGGCATTCTGTTCGGCCGCTCGGCGCAGGTGAACGTCGGTAGCCTGATGGCGACGACGGCCAACGTGAGCAACGCCGATTTCATGGCGGGCCGGATGGCGTTCACGCAACCGGGCAAACCGGGGGCGACGGTGCGCAACGAAGGGTCGATCAGCGTCAGCGAGGGGGGCTTCGTCGGGCTGGTCGGACCGGGGGTGTCGAATGCAGGTGTCATCAACGCAAGGCTGGGCAAGGTGACGCTGGCCGGCGGCGATGCGTTCGTGATCGATCTGTACGGCGACAAGCTGGTGAATCTGGTCGTCGATCCGACGCTGATGCCGGTGCTGACCGATGCGTCGGGCCAGCCGCTGTCGGCCTCGGTCGATCAGAGCGGCCAGATCGTGGCGCCCGGGGGCAAGGTGACGCTGACGGTGGAGACGGTCAAGCGGCTGGTCGATAACGTGATCCACGTCAGTGGGGAGATCAGGGCGACGTCGTTCGAGACGGCGCAGGGGGTGATCTCTCTGAGGGGGGATGCGAACACGGTGGTGAGCGTGGCCGGTGGGTTGGATGCGTCGAGCGAGCAGGGGCCGGGTGGGCGGATCGAGGTGACGGGGCGTGAGGTCAACTTGGGATCGACGGCACAGGTTGATGCCAGCGGTGCAAGCGGTGGCGGCAGCGTCTCGATTGGTGGCGACTGGCAGGGCAAGGGCGTGTTGGCCAACGCGAGCACGACGCGCGTCGAAGTGGGAGCGCGGATCGATGCCAGTGCCAAAGCTGACGGTGATGGCGGCACGGTCGTCGTGTGGGCTGATGGCAAGACATCGTTCAATGGAGTGGTCGCCGCTCGTGGCGGTGAGCAGTCGGGCAATGGTGGTCGCGTCGAGGTGTCGGGCAGACAGCATTTGAGCTTCGACGGTAGTGTCGACGCGGCGGCGTCCAACGGTGCAGCGGGCTCGCTTCTGTTGGACCCGGAGAACATCCGGATCGCGGCAACAGGCGATGCCAACCTGCCGGGAGCCGGCGGTGGTGATTCGACGATCGCGGCCGAGACGGTCAACCAGATACTGAGGCGGGGCACTAGCGTGACGCTGCAGGCCGATCGAGATCTCACGGTGGCGGCTGCGGTCGATGGGCGGGCAGCCTACGGTGGGAGGGGCGGCGGCGGTTTGACGCTGACGGCGGGTAACGACATCGCGTTCGAGGCGAACGTGCTGCTGCGCGACGGAGCGTTGAACGCGACGGCAGGCAATCGTGTGTCATCGTCGACCGGCACAATCCTGTATACGGGGGCCGCGCCGCTGAACTTGAGCGGTGGTAGCGGTGTCGATGTCGATCGGTTGGTCACGAACGGCGCGGTGGATCTGCGCAGCACTGCCGGTGGAGTCGCGGTCCGTAACGCGATCATCGGACTGGGTGATCCGGTGACGCCAACGGCTTCGCTGAATGTGAACGCCTCGCGCGACGTCGTGCTCAATGGCGCATTGGTCAGTGGTGCAACGACGATCGCCAGCAGCGCCGGGAATGTGCAACTCGCGTCGAGCGCACCGATCCGTGCCGGCAGTGTACAAGTCGACGGCGGTGTCGTTTCGTCGATCGGCGGTATCGACGCGACGGGCCACATCAGCGTTACGGCCAGGGAAGGGATGTCGCTGCGCAGCGTGGTGACGCCGGG
>JASGGQ010000165.1:0-4889 GCA_047604965.1 Patulibacter sp. | reverse complement strand
TCCCGGCGTCCGTCACCAAGCTCTTCACGACCTCCACGGCGCTGCTGGCCGACGGCCCCGACGCGACGCTCACCACCGAGCTGCGGATCGACGGCACGATCGACGACGGCACACTCGACGGCGACCTCATCGTGCGCGGTGCCGGCGACCCGTCGTTCTCGACGACCGCGATCGCGACGCTGGCCGCCGCCGCTAAGCGGGCGGGCATCACGAAGATCACCGGTTCGCTGCGCGCCGACCTCGGAACCTGGACATCGCAGCAGGGCACCGACCTGACCGGGGGCCGGTACAACGGCGAGATCGGCGGGCGGCTCGGCGCGCTGGTCGTCGCACGAGGCTTCGCCTCGGCCTCGGTCACCGACCCGGCGCGACAAGTGCTCGTGCGGCTGCGCGACGCGCTCAAAGCCGGCGGGCTGCGCGGCACCGTGGACCTCGCCGCCAGCACGCCGTCGAGCGACGCGACAACGGTGATCGCCGCCGTCAAGTCGCCGACGATCGCGCGGCTGATCGCCGCCACCAACCAGCCGTCGGACAACTTCTACGCCGAGGAGCTGCTGCGCGGTCTCGGCGCCCGGCATGGCACCGCCGGAACGACCGCGCAGGGGCTGGCCGTGGAGCGCGAACAGCTCGGCGCGCTCGGCGTGCGCGCGTCGCTGGTTGACGGCTCCGGGCTTTCGCGCGGCAACCGCGTCGCGCCGACGACGATCGTCCGGCTGCTCGACCAGATGGCGGCGCACACCACCGGCGCTCAGCTGCGCGCGAGCCTACCGCTCGCCGGTGCGACCGGCACGCTCGCCGGGCGGATGCGCGGCACCGCCGCCGATGGCCGCTGCCGCGCCAAGACCGGGACGCTCTCGAACGTTTCGGCGCTGGCCGGCTGGTGTACGACGCTCGGCGGGCGCACGGTGACCTTCGCGATCTTGATGAACAAGGTGTCGGTGCCGGCCGCCCGCGTGCGGCAGAACGCCATTGCGGCGGCGATCGCCGGCTGGTCGGACAAACCGAGCGCCGCCTCGGCCACCCCCTCGCCAACACCGACGCCCACCACCAGCGGCGCGGCCTCCGGCGGCGCGACGGCCGGCGCCGTGCAGTAGCCGGGCATCACAGCCATCCGAGATCGTCGGCACGGCGCGCCGCTTCGATCCGGTTGGCGGTCGCCGTCTTGCCGATCGACGAGGAAAGATAGTTGCGGACGGTGCCCTCGGAGAGATGCAAAGCCGCAGCGATCGCGGTGACCGTCGCCCCGTCGCGCGCCTGGCGCAACACCTCTTGCTCGCGTGGCGTCAACGGGTTCTCGCCGGTCGTCAGCGCCGACGCCGCAAGCGCCGGATCAACGATCCGCTCGCCGGCAACGACGCGCCGGATCACGGCAGCCAACTCCTGCGCCGGACCATCTTTGACGAGGAAACCCGCCGCGCCGGCCTCCATCGCGCGTCGCAGGTAGCCGGGCCGCCCGAAGGTCGTGAGGATCAGGACCTGCGTGGCCGGCACGCGGCGGCGCACTTCGGCGGCGGCCGCGATCCCGTCGAGCCCCGGCAGTTCGATGTCGAGCAGCGCGACATCGGGCCGCAGCGCGCAGACCGCGTCGACGATCTCATCACCGCGCCCAACCTGGCCGACGACCGACAGGTCATCCTCAAGCTCCAGCAGCGCCGCAAGCGCGCCGCGCACCATCCCCTGATCCTCGGCGAGCAGCAGGCGGATCATGCGATCACCTCGGCGCGCAGCACGAACCGGCCATCGCGGTCACCGGCGCTGAGCCGGCCACCGGCCGCCGCGACCCGTTCGGCCAGCCCGCGCAATCCATGGCCGCTGGCCCCAACGCCGCGCTGCGGGTCGATCGCGATCAGTGGCTGCCCAAGCCCGCGCCCGTCGTCGGCGATCTCCACGATGAATGCGCCGTCGTCGCGGCCGGCGGTGATCCAGCAGCGGCGTGCCGCGCTGTGGAGCAGCAGGTTCGTCACGCCTTCGCGCAAGACGAAGCCGAGCGCCTCCTCCCCACCGGCCGGCACCGCGTCGCTCGGCCGCAGAACCTCCACGCCGACCCCGGCGCTTTGCAGCGCCGCTTCGGCAGCGGCCAGTTCGGCGGCGAGCGGCCGCGCCCGGTACCCGGTGACGGCGGCCCGCACGTCAACCATCGCGGCGCGCGACAGTTCGCTGACGGCGGCGATCTCCTCGGCGGCACGCGCATGTTCGCCGCGTTGCGCGAGCCGTTGCGCGAGCTGGCTGCGCACCGAGATCACCGTCAGGCTGTGGCCGAGCAGGTCGTGCAGATCACGCGCGATCCGCACGCGCTCCTCCGCGCCGGCCAGCTCCTGCGCGCGGGCGCGGGCGATCTCCACCTCCCGCAGCATGCCGCGCATCCGCCGCACGCCGAGCGTGATGATGCCGGCCATCAGCGTGCCGAAGGCCGTCGACGCGATCCCGGCACCGGTCACGCGATCGCCCGGCGGCCGGCTCGCGAACGTTTCGGCAAGCAGCGCGCCGACGACCGCGCCGCCGATGCCCAGGAGCGCGCGCTCCGGTGCCAGCGACGACGACGCGACCGGGGCCAGGAAGACGAAGGTCCCGGCGGCCGGTTCGCCGACGACGAGCACACTGGCGATCGCCAACGCGATCAGCGCACCGACCAACCGCCAGCGGCCAGAGGTCATCGGGGTCGGCCACGGGCGCAGCGCGTCGCTCACGGTGCCGCGATCCCACGAACTCCACATGAACCGCAGGTACGCGCCCGCGAATCCGATCACGAGGCCGGCACCGAGCAGTTGGCGTGCCAGCGCGTGCCGCTGATCGAACGCTTCGATGACGGCCGGGATCAGGTACACAAGCCACACGCCGGCCCACAGCACGCCGGCCCCCGGGTGCGTCCACGGGCCGCTGCGCGCTGAGGCGCCGACGCCCGGCGCATCGGGTCGCTGCGAGGTTGGGGGGCCGCCCATCACGCTCACGCTACCCGGCGGCAGGGCCATCGAGGCACAGCCGTGCCTCAGCGTGCATCCGAGGCGCAACTCCCCGCACAGCGCATTGGTGGGCGGGTCGTTGAGGACTCACCGCACGCGGATGCCGCGCTGCCACGCCACGCGCGCGGCGAGTGCCAGGCCGGCGGTCCACGCGAGCAGCCCACCGACGGCGCCGAGCATCAACCGGTCGCCGTTGACGATCGCGCCGCCGATGTCGAGCAGCAGGTGGCTCGGCAGCACGGCGGAGAGCTTTGCGAGCCAGTCGGGAAACTGGCTGGCCGGCACCCACAGGCCTCCGAGCGCCGACATCGTCAGGTAGGTCAGGATCGTCGCGCCTTGCGCCGTGTCCGGCCGCGAGATCGAGGCGCCGAAGAGCAGTCCGAGCATCCCGAACGCCGTCGCGCCGAGCGTCATCGCGACGACCAGCCCGGCCACCTTCGCGACGCCAAGCTGCGCACCGTCGAGCGCGCCGACGGTCGCCACGATCGTGCTGCCGCAGGCGGCGAGCGTCAGGCATACGGCGATCTTGGCGATCACGGCGGCGCCGGCCGGGAGCGGCGTGGCGGCGAGTTGCCGCAGCCAGCCGGTGGCGCGTTCGGCGGCGAGCGGCGGCCCGGATGCCAGCAGTGCTCCGCCGATCGCGCCGTAGGCGACCATCGAGGCGAGCACGGCGCGGCGCACCTCAAGCTGCGACAACTCCGGGTCGGAGGAGGTGCTGAAGAGGATGTACATCATCACGGGGATGACGGAAGTCAGCAGCACGGCGCGGGGGTTGCGCAGCGTGCGCCGCAGCTCCAGTCGCAGGTACGGGGCGATCGTGGCGGCGGTCATCGCAGGGCCTCCGGTGGCGTGTAGGCCGGCGTGCCCGGCGGCGGGTTGGTCGTGGCGGTCGTGGCGGTCGTCGCGGCCTTCCAGCCATCTTCGGCGAGCGCGAGGAAGGCATCTTCGAGGTCGGCTTCGCGCACTTCGATCCGCGAGGCGTTGCCGTACGCGGCCAGCAGGGCACGCAGCGCAGTATCGGAGTCGGTGCAGCGCAAGGCGATCCGGCCGCCCGGTTCGTCGATCGCGCTCGCGACGCCCGGGAGCCGCCGCAGCTGCGCGGCGGCAGCGTCCGGCACGTAGGCGCGGATCAGGTGTTGTCCGCCGAGCGCCGCGACCTGCGCGGGCGTGCCGCTCGCGACGACCCGCCCGCCGGCAAGCAGCACGACGCGGTCGGCGATCGCTTGCGCTTCGTCGAGGTGGTGGGTCGCGAAGAGCACGCCGCGTCCGCCGGTCGTTTGGTTGCGCAGCGCCGTCCAGAAGGTGCGGCGCGCCTCGGGGTCCATCGCGGAGGTCGGTTCGTCGAGCACGAGCAGCGTAGGGTCGCCGACGAGCGCGATCGCGAGCCGCACGCGCTGCGCTTGGCCGCCGGAGAGCGCGTCGGTTTTGCGGTCGGCGAGGTCACCGGCACCGGCGAGCTGGAGCGCGCGCTGCGGCGTGATCGGCTGTGGGTACAGCTGCGCGAACATGCTCACCAGTTCGCCGACTTTCGCACCGACTGGCAGGCCGGCTTCTTGGAGCATCGCGCCGACCTGGCCGCGGGAGACCGCTTCGCGCGGAGCGACCCCGCAAACGTGCGCGGTGCCGGCGTCCGGTGCGAGCAGGCCGAGCAGGATCGATACTGCCGTCGATTTGCCGGCGCCGTTGGGTCCGAGCAGCGCGACCGCTTCGCCGGGCGCGATGTCGAGGTCGACGCCGTGCAGCACCGTCCGCGTGCCGTAGGCGTGGCGCACGCCGCGAAGGCGCAAAACGTCGTCGTTCATGGTGTCATCGTCTGCGACCGGCGTCGCGAACGGTAGAGGCAGAGGTCAGCGATCACCCATGACGTTCGTCACGGCTCCGCATCCCGCCCACCCGGTCGAGCGTCGAGATTGCGCCCCTAGAGGGGCG
>JASGGQ010000164.1:0-4893 GCA_047604965.1 Patulibacter sp. | reverse complement strand
CCGCCCGAATCGGCGAACGCCGCATGCTCGAACTCATCAACGACATCGGCGCCGACGCGATCGACGAGTACGCGGCCGAGTGGTTCGACTTCAGCGAGCAGCGGATGATCGAGGCGATCCGCCAGCTCCCGGCGACGACCGAGACTGCGGTATCGATCCACGATCCATACGCGCGCCTGCCCGACGGCGTTCCGGTGAAGGTGACCGTCGACGTCGACCCGGAGACGGCCCGCGTGACGGTCGACCTGCGTGACAACCCCGACTGCCTGCCGGTCGGGATCAATCTCTCCGAGGCGTGCGCTCGGACGGCTGCGATGATCGGCGTGTTCAACAGCATCAGCCGCATGCCCGGCATCGACGTCGAGGTGCCGGTCAACCCCGGCAGCATTCGCCGGATCGACGTGCTCGTGCGCGAAAACTGCTGCGTCGGCATCCCCCGCCACCCGGCGTCAGTGTCTGCGGCGACGACGAACCTGCAAGACCGCGTCGCGAACCCGGTCATGCGGTGCTTCGCGGCGATGATGGACGGCGTCGGGATGGCCGAGTTTGGCGCGCCCTGCCCGCCCGCCGGGTCGGTGATCAGCGGCACTGACCCGCGCACCGGCCGGCCGTTCATCAATCAGCTCCAGCTCGCCGTCACCGGTGGCCCCGCCGGCCCAGGCGCCGATGGCTGGCTCACGGCGTATTCGGTCGGCGCCAGCGGCATGATGTACAAGGACTCGGTCGAGATCGACGAGGTCAAGCATCCGATCCGCGTGCTCGAGCAGCGCCTGCTCGCCGACTCGGGCGGGCCTGGCCAGCGTCGCGGTGCGCCCGCCGCGCTCGTGCGCATCCAGGCCGTCGACAGCCCGGTCGAGTTCATGACGAACTCCGATGGCGCGCGGAATCCGGCGAAGGGAGCGCGCGGCGGCCAGGACGGCACGCCGTCCGACCAGTGGATCGAGACGGCAACCGGCGGGATCCGCGAAATCGAATCCTTCCACCGCGAAGTGCTCGCGCCCGGCGAGGTGATGGTATCCGTGAGCTGCTCCGGCGGCGGGTACGGCCCGCCCGTCGAGCGCGCGCACGCAGAGGTGCTCGCCGACGTGATCGAGGGCTGGGTCACGATCGAGCAGGCTGCCCGGGTATACGGCGTCGTGATCGTCGACGGCAAGGTCGATCCGGCTGCGACCGAGCACGCCCGCAGCCGCCTACGACTCCACGCGGCGTTGGCGCGTTGACCACCCAATCCTCCATGCCGGTAGCCGACGTTAGCCAGCTGGCGCTAGCTCTTGCTAGTCGCGTGGGGCACGCTGTGCGCTCCCCCATCACGGTCAGGTCGTGCCCCCCAGCGACATGATTCCCGATTCTGTACCCGGCCAGCTGCCCACCGGCACGCTGCTTGCGCGTCTGCGCACGCTGCACGCCGACGCGCTCGATGCCGTCATCACCGGCGAGCCGCTCGAGCGGCTTGCCGGCCTCGGCGCCGATGCCACCGGCGCGCCGGTCGGCATCGTCGTGTCGCGGCAGTGTTCGGCCTTTTCCAGCAGCTGCTCCGAGAGCCTCGGCAAGTCGGTCGTGCGCTATGTCGACGAGCGGCTGCGCGGCCGCCTCGCGTCGCGGCCCAACGCGGTGGTGCAGGAGGCGACGATCGAGCGGCAGGACCAGGCGATCGGCGCGGTGCTGCTGCTGGGCGAGCCTGATTCCGAGGAACTCGCGCGCGAAGCGCTGCACCTGCTTGCCGGGTGCATGCTCTCTTACCTCTCCAACGCGGAGCTGCGTGCGAAGCTCGAGGATGCCGTCGGCGGCTCGCTGATCGCGCAGCTGCGCGCGCCGGAGCGCGCCGACGAACAATCGTTGCGCTGGCGCGCCGCACAAGCCGGCGCCGATCTATCCGAGGGCGGCGTCGCGATCTGCGTGCATCCGCGCCACGGGCCGGCCTCGCACGCCGTCGCGCTCGTGGGCAACGAGATTCCCGGCGCCATCGCCGAAGAGATCGACGGGAAGATCTACGCGATCGTCGCGACCACCGGCGCGGCGTCGTCGCCGGCGTGGGCGAGGATCCAGCGGCTCGCGGTGCGACTACGAACCTACGGGCACGTCGGCACCTCCGGGCACTACAACAGCATCCTTGAACTGCGCCACGCGATGGATGAGGCCGACCTCCTCGCCGACGTCGGCCGGGAGGCCCCCGATGCCAGCTCACCCGATCCGGCCCCGCAGGGCACCTACCACCTGCTGTTCCGCCTGGCGACCTCACACCCGGAGGAGCTCGAGACGCTCTACCGATCCACCGTCGGCCCGCTCGTCGAGTACGACGACATCCACCAGACCGATCTGCTCAAAACACTGACGACCTACCTCGCGCACGACGGCAACATGAACGCAACGGCCTCGAGCCTCTTCGCGCACCGCCATACCGTGGCCTACCGGATCGATCGCATCCGCGAGATCTGCGAGCTCGATCCGGCCCGCAGCGAGCACCGCGAACGCCTCGGAATCGGCATCAAGGCGCATCGCATTCTCGCACGCTGAGCGCCGCGCACGCCGGTCCCGCCGGACCCGTTGCGACCCCTGCGACGGCACTGAACCGTGTGCCGAACTGGGCCGCGCGCCACCTCGACCGCCGGTCCAGCTGGCCTGTACCGCGTTTATGAACGCAGGCCAATGGCACCGCAGCGACCGGTCTGGAGCATGCATGGCACACCACCCTCCAGGCCAGAGACGGCCCGAATCCAGAGAGAAGTCCAGTCCGTGCTGCTGCCCTCCCCCACCAGTCACGCGAGCCCCCGTCGCTCCGCCTTCAGCCCCAATCGCCGGGCATCGCTACTTGCTGCGGGCGCCGCCCTCGCCCTCTCCCTCGGCGCCTGCGGCGGGAATGACGAGAGCACGAGCGCCACCGACGCAGCGGCCACGTCGTCGACTGCTGCCACCTCGTTTACCCCGTCTCCGGGCACCGACATCCCGACGGTCAAGGTGCGCTTTGCGATGTGGCCCTACGGCGACACCACACTCGGCGTCGTCGGCATCAAGCAGGGCTGGTTCAAGGAGGTCGGCATCGATCTCGTCAACGGCGACGAAACCAGGCCGATCGACCAGGTACACCAGCAGCTCGTCAACGACCAGCTCGATGTCGGTTCGGCGCTCGTCTCGCTCCAACTCCAGAGCTACGCCAAGAGCCCGCAGCTGAAGATGTTCCAGCTGCAAAACTCCTACATCGGCAACTATGTCATGGCCAGTCCGAAGGCGGGCGCGAAGGACTACGACGCATTCGCATCGCAAGGCCAGGACTTCAGCACCGCGTTCAAGAGCGCCGTCGGCCAGATGAAGGGCAAGCGCGTCGCGCTGAGCGACACCGGCATCAACCGCGAGTTTTTCAACACGGTGCTGCGCCTCGGCGGCCTCAAGCCGGCGGACATCAAGCTCCAGCTCGTCAGCGACGCCAAAATCGTCCAGCTCGCGAAGGCCGGCTCGATCGACTACGGCCTGCCGGGCGGCGCCGCGCAGAACGTGGAGCTCCTCAACCTCGGTTTCACCCGCATTGCCGGCGTGCAGCAGTTGCTCGACGGCCTCCCTGCCGGCAACCCCGATGCTGCCAACGGCATCGCGCACGCCGGCCTTCAGGCCAGCGAAGCGTGGATCGAAGGCAACGAGGAGACGGTGCTGCGAATGATGGGCGTCTTCTACCGGATCATCGACGAGATCCAGAACCAGCCGCGCGAGGCGCTCAAGCAGTCGCTGCCGATCCTCTCGAAGTCGGCCGGCGTGGATCTGACGCTCGACGATGCGGAAACGATGTTCAAGCTGTTCTACGGAACGGTGAACTTCGAGCAAGCGAAGGAGATCGTTGAGGACAAGGACGCCAAGCTCTACTACGAGACGATCTACAAGCCGCAGATCGATGCGGCGAAAGCGGGCGGCGTGCTCCCGAAGGACGACGAGATCACGCCGGACGACATCATCGTCTTCAAGAAGTACTACGAGATCCTTGCCGGCCTGAAAGGCCAGTACGACTCGCTGCTCGCCAGCGAAAAGCCGACCGGCGAACTTGCCGACAAGGCCAAGGCGTTCTACGAGGAGCGCGACTACCTCGACGCATACCGGTTCCTGAAAGCCGCCACCGAGGCGTAACGGCATGCAGGCGCCGATCAGCCCCTCGCACGGCGCCACCCCGCTTCCGGGGTGGCGCCGCCGCCTGCATCGCGCAGGCGGCGGGCTCGGGAACCTCGCGCTCACCGTGGGTGGCTTCGCCGTGGTCGTCGGCCTCTGGGCACTCGTCGCCTCGGCGAGCAGCGCAGCGAAAGTCGCCGGGCCCGCCGAGGTGTTCGATGCAGTCCAGGCGAGCTGGAGCAACATCCCCGCGCTTACCTACGTCGCCTTCCAGACGGGCGGCATCGGCAGCGCACTCGTCTACACCACCGTCGGCGTCGTGCTGGCCGTCCTCGTCGGCGCGCTCGTCGGCCTACCGCTCGGCATCGCCCTCTCGCAGCTGCGCCTGGCGCGCCTGACCGTCGAGCCGGTGCTGATCGTGGTGGGCACCGTGCCGCTGCTGGTCCTGCTGCCGTTCCTCACGCTGTGGTTCGGTACCTCGCGGATCGCGCAGTCAGCGCTCGTCGCCGTGTTCGCGCTGCTGACCGTGGCCTTCGCGACTCGCGCTGCTGCGGATGCCGTGCCGCCGCATTATCTCGAATCGGCCACGACCCAGGGCGCGTCCGCTCGCACTCGCCTCTTCGCCGTCACGCTCCCGGCCGCGATGCCCGACGCGATCGGCGCCGTGCGGCTCGCGCTCGCCGCAGGATGGGGCTGGCAATGCGTCGCCGAGCTACTCGGAACCGGTGAGGGGGTCGGCCGTGTGATCCAGGTGACCTCGCGCCTTCAGGCCACGGCTGACCTCTTCGCGACTCTGCTCTGCCT
>JASGGQ010000163.1:0-4978 GCA_047604965.1 Patulibacter sp. | reverse complement strand
CGGCGCGCAACACGAGTGCCGCCGGCCGCCCGGCATCGCCGAGCACGGCCAGCCGGTGCGGCGCCGTTGCCAGCCCGGCCAGCACGCCGGCCGGCAGCAACGGCAGGTCCACCGGCAACACCACCGCCGGCTCGCCGGCCTGCCGCAGTGCCCAGGCCACGCCGCGCAGCGGATGCGGCGAGCGGTCGGCGTCGGCGATCGGCGGCGGCTCGCGCCAGCAGCGTGCGGCCGTCGGAGGCAGTTCGACGCCCGCGCGCCCGCAGACCGCCGGCTCCAGACCGGCTTCGGCGACCGTCGCTACGGCCCGCTCCAGCAGCGTGCGGCCGGCCAGCATCGCGCCCGCCTTGCCGCCGGGCATCCGCCTGCTGGAGCCGCCGGCCAACACCACGCCGATCCGTGCTGCGCGCGGCGCCGGTCGCCGGATCAACTGGGGCTCCACCTGCGCTCTCCTGTGGCTCGTCGGTCACGCCCGGCCTTCCCCGCTGGACGTGCAAGGCTGTGGGCATGACCGGCTCTGGATCGCCTGCGGGCCAGGCGTTGCCCCCGACGGTACCGCCCAAGCCGGGCGCGATCGATCCGCGCACCGCGTGGGCGCGGATCGCGGCGGTCACGGCGCCGCTCCCCGCCGAATCGCTCCCACTCAGCGCAGCCGCCGGCCGCTGGACGGCCGGCGATCTGCACGCGCGGCTCTCGTTGCCGCACGACACGAACTCCGCGATGGATGGGTTTGCCGTGCGTGCCTGCGAATCGCCCTACGCTGCTGCGCCGATCGCCGGTGAGAGCCGGGCGGGCGCACCGTTCGATGGGCAGGCGCCGGCGGGAGCGGTGCTCAGAATCGCGACCGGCGCCGCGCTGCCCGAGCCGTTTGATGCGGTGGTGCCGATCGAGCTGGCCGACGTCGACGAGCTGGCCGGCACGGTGCACCTCCCAGCCGCCAAGCCTGGGGCGCACGTCCGCCGCGCGGGCGAGGACGTTCGAGCTGGCGATCTGCTGGCGGCGGCCGGCACGCGCCTAGCGGCGAACCATCTTGTCGCGTTGGCGGCTGCCGGTGTCGCCGAGGTGCCGGCTGTGCGCCGGCCGGTGGTGAGCATCGTTGTCACTGGCGACGAGCTGGTCGCACCGGGCCAGACCCCCGCGCACGGGCAGGTGATCGACGTTCACGGCACGGCGCTCCCCGCGCTGGTGCGGGCTGCCGGCGGCCGCATCGGCGAGCTGTGTCACGCCGACGATCGTCGCGGCGATCTCGCGGCGCTGCTGGGCCGGCTGGCGCCGGCTGATGTGGTCGTCATCACCGGCGGGCTGTCGGTCGGCCGGCACGATCACACGCGCGCGGCGCTGGCCGACTGCGGTGCTGAGCTGATCGTCGAGCGGCTACTGATGCGGCCGGGGCAGCCGACGGCCGTTGCGCGCAGCGCCGATTCGGGGCGGCTGTGGTTCGGGCTGCCCGGCAACCCGGTCTCGGCGTATGTCGTCGCGACGCTGCTGCTGCTGCCCGCGATCGCGCGGCTCGCCGGGGATCGCGGCGCCGAGCTGGTGCCGCGTGCCGCGCGCCTGCGCGACGCCGTCCTGCCCGATCCGCGCCGCTGGCTGGCGCTGCGGGCCGAGCTGGACACAGCCGGCGACGGCGGGGCGGAGGTGGTCGTGCTCGACGGGCAGGCGTCGCACATGATGGGCGATCTGGCGCGCGCCGATCGCCTCGCGCTCGTGCCGCCGGGCAACGTGCCGCTGGCAGCCGGCGATGAGGTCGCCGTGGTCGTGCTCCCCGGGGTCGAGCGATGAGTGCGCCGCCGACGATCGCGATTACCGTACGCCTCTTCGCGCAGTTGCGACAGGCGGCGGGCGAGGCAACGATCGAGCGCGAGGTCACCGGCGGCGCCACCGCCGGAGAGGTCGCCTTGGCGGTGCTCGCTGAGCTTGGGCTTACGGAGATGGCCGGGCGGATCGTGCTCGCGATCGATTCGGAGTTCGCGCAACCGCAGGCGCCGCTGCACGATGGTGCGTGGCTCTCGCTCGTGCCACCGGTCAGTGGTGGTGCTGCGCCGGTCGTCGAGGTGCGCGTCGTCGCCGAGCCGCTCGATGCCGGCGCGGCGCTCGCGGCCGTCGCCGATACGGCGGCCGGCGGCACCGTGCTCTTCCAGGGCACCCCACGCGACGTCGACGCGCTCGACTTCGAGGCGCATGAGCAGCTCGCGCGGCGCGAGCTGGAGCGGATCGGAGCGGAGCTTGCGGCGTGCTACGGCCTGACCGGCATCGCGCTGCATCACCGGCTCGGGCGGGTACCGGCGACCGAGCCGGCGCTGCTTGTCGTGGCGGCGGCAGCGCGGCGTGGCGCGGCATTCGACGCGGCACGGGCGGCACTCGACGAGATCAAGCAGCGCGTGCCGATCTGGAAGGCCGAGGTCGTCGGTGCGCGATCGACCTTCGTCGACGGGCAGGTCGTGGCTGGGGTGGCGACGCTGGCCGATCCGGTGGCGGCGCCGGTCACCGCCGCTGAGGCAGAGCCGGCGCCGGAGCTTGCGGCGCGCCTGACGCATCTCGCTGCCGACGGTTCGGCCCGGATGGTCGATGTGACCGACAAGGCGATCACCGACCGGGTTGCGCGGGCGGTCGCGACGGTGCGCATGTCGCGGGCGACCGCCCGGCTCGTCGCCGATGGGAGCGGCCCGAAGGGCGAGGTGTTGGCGACCGCTCGGCTGGCGGGGATGATGGCCGCCAAACGGACCGCCGAACTGGTGCCGCTCGCCCATCCGCTGCCGCTGACGAAGCTCGACGTTCGCGCGGAGGTCGAGGTGCAGGCCGGGGTTGTGCGGCTCGAAAGCCTCGCGCGCACCACTGGCAAGACCGGCGTGGAGATCGAAGCGCTGACCGCCGTGCTCGTCGCGGCGCTGACGGTCTACGACATGGTCAAGGCGGTCGAGCGTCACGCCGTGATCGAGGGCGTCCGGGTCGTCGAGAAGCGCGGCGGCCGGCATGACTTCGGCGCTGGTGGTGGACCGGGTGAGCGGCCGGGTGGCGGGCCGGGTCATCGTTGCGCGGCTGAGTCGCCGCACCGCATCACCGGGCGGCCGCTGACGGTCGCTGCGGTGTATGTGTCGACGAGCCGGTCGCGCGGGAGGCGGCCAGATCATGCGCGCGATGCGCTGGCGGCGTTCTGCCGGCGCACCGGGTGGAGCGTGATCGACGAGGCGATGGTTCCGGACGATCGGGCCGAGGTCGCGGCGGCAATCCGCGCAGCTGCTGCGGTGCCCGGCGTCGAACTGATCGTCACGCTCGGCGGCACCGGGTTGACGCCGGACGATGTGACCCCTGAGGCCACGCGTGACGTGATCGACCGAGAGATTCCGGGGGTGGGGGAGGCGCTGCGTGCCGCGTCGCGCAGCGTGACGCCATTGGCGGCGCTCTCGAGGGCGACGGCCGGGGCGCTGGGGGAGCTGCTGGTGGTCAACCTACCTGGCGCCCCGAAGGCGCTCGCCGAGTTGGAACCCCTGCTCACGGCCGTTTTGCCGCATGCCGTCGAGCAGCTTCGCCGTGGCCCAAGCGGGCCGGCTGGCCGGTAGCGAGCGGACCGGACGGCGCCCGGCGGGGGCAGGGTGCTACCTTTCCTCGTCACATGCCGACCACGAGCCAGCTCGTCCGCAAGGGCCGCCAAGACAAGCCGCGTAAGCTCGCTACCCCGGGCCTGAAGTCCGGCAAGGGTGCGAAGAAGAAGGTCGCTGCACCGCAGCGCCGCGGTGTCTGCACCCGCGTGTACACCACGACCCCGAAGAAGCCGAACTCCGCACTGCGGAAGGTGGCGCGTGTTCGCGTCTCCAGCGGCATTGAAGTCACGGCGTACATTCCGGGCGAGGGCCACAACCTCCAGGAGCACTCCGTCGTGCTCGTGCGTGGCGGTCGTGTGAAGGATCTCCCGGGCGTTCGCTACAAGGTTGTTCGTGGCACGCTCGATGCCGCTGGCGTTTCCGATCGCAAGCAGGCCCGTTCGCAATACGGCGTGAAGAAGAAGTAGGCAAGGACCGATGCCCCGCCGCGCAGCAGCCCAGATCCGGACGATCGAGCCGGACTCCGTCTACCGCTCCCGTGTCGTCACACAGGTCGTCAACCGCGTGATGCTCGATGGAAAGAAGTCCACGGCTGAGAAGATCGTGTACGACGCCCTCGACCTGCTCGCGCAGCGCACCGGTGGCGATCCGATCGAGCAGCTCGAGCTCTCGCTCACCGAACTCACCCCACAGCTTGAAGTTCGCTCCCGCCGCGTCGGCGGAGCGACCTACCAGGTGCCGGTCGAGGTGCCGCAGCGCCGCTCCCGCACGCTGGCGGTTCGCTGGCTCGTCGAGTTCTCCCGCCAGCGCCGCGAGCGCACGATGGCCGAGCGTCTCGCCGGTGAGCTGCTCGACGCGCAGCAGCACCAGGGCGGCGCGTACAAGCGCAAGGACGACATCTTCCGCATGGCGCAGGCCAACAAGGCATTCGCGCACTACCGCTGGTAGCTCGTTCGCCGCGCGTCGGCGCGCACCGAATCTTCGACGAGGCCCGTGTGTTCAGCGCGGGCCTCGTTCGTTTCGGTCACACCGTCGCGATGCCGGCGCGCCCGTGCGCTGCGGTACCCCTTCGGGTGCTATAGTCGGCGCCCGCGGTCGGTTCTGCCGATGCGCGCGCCGTTGCCCGCCACCTCTCGGTCGCGGGCGTACCCGCTCCGGGCTCCCTCTCAAGCCCGTCACCCCTCGCGCGCCGAACTTCGGCGCGTGCATTCTTTCCACACAGGCCTCTTTCACGCCCATGCCCCGACAGTTCAGCCTCGAGAAGACCCGCAACATCGGGATTATGGCTCACGTCGACGCCGGTAAGACGACGACGACCGAGCGGATCCTGTTCTACACGGGCCGCAACTACAAGATCGGCGAGGTCCACGAGGGCGCCGCCACGATGGACTGGATGGAGCAGGAGCAGGAGCGTGGCATCACGATCACGTCCGCTGCCA
>JASGGQ010000162.1:0-5080 GCA_047604965.1 Patulibacter sp. | reverse complement strand
GGCGCTGGTTGCGAACCTTTCCGTCGATCATCGCTCGCCCGAGCGCCAGTGACAGCTCCGGGTCGCCTGCCGCTTGCAACTGCTGCAGCGTCGTCGCCGGGGTTGACGATCGCCAGGTGCGCAGCGCTCCCCAGCAGCGACCTGCCCCCGCGACGAACACCACGTCGATGCCATGCGACAGCAGCAGCGCCAGCGCGGCGCTGCTGAACTCGCAGCGACCGCTGACGACCACCTGCGCGACCTCCGCGACGCGGATCGCAAGCGGCGGATCACCCTCATGCACGATGACGATGCGGTTCCCTCGGGCGCGGACCGCCGTACCGTCTCGCGTGAGATAGACCATGCGAGCCGTCGGCTTCCTCGGCGCGGCGGGATGCGTGCCTGGGACGATCGCCTGTCCGAGAAACGCAAACGGATCGCGCCTCGCGTCTAGGAGCCTGGTCTTGGCGGGGTGGAGCGCCAAGCCGAGCGTCGCCAGCTCCCTCGCGGCGACGGCGTGCGCCTCCCGTGCCAGTTCGGCGGAGGGCGCGAGCACCACGAAGTCGTCGGCGAACCGCACCAACTCCACACCGGGGATAGCCGTGAGCGCGCGATCGAGCGGGTCGAGCACGAGGTTCGCGACGAGTGGCCACAGCGGGCCACCCAGCGGCAGCCCGCAGCTGCGCGGCTCGATGTCGCCGAACACCGGCGCTGCGAGTTGACCGGCCACGAGTTCCGCGACGCGGGGCCCGCCGATCAGCCCGACCGCCGCAACGGCGATGTCATGGCGCACGCTGCCGAAGAAGTCGCTGATGTCGGCGTCGAGCACGAACGGCTTCTCAGCGATCGCGCTGCGCACCGCGTCAACCGCGGTGAGTGTGGAACGACCAGGGCGGTATCCGAACGAGCCGGGATGCAGCAGCGTCTCGGCTGCCGCTGAAAGCTGCTCCAGCAGCGCCCGCTGCACCACGCGGTCGATCACATTCGGGATCAGCAGGGTGCGCGGTGCCCGCCCCGGCCGGTGCAGGGGAGCTGCCAGTAGCGGACCGGCGCGAAAGACGCCCGTGGTCAACGCTGCGTGCAACGCCGGGATCGCCTCGTCGCGTCGCGTCGCGAACGCCGCGGTCGTCTCGCCGTCCGGTCCCGCCGCGCCGCCGCGGGCGATGACCTGATCTGCGGCGCACGACAGCGCATCGACCGAGAGCACCGACTGGATGCCGGTCGAAGGGCGGGCGTCTTGGAGCATCGCTGGAGAAACGCTCGGCAGACGGGCTGCGTCAGGGTGCGCGGCCAGCGGAGAAGCCGAAGGCGCGTGAGGTGTGACGCTCACGGGTGTGGAGACGAGCAGCTTTGGCGTTGGCCCGGACGGCCTCGCGCAGCGCCCTGACGATGCGGCGCTGGTCGCCGTCGCCAAGGTATGCACACCGACGCGCCGCTCGACCACGCCACCCACGATGAAGTTGCCCGCGCGCTCACGGCGAGGGGAGCGATCGTCCTCGGACGTCGCGACCGGACGGGGCAGGAGGCCGTGATCGACGACGTTGCCTGCGACATCGCGGCGCTGGAAGGCAACGCCCGGGCGTTGCTGCGGGCGCTGCGGCGGTCGGCGACGACGAAGCAGTCCGTCTCGTTCGACCTCGGCAAGCAGCCCCGCGCCGGAAGGGACGGCAGCCTTGCGCTCGCCACGCTGCTGCATAGTCTCGGCGTGATCTACGGGCCCGCGCCGCACCCGAAGGCGACGCGCGTGCAGTTCGAGGTCCCGGCGCACCTGCGGGAGCTGATCTGCGGCGGCTGGCTGGAGCGGGCCGCGTACCGGGCGGTCTGCCGCGCCTGCGGCGATGTCGCGACGCGCGGCATCCGCGTTCGCCACGAGACGTTTGGAGACGCCGAGCTGGACGTCGCCGCCGTTTGCGAAGACGAGCTGCTGATCGTCGAATGCCGCTCCGGCGAGTTCCAGTCCAAGACCGAACGCCTGCGCCAGATCGTCGACGCCCTCAACGCGAACGCGCCGACGCGGGCGCTGATGGTCTCGGTCACGATGGACCCGGCTGCCGCGGCGAGGCTGGAGGCACTGCACGGCTTTGGGTTCGTCGTGCCTGCCGCACTGCCGGCGGCGCTCGCCGAGCTGACCGCGGGGCGCCGCGAGGACCGCAGAGACCGGGGCGTGCCGGTGAGCGTCGATGCGAGCGACGACGCGATCGGTGGCAGCGAAGGCGGGCGAACAACGCCCTCCACTGCCGCGAGCGAACCAGCCGAGACGCAGCAGGCGGACGATGGCGGGCCACTCGACGCGCTGGCCGGCAGCCTGCTGCAGCTTCGCTCGCTCCTACCGCTGAGCCTCTCGGATGCGGCGGCGCTGATCGCCGACGACGCGCTCGAGCAGCAGGCGATCACCGGGGCGCTTGCCGTTCTCACCGATGCTGAGCTGCTGGTAGGAGACCAGGACGGCGAGATGGTCTCTGCGGTCGCAGAGCACGGAGACTGGGAGGCGGCGGCCGCCCGCGTGCTGGCAGCCGCCGTCGAGACCCGAACGGGCGGGCCGGACGCGGAGGCTTGGCAGTCGCAGCTGGCGGCGTATGCGCGGTAACGTGTGACCCTTGCCGGACCAAGAGCAGCTCCAGGACGCGGCCACCACTGCAACGGCTGCACGCGAGCGTCTCGGCACGCTGGTGATCCAGCCGCTGGCGCCGACGGACCTGCTGACGGTGCCGAAGGAGCTTGGTGCGAGACAGGCCGATCCTGCGCTCGGGCGCCGACGCTGGAGAAAGGCGGCGGCTGGCAGCAATGGTTTGGTGCCGTGCATGACGGCTGCTGATCGGCAGTTCGACATTGCGGAACTGCTGGCCCCGCGCTGCGGAGGGGAACCAATCGCCTGGGTGCCCCGCATCGCGGCAAGTCTTGAGATCGGCGCGGAAGACAGCCGCTCACAGCCATGGACCATGCTGCTCGTGGCGACCGAGCAGACCTGTACCGCTCAAGGGCCGTGCAGGAAGCACGACGGCGACACTGCCCCTGGGGCCCGGCGCCTGATTGATGCGCTGCGCGACGAACGGGTTCAGGAGCGCTGGCCGCAGCTTCGCGATGTCGACTTCCGCTTGGCGCTCCTGAGCGACCCCTTCGACCTAGAGGTCACGATCCGCGAGATCCTCAACGCCGCGCTAGATCTCGTACCTCGAAGCGCAGCGGCCACAGGCCGTTCGACTGCTTCGTCGATCATTCCCGCCATCGGTGGCGGGGTCGCCGGGCCAGCGCATGCCGCGCTGGCCGTCGCAGGTTGGCTGGGTATGGCGTCGGGGCAGCCGGTCAACGGTCGCTACTTCTCTGGCGAAGCGCCGCGTTGGAACTCGGCGGCGGGTAAACCAGTGCCGACGGTCGCCGAGACGCGCATGTTCGTTGGCGGAGCAGGGGTCGACAACGTTGCGATCGGCGATGCGGTCCGTCGTGTTTGCGAAGAGGCAACAGAGCGCCTCGATGCTGCGGCATTGCTCAACCTACATCGGCTGCTGCAACGGCTTGGACTCGAGGCGGAAGACGCTCCGCAAGCGCGCGCTGCTGAACGCATCCACCGGTGGTTTCAGCGGCGGGACTACACGCAGAAACCGCAGGGCGACTGGCTCGGTAAAGAGGATGGGGTGGCCGGCGAGCTCGATGCCGTGTTCAAGGTGCCGAGCGGAGCGACGAAACGAGAGAAGGCTGTCGCGCAGGAACAACGACACCAACTCGGGGAGCAGGCGCTCCTAGCGGAGGTGGAATATGCGATATATCAAGCGGAGTGTGGGCAGAGTTCACCGGCAGACGACTTGGTAGCTGTGCGTGGAACGCTGGCGGCCGTCCGCCTCTGGGATCGGCACAAGAAAGAAATCAAGCGCAGCAGCCTCAAACCTCGGCTCTGTCAGTACAACCCGCTGGACAATGCAGGGGGGCGAGAACAGGCTGGTCAGCTTCGCAATCTGCTGGTGCATCCAAGAGTGCTTCAGGACCCGCGGTCGAAGGCTCTCGCTGGTGAGCTTCAACTGCCGCCGTTGGTTGGTGGCGACGGCGACAATCGCTGCTGTGCGCTAAGGCGTTTCGCCGCCGCTGGGCCGCCCGACATCGGTACGCCGGTGAACGCGCATGGTGACCACGCGGTCGTCGTCGTGCCCGGTCCGAAGTTCAACGAGGAGGCGAGGGTTGCCCTGCCCGAGTGCGATCGCCAGCGACTAGGCACGGCCCTCAGCATGCAGGCCACGCACGTTCTCTTCGTGGAGCCGCCACGGGACGCATCGCGAGAGCAGCAGGACACGTCATGGCGCGAGCTGACGTGTAAATGGTTGCGCGAGCTTGGCGCAGAACTCGTCGAGCCGGGGCCGCGCGAGCTTGCTGCCCAGGGAGGCTTGGCGCCGGACTGGGACTGGACGAATGCGCTACCGCGGTCGGTGACGATTCTGGCGCTCGGGGGTCCGATTGGCGCGCGTACCGAGCTGCTGGCGAACGTCGCTGCGAACGGACGGCAGGTGAACATGGTCAGCTGGCGCTATCCAGATCGCCTCGAGACCACCGCACTGACGGCGACGATCGGCAAGCTGACGGCAGATGTAGCGCGCGCGATTACGGCTCGCGAAGCAGCCGTTCTGCGCCGGGGAGCGGAAGTGGCGCCGTTCGCGTCCGGCGATGACGTTGGCGCGATTCGCGCATACGTCTTGCTGGATCCGGCTGTTTTGGATCGCGGTCGGCGGGAGAAGGAGTATTCGCCATGCGCTTGGCGAGTAGCAGTTGCCGCAGCCATCCTGATTGATCGCGGGCTAGCCGAGCTCGGTCTCAGCCCCGCGAAGCGCACCGGGGATTTCAATGAAGGCGTTCGCCAACTGGACCTGGGCTGCGTCGCGCTGGCGGGGGCGTGCTGGCTGCGTGCAACGAGCGAGCCGACGGGTGACATCAAGGCATGGTGCGCGGACACCGCCAGTCAGATCGTCGTGGACCAGGAAACGTGGGCGGAGCGTTGCAGGCCGAAACCACCGTCTTACCGTCAGCTTACGTTTGAGCGAGCGATACGCAAGGCGTGCATTCGTAGGCGTTCAGGGGGTCTGAGGGCGTGGGAGGGTTTGGCTGGTTTGCAGGGAAT
>JASGGQ010000161.1:0-5215 GCA_047604965.1 Patulibacter sp. | reverse complement strand
GCCGCCGGGCGCGCCGGGCACGGCGGCGCTCGCCCCGGAGACGGCCGCCGAGCTGCGCCGCCTGACCGCCGAGCTCGCCCGTGTGCTCGGCGCGGAGGAGCCGCCGACCCGTTCCACCACGCCGACGACCGACCCGGGCGACACCGCCACCTCGCGCCTAGCGACGCTCGACCGTGAGCTTGGGGACACGCTCGCGACCGACCTGGCGCCGGCATTCGATCCACGCCGCCACGTCCGGCTCGACGACGCTTGGGCGCACGCCCGCTGGGATCTGCTCGACATCACCCACCGTGCGCTGCGCGACGTGGCGACCGCCGAGGAGATCGCCGCCGAGTTGGCACGGTTGCTGCCGTTCGCGGCCGAGGAGCCGGCGATTGCCGACACCGCCGCGTGGCTTGCCGCCCAGCTCGCCGCAAACGCACCGGCTGAGCTGCGCGACGGCCTTCAAGCACTGGCGGCAGCGCGCCACATGCCGGCCACCGCCGCCACCACCCACAGCACCGGCCGCGCCGCCACGGCGCTGCCGATCGCCGGATTGCGGCCGCTGACGAGCTTCGACGCCGCCGGCATCCCGGTCGCCAGCGAAGTTGAGGAGCCGTCGCGCCCGGCCGACCTGCCGGCCCAGCTCGCGCTGCCGGGCGACCCGTCGCTAACGGCCACCGTGCGCGCCGAACTGGCGGCCCGGCTGCACGACGCGCCCGATCTGCGCGGCGAGATCGCGCTGGTGACCGGCGCGGCACCCGGTTCGATCGGCGAAGCACTGGTCGCGCAGCTGCTGCGCGGCGGCGCGACCGTCGTCGCGACCGCCAGCGCGCTCACCCAGGAGCGCCGCGCCTGGGCGATGGAGCTGTATCGCCGCAGCGCGGCACCCGGCGCGGCCCTGCATCTGCTGCCGGCGAACCTCGCGGCGACCGCCGACATCGACGCGCTCGTCGGCTGGCTCGCCAGCCCCACGCTGGTGCAACGCGAACGGCCCGATCTGGCCCTCAGCCCGCTGCTGCCGACGATCGTCGCGCCGCTGGCCGCCATCAGCACCACCGGCGAAGTGGGCGACGGCGAGCAGCCCGAACTCGCGATGCGCCTCCAGCTGACCGGCGTCCACCGGCTGATCGCGCAGCTCGCCGAACACGCCGCACCGGGCCAGCGCACGACCGTGCTGCTGCCGCTCTCCCCCAACCACGGGACGTTCGGCGGCGACGGCCTGTACGGCGAAACGAAAGCGGCACTCGAAGTGCTGATGCAGCGCGCCGCCGCCGGAGAACGCTGGGGCGAGGCGACGGCGCTGATCGGCGCGCGGATCGGCTGGGTCCGTGGCACCGGCTTGATGCAGGGCGCCGCCCTCGCCGCCGCCGCCGTTGAACACCACCTCGGCGCGCGGACCTTCAGCACCGCTGAAACCGGCCTGCTGCTCGCGACGCTGCTGACCGGTGCGGCGCGCGACCGCGCCCAAGCCAGCGCCACGCCGCTGCTGGCCGAAGCGACCGGCGGGCTGCGCGCCGACGAGCCGCTGCGTCCGCGTTTGCAGCCGCTGATCGACGACCTCACCGCGCAGGCGCAACAGGCCGCGCGCACCGGCCAGCTGCGCGCCGCACTGGCGCCGGCGGCCAACTCCGAACGGCCGGCAGTCGATGCGCTGCCGTCACCCGGCACCGACCACGCCGACGGCCTCGACGAACTGCTCGCGCTCGCCGCCAGCTGGCCGGCCGCCCCGACCGCCGGCTTGGAACGGCTCGTCGTGATCGCCGGAACCGGCGAACTCGGCCCGCTTGGCAGCGCCCGTACCCGCTGGGCTGCCGAGCAGTCCGCCGAACCGTCACCCGGCGCCGTTGCCGAGTTGGCGTGGCTCTGCGGCCTCGTGCGCTACGAACGGGCCGGCTACCGTGGCCGCTGGATCGACGAGGCGACCGGCGAACCGGTCGCCGAAGCGGCGCTCCCGGCCCGCTATGCCGACGCCGTCGCGCAGCGCACCGGCCTGCGTCCACTCGACGACGACCCAGCGCTCGACCCGGCCGGCCTGCATCAGTTCGCGCCACTCGTCGCCACCCGCGAGACGGCCTTCGCCGTTGCCGAACGGCGCGACGCCGAACCGTTCCTCGCCGCCAGCGCGCAGGCGAGCCTGCGCCAAGCCGATGACGGCTGGGAGGTCGTCGTTCCGGCCGGCGCCACGCTGCGGCTGCCACGCCAGATCGAGCACAGCCGCCGCGTCGCCGGGCAACTCCCGCGCGGCCTGGAGCTGACGCGACTCGGCGCCCCCGCCGACCTGGCGGCAAGCGCTGACCGGATGGCACTCGTCGACCTGCTTTGTACCGTCGAGGCGTTCACCGACGCCGGCCTGGAGCCGGGCGAGCTGCTCGAACACCTGCACCCGACGCAGCTGGCCTCCACTCAGGGCGCCGGCCTCGGCGGCCTTGCATCGCTGCGGCGGCTGCTGCTCGACCAGCTGCTCGCCGAGCCGCGCCAAAGCGACCGCATCCAGGAATCGCTGGGCAATGTCGCCGCCGCCCACGTCGTGCAGGCGTTCGTCGGCTCGTACGGCACGATGCTGCATCCGGTCGGCGCCTGCGCGACCGCCGCCGTGTCACTCGAAGCCGGCCGCGACCTGATCCTCGCCGGCAAAGCGCTGGCAGTCGTTACCGGCGGCTTCGACGACCTCACCGCCGAAGGGCTGACCGGCTTCGGCGATATGGGTGCGACCGCCTCCAGCGACGATCTCGACGCGATGGGGATCGCCCCAGGCGAAGCGTCGCGGCCCGGCGACATGCGCCGGCGCGGCTTCGTCGAAGCGCAAGGCGGCGGCGCGCAACTGCTGCTGCGCGCCGACCTCGCCGTCGCGCTCGGCGTACCGGCACGCGGCGTACTGATCTGGGCCGGCAGCTTCGCCGACGGCCTCCAGCGCTCGATCCCAGCTCCCGGCCTCGGGCTGCTTGGCGCCGCCGCCGGCGGGCCGCAGTCGCCGCTCGCGCAAGCACTCGCCGCGCACGGCCTCACCGCCGACGACCTCGCGTTCGTTTCCAAGCACGACACCTCGACGGAGATGAACGATCCCGGCGAAGCCGACCTGCACCACCGCATCCAGCAGGCGCTGGGGCGCACGCGCGGCAACCCGCTCGCGGTGATCTCGCAGAAGTCACTGACCGGCCACAGCAAAGGCGGCGCCGCCGCCTGGCAGCTCGACGGCGCGCTACGCGCACTGCACGACCGCATGATTCCCGGCAACCGCTCGCTGGAATCGGCCGACCCGCTGCTGCGTGAGGCCGCCACGCTCGCGGTCGGGCGGCGCACGCTACACGTCGCCGCGCAGCTGCCGCTGCGCGCCGCGCTCCTCAGCAGCCTCGGCTTCGGCCACATCTCGGCGCTCGTCGCCGTCGCCCACCCCGCCGCGCTGCTGGCCGCGATCCCCGACCGGGCGGCGCGTGCCGACTATGCACGCCGCGCCGGGGAGCGCCGCGCAGCCGGCGCCCGCACGCTGCTGGCCGCGCGCTGCGGCGAGCCGCTGACCACCCGCCGTCCCGCGCCGAGCGCCGCCGAGCGCGATCGCGACGCCGAGGCGCGGATGCTGCTCGCCTCTCCGCCGCGCTGGCCAGCCCCAGGAGTGCCGCGATGACCGTCCTCGGGCTCGGCACCGACGTCGTCGACGTCGCCGCCTTCGGCGACCAGCTCGCCGACCCCGCGTCCGGCTTCGCCGGCGGCACCTTCACCACTTCCGAGCGCGCCGCCGCCGCGCGCCGCCCCGGCCCGGACGCCGTCCACCTCGCCGGGCGCTTCGCCGCCAAGGAGGCGTTCCTGAAGGCGTGGTCGTCGGCGCGGATCGGCCAGCCGCCGTCGATCGCCGCCGCCGACCTGCGCGAGATCGAGGTCGTCGCCGACGCCTACGGCCGGCCGTCGCTCCGGCTTCACGGCGCCGTGCGCGACGCCGTCGCGGCGCTCACGGGCCCCGCGCCTGCCAGTCTTCTGCTCTCGATCAGCCACGACGGACCGGTCGCCACCGCCGTCGTGCTGCTCCAGCGCGCCGCCGCGAACCCCGCCGGCGGCGACGCTCCCGCCCTGACCTCCGAGGAAGCCCTGTGACGCTCCACGTTCAACTCCCGCGAATCCCCCGCCTTCGCGCCCTCGCCTCGCTGCTGCTCGCCGCGGCCCTGCTCATCGCGCCGGCGACCGCCAGCGCCGGCAAGCGCTACGCGGTAAACGCCGGCGGCACCGTCAAGTTCTACAAGCGCGAGGCCAAGGCGAAGATCGTCGAGCAGCGCGGCAAGGTCTCCGGCAAGCCGTTCGGCTCCGGCACGCTGATCCTGCGCACGAAGCTCGCCGCCCGCAAGAAGCTCGAATACTCGATCCGCCTCACGACGTCCAAGGGCGCCGTGTGGGGGAACGGCACCGCCTCGCTGACGACGAAAGGCAGCAACGCCTCCTACAAGGGCACGCTGACGATCCGCGGCGGCGACGGCACCTACAAGAAGATCAGAAAGGGCACGGTCCTCAACGTCAGCGGGAGCGGGCCGGCGAACGTCCGCACCACGACGGTGAAGATCACCGGCTCCGTCGTCTACTAAGAAGAGGAGACGCTCATGCACCGCTTCCGCCTGCTCGCCGCCGCCCTGTGCGGCGCCGCGCTCACCCTCGCCGCAGCGGCGCCGGCCGGCGCCGCCGCCAAGCGCGTCGTCGCGCTCGAGTGGGACGCGCTGGAGAACCTGTCGACGCTCGGCGTCACCGCGGTCGGCGCGGCCGACGTCGCCGGCTACGACAAGTTCGTCGCCGTGTCGCGCCGCGGCCAGCCGGCTGACGTCGGCCTGCGCCAGTCCCCCAGCCTCGATCGCATCCGCAAGCTCAAGCCGGACCTCATCGTCGTCCCCGACTACCGCTCGACGCAGAACCTCTCAGCGCTGACGAAGATCGCCCCGGTGCTCGTCACGCACCCCTACCCCGCGGGCGGCGCCGACGCGCATTACACGGCGATGCTCAAGGACTACCGGCGCATCGCGAAGGCGGTCGGGCGCAAGGCGCAAGGCGAGCAGGTCATCAAGACGATGACCCGCGCCTTCACCTCCGTCAAGAAGCAGCTGAGGCGCAAGGGCCGCTCCGGGATCACCCTCTCGATCGCCACTCCAGGCGGCACGACGAGCGCCCCCGCGCTGCGGATGAGCACCGGCAACTCGCAGGCCGCCAGCGTGCTCAAGCGGATCGGGCTGCGCAACGGCTGGAACCAGGGCACCCCGAC
>JASGGQ010000160.1:0-5304 GCA_047604965.1 Patulibacter sp. | reverse complement strand
GTTGACCATCGTGGTGTGCGAGTCGGTGCCGACGAGCGTGTCGGGGTACGCCTGGCCGAGCTTGTCGTTGACGAAGACGGCGCGCGAGAGGTACTCAAGGTTGACCTGGTGGACGATCCCGGTGTCCGGCGGGACGACCTTGAAGGTGTCGAAGGCGTCCTGGCCCCAGCGCAGGAATTGGTAGCGCTCCTTGTTGCGCTCGAACTCCTTTTCGGCGTTTTTGATCGCGGCGTCGAACTGGCCGAAGTAATCGACCTGCACCGAGTGGTCGATCACCAGTTCGGCGGGAACGAGCGGCTCGATCTTGGCGGGATCGCCGCCGAGGTCGGCGATCGCGTCGCGCATCGCGGCGAGATCGACAACGGCCGGCACGCCGGTGAAGTCCTGGAGCACAACGCGGGCCGGCGTGAAGTTGATCTCGGTCTCGGGCGTGGCCTTCGCATCCCAGGTCGCGAGCGCCACGATCGACTCCTGGGTGACGGCGCCGTTGCCTTCGGTGCGCAGCAAGTTTTCGAGCAGGACCTTCAGCGAGTACGGCAGCCGCGCGACGTCGTATTTGGCTTGCAGCGCGTCGAGCCGGAAGATCTCGTACGACTTGCCTCCGACCTGGAGGGTGGACCGGCTGGCGAAGCTGTCTGCTGACATTCTGGAGGGCTCCTAGGCATGGCCGCGAGGTGCAGCGCGGCTGGCGGGTCGGTGGAAGGCGTGACGGAGAGCTCCCTTCAACCTACAGTGCGAATCCCTGCGACCTGCGACGACGCGCACAAAGCCGCGTACCCTGTGATGACGGTCACGCTCGTCGGGCGGTGGCCACCTGCCTGACCGATGGAGCGTTTGATGCACCCCCGCCGCCTGCTGCTTTCCGTTGCCGCCCTTGGCGCCGCGCTCGCGTCGACGTCGACCGCGCAGGGTGCGGCGCTGCTCTTGCCGGCCGACATCGATGCGCTGCCGCGCGGCGCTGCCGTGGAGACCGGCGAAGTGATCGTGCAGCTCGACGGTGCGGCACGCAGCCGGCTCAGTGCGGCCGGAGCCACGCTGCGCGGCGCCGGAGAGGTCTCAGTCAAGGGCGCAACGGTGACGCTCCAAGCCGACCCGGCGGCCGAGGCGTGGATCGACCCGACGACGATGCGGGGCTCGGTCGGGATCGACGGGTCGCTGAGTATCGCCGGCAAGCGTGGCACCGCGAAGCTGACCGATCTGACCTTCTCGCCCGGCAACGAGAAAAAGGTCACCGCCAAGCTCGGCAAGAAAACGATCACGCTCGGGGCGTTGACCGGCGGCAGCGCCTCCTTCAGCAAGCAGGCCGACGGGCTGCTCAAGCGGGCCAAGCTCTCGCTCAGCCGGGCCGGCGCGAAGGCGATCAACGCGAAGATCGGCGGTGGCGTGGCGGCCGGAGCGCTGGGCACGGTGACGATCGACGTCACGACGCGCGAACTGCCACTGGACTCCGGCACGGCAACACTGACGCTCGATCCGGCGGTCATGACGTTGCTGAGCGAGAGCGGATTTGCGCTTGAGGCGACCGCACCGGCCACCCGATCAGGCAACGTCGTCACGATCGCGCTGACCGCCGGCGCCTTTGATCCGGTGGAGCTGACCGGGCGCCTGAAGTTCGACGGCGCACTACATTTTGCGAATGCGTCGACCGGCAAGGCCGTCGATCTCTTTGGCTTCCGCGCGGCAGTGACGGGGTCGCAGAAGGATCTGTACGCGCAGGTCAGTGCGGCGGTCACGCCGGTGCTTGGCACGCTCGATCTCTCGGGCGTCGAGGCGGGGCTCGACGGCAAAACCTTCCACGCGACCGGTGGCAAGGTGTTCTTCAGCAAGATCGCCGTCTCGACGCTCAAGCAAAGCTTCGGAGTCAGCGTCAACGCCGGTCAGCTCCTCGGCACCGTCGACCTCACCGGCACGATCTCCGGCGTCTTCTAACGACGCAGGCGCCCCGCGATCCTGCCGGACGGCCGGTGCAGCGAAGCGGCGCTGCGCTCGGTCGTCGCAATCTCGGTCGTCGCACACATCTCGTGGCTGCACGCAACCGCGCTCAACCCGCGCACCGCACCGCCTCCGCCTGGGAGCAACTCGCCGGCTAGTCCAGGCCGAGTACTCTTGCGTGCGATGAGCGACCCTCGAGGGCGACGCGGCCGATGGCGCATCGAGTTTGGTTCCGGCGGCACGCAGCCTCCGCGCGGGCCACGGCGCCCGACGGCCGGCGACGATGCAGGCCGCCCGCGTCGTCCCGGTTTCGGACGCCGCAGCCGGCTGCTCGTACTCGCGGTGCTTCTCGTACTGCTGGCGCTCACGCTGCTCTTCCTGCGCCCGCTGCTGCACGGCCCGTTGATGCTGGTGTGGCGCGCCCCGCTGCCGTGGATTGTGGCGCTGGGGATCCTCGCTGCCGGCGGGATCGTCGGGCGGCGAGCGCGGCTGACGGTCGCCGACCTCCAAGCAGGGCGCGACCCACGCAGCGGCGTATGGGCGGCGACGCTCACACTCGCCGGCGTGAGCTTCTGCGCGTTGCAGGCACTCAACCCGGTGCTGGTCCAGCGCAGCTTGGCGGCCCACACCGACTACACGGCAATCGACGAGTTTCCGCACAGCGGCGTCGTGCGGCTCGTGCCGCGCGAGGTCGCCGGCCGGGTGATGGTCGCCGGCTTCAACTCATCGACCGAACGGCTCACCGATCTGGCGGTCATCAACACGCCGGACGGCCTGAAGTGGAGCGCGATCCGCACGCCGCAGGGCGCGCTGCGCCGGTACACCGAGAAGAGCGGCGGGCTGGAGCTGCAAAGCGCAGAAGATCCAACCCGCAACGTTGAACAGCTCGACGCAAGCTTCAAGTACGCGCCGGGGCTCGCGGTGTTCGATGCGCTCAACTGGAAGCTGCGCGAACGGCGACTGCTCGCGGATGTGCAGGCTCCGGTCGGAATCCTCGATAGCGACGGCGAGCCGCTGGTCCTCGTGCCGTACCTCACCTACACCGGCTTCCCGATTCGCCGGCCGCAGCTCGGCGGCGCGTTTGTCGTCCACCCCAGCGGCCAGATCGAAGATCTCTCCCCCAGTGAGGCGGCGCGACGCCCGGAGATCGCGACCAGCGGCCGGCTCTTCCCCGATACGCTCGCGCGGCGCATCCAGGATGCCCATGCGCTCAAGGGCGGAATCTGGAACTACCTGCTGCTGCATAAAGATCAAACGCAGATCGTCGACACCGAAAGCAACCGCCAGCCGTACCTGCTCCAAGGTCCGGGAAACTCAACCTCGTGGGTGTCGGTCGCGCAGCCGCACGGCGCCTCATCGGCGACGACCGCGATCTTCCTCACCGACTCCACGACCGGCGCGACGAAGCTGTGGAAGGTCGCGCCGCGTGACGCGCTGACCGGCAATGCGCGCGCGATCGACATCGCGGAGGCGACGCCGATCGCCGGCATCGGCTTCGGGACCGGTGGCGCGGCCAACCCCACGAGCGGTTCGTACCGCGCGGTCGAACCGCGACCGGTCTTCGTGCAAGGCAAGCTGTACTTCATTGTCTCGGTCGTGCCGAGCACCGCGACGACCGTCACGAAAACGATCGTCGTCGATGCGCAACGCAACGCGACCGCCGCCGTCTTCGACACCACCGAGGAGGGGCTGCGCGACACGCTTTCCTTCCTTGAGAACGGGCTGGCCGGCGACGCGCAGGACGAGTCGGACGACGCCACCGATCAGCCGCAGGCGACCGCCGGGCAACCCGACGAAACTCCGGCGGCCACGACCCCGCAGTCGCGCGCCGAACTTCAGCGGCAGGTGACGCGCGCGCTCGAACGCCAGCAGCAGGCGCTCGAAGAACTCAAGACGCTGCAACAGCAGTTGGGGACCACGCCGTGAGCGAGCACCACCTCAAAGAGAACGCCACCCACCTCGCCGAGGAGCTGGTCCATGAAACCGAGGAGGAGGTCGGCCAAACGGCCGCGTTGCTGACGGCCGACGAGCAACCGTCGATGCTCGACGCGATGGGCGGCCCGCTCGGCGCCGCCGAGTCAGCGTTGCCGTCGGTGGCATTCGTCGTCGCCTCCACCGCTGGGTTGCCGACCACGAGCTCGGCGATCATCGCCGTGGCGATCGCTGTCGTCGCCGGTGTCGCGCGGCTGATGCGCCGCGAGACGGTGCAGTTCGCGCTGGCGGGCATCGTCGGCGTGGCCCTCTCGGCGTTCTTGGCCTCGAAAACCGGTGAGGCGCGCAACTTCTTCCTGCCGGGACTGATCGCAAATAGCGCGTACGCCGCGATCACGCTCGGCTCGGTCGCTGTGCGGTGGCCGTTCGTCGGCGTGATGGTCGCCGGACTGACCGGCCACGAAGGGTGGCGCGCCGACCCGGTGCGGATGCGTGCGTACCGCAACGCGACGCTGATCTTCGCGACGATCTTCCTGCTGCGACTGATCGTGCAGGTGCCGCTCTGGATCGCCGATGCGACGACCACGCTGGGGATCGCCCGCACGGTGATGGGGCTGCCGCTCTTCGGCTTCGGCATCTGGCTCAGCTGGCTGCTGCTGCGGGATCTCGACACCGGCAAGCAGGCCGACGCACCGGCCGCGTAACGCGGTTCATGCCGGTGTGAGCGTCATCGCAGCGGCTGGCTTGCGCCTGACCGGACGCGCCGCGCGTGTTCAGCGCGCAGAGAGACGCTGTTGGAGGTCGTCGATCAGGTAGACGCAGGAACGCTCGACGATTTCAAACATCTCCGCGAACTCGCGCTCGCCGCCGTAGTACGGGTCCGGGACGCCGCGGTCATGACCGAGCGATTCAGGGTCCCAGTCGCGCAGCAGCACGACGCGCCCACGCACCTCATCGGTCGGCGCCAGCGCCAGCAGATCACGGCGGTTGACCTCGTCCATCGCCACGACCAGGTCGAAGTCGCTCAGGTCGCTCGCGCTCACCTGCCGTGCCCGACCGGACATCGACAGGCCACGGCGCGCCGCTTCGGCGACGGCACGACGGTCCGGCGGCTGACCGGCATGCCAGCCGCCGGTGCCGGCGCTGTCGACCTCGATCTCGCCCTGCAAACCGCGTTCGCCGACCTTCGCACGGAAGACCGCCTCGGCGGTCGGCGAACGGCAAATGTTGCCGAGACAGACAAACAAAACGCGCATGCGGGAGCAGAAGAATCGCAGGCGAACACGGCGCACGCCGTCATCGCTCCGCTCCGCCAAGCGCAAAATCCCGCTACGAGCGGCGCTTATCGTCGACGCCTACGGAGACGCTGTTGTTCAACGCGCGCCGGCCGGCGGCGTGACGCGGCGTGCGCGGCTCGCCGCGTCGCGCACGCGATCACGC
>JASGGQ010000159.1:0-5429 GCA_047604965.1 Patulibacter sp. | reverse complement strand
CGCCGTGCCTCACCACGCGCGTACGATCACGAGTGGACGCCCACAGCCGCTTTGCTAGGGTTGGGCGCAGCGGCACGACACTGCCGCCGAGACGCATCCAGAGGAGTGGAGGGACTGGCCCTACGAAGCTCCGGCAACCACCGCGCCCTGCGGAGACGGTGCCAATTCCAGAGAGATGTGGCGCAGGACTCGCAACAACGGGACCCGGCCACGAAGTCGAGTGGAGGGAACACCCGGATGAATGCCAAGAGCCTGACCTGTCGCGAGTGCGGCTTCGAATACCCGCTGGAGGCGCGCTACGTCTGCGAGCGCTGCTTCGGGCCGGTCGAAGTCGCATACGACTTCTCCGCACTCGCCGGCGACCCGGAGTCGCTGCGCCGCCGCATTCAGGCCGGCCCGCAAACGATCTGGCGCTACGCCGATTTCCTGCCGGTCGAGGTGCTGCCGCAGGGCAAGCACGCGGGGCTGCCGGTTGGCTGCACGCCGCTCGTCAAAGCCGACCGGCTCGCTGAGCGTCTCGGGATCGACGGTGAGGTGTACGTCAAGAACGACGCCGCGAACCCCACGCACTCCTTCAAGGATCGCGTCGTTGCCGTCGCCTCCGCGCGCGCCCGCGAACTCGGCATGACGACGCTCGCCTGCGCGTCGACCGGCAACCTCGCTGGTGCCGTCGCCGCACAAGCCGCCGCGCTCGGGCTCGATAGCTACGTCTTCATTCCCTCCGACCTCGAAGAGCAGAAGATCCTCTCGACCGGCGTGTACGGCACCAAGCTGGTGCGGGTGCGCGGCAACTACGACGACGTGAATCGTCTCTGCACGGAGCTTTCCGGTGAGCGCGACTGGGCGTTCGTCAACGTCAACGTGCGCCCCTACTACGCGGAGGGCTCCAAGACGCTGGCCTACGAGATCGCCGAGCAGCTCGATTGGCAGGTGCCCGACCGGATCGTTTCGCCGATCGCATCCGGTTCGCTCTTCACGAAGATCAAAAAGGGCTTCACCGAGTTCCGCGACGTTGGCTTGATCGACGGCGATCAGCCGACGATGCACGGCGCCCAGGCAACCGGTTGCGCCCCGGTCGCGACGGCGTACGCGGAGGGCAAGAACTTCATCAAGCCGGTCAAGCCGGACACGATCGCCAAGAGCCTCGCGATCGGCAACCCGGCGGATGGCCCGTACGCGATCGATGTCGCCAACCACACCGGCGGCTCGATCGAAGCGGTGACCGACGACGAAATCCGCGCCGGGATTCGCCTGCTCGCGGAAACGACCGGCATCTTCACTGAAACGGCCGGCGGCGTGACGACCGCGACGCTGGCCAAACTCGCTGCCGCCGGCAAAATCCCGGCCGGCGAACGGACGGTGATCCTGATCACCGGCGATGGCCTCAAGACGCTCGACGCCGTGCGCGGCTCGTTCGAGAGCTACGAGGTCGAACCGAAGCTGTCCGACTTCATTACCCACGTCGAGAACGAGGTCCTCGTCCCGTGAGCACCATCAAGCTGCCCACCCAGCTCCGCGATGTCGCCGGCGGCAACGTCGAAGTGACCGTTGAAGGCGACACCGTTGGCGGTGCGCTCGAAGCGCTCTTCGCGCAGTACGAAGAGCTGCGCGGTCGGATCACCGAAAACGGCGAGTTGCGCCGCTTCGTCAACGTCTACCTCGCTGGCGAAGACATCCGCTACCTCGAAGGACTCGACACGCCGCTGCCGGCCGGCGCGGAGTTGACGATCCTGCCCGCCGTCGCCGGCGGCTGAGCGTTCTCGCGCGATCCCCGGTAGCCTGACGAACTCCAGCGCCCGTAGCTCAGTGGATAGAGCGCCTGCCTCCGGAGCAGGAAGTCGGAAGTTCGAATCTTCCCGGGCGCGCTAGGCACACGCAGCCTCCCTGCTCACCCTCTGGACCTGACGGAGCCCTGTCCCATGGCTGACGAACCCACGCTTTCGGCACCCGACCGCGATCTTTTCGATCTCGCGCTGCGCAGTCAGCCCGACCCGTATCTCAGTGATCTCGTCGAGCTCGCGCACCACGGCACGGAGCTGGCAGTTGGCCTGCTGGTCAACGGCATGGTGATCATCGGGCGGCTGAACCGCCAGGAGGCGATCGCGCAGGCACTCAGTACGATGCGCCGCCGGCTGATCGATAACTCGCCCAAGCCGGAGGACCACACCGATGAGCAGTGGGAGCAGGTGCGGGAAAACTTTGCGTCGGCACCGCTGCAATACGCCGCCGATCGCAGCCAGCATGAGGCGCAGGTGTACGAGCAGATCAGCCAGCACATCGTCGACGGCTCGATCGACGTCAACGAGTTGCCGGAGGAGCTGGCCCGTCAGATCCGCGAGGTGAGCGCCCGCCCGCACATCACCCTGACCGACGCACGCATCGCTGCTCCCGGCCAGTCCGGTATGACGGCGCTGCCGGTGATCCGCGTCGCCGCTCCGCATGTCACCGCCTGGTGGTTCGCGATGCCTGAGGAAGACGGCACCTCGAACATCGACCTCTGGAACGACTAGTCCGCTTGCGGCGGCTCGCTGCGGACTGATCTGGAGCGTCAGCGCGCGGCTGCGCGCTGAGCCGGCACGTTATCCCGCTTGCGGTCGCCCGAAGTCGCCGCCGCAGCGTTGCCAGACGCCGTGGCCGGCGGCCCGTGCTTGCGCGGCGTCCCGCCGAAAGTTGCCGACCTGTGTGAACGGAGCGTCGCGGTCGTACACGTACACCCGCACCCAACCGGCGCGCAGGAGTTGCCGCTGGAGCATCTGCGTCTCGCCGCTCTGCGACGTGACCCAGACGTATGCGAGGCGGCGCCCGAAGCGGTCCCGTGCGTCCTGGGATCGGTCGCGTTCAAGCTGTAGCTGCGTGCCGATCGGCGCAAGTGCGGCCAGTGCGTCGCGTGCCTGGCGACCGCCGCACTGCTCGTAGCCGGTGCGCGTCGTCGAGAGCTCCGGGGCGTCGATGCCGAGCAGCCGCACCCGTTCGCTTGTGCCTGCGGGGGTGCGGAGCGTCAGTGTGTCACCATCGGCGATGCGCGTCACGGTGCCGGTGGTCTCCAGGGCGTCTGTGCGTTCGTTGACGGTGCGCTCCGACGTGCCGCTCGGCGACGATTCGCCGGATTCGCGCGACGCGACGTAGGCTCCGGCGAATCCGAGCAGCAGCGTTCCAAGCAACGTCGCGGTCGTCGAGCGGCGGGCCACGCCCCGCAGTATGGCGAGTGGGCGGGGTGCGGCAGCGGCCGGTGGTGGTGAGCGGTACGCTCGGCCGGTGGATCTCTCGGTCTTCTTCGCCGGCACCGGCGCGTCGGCGCCGTCGGCGCGGCGTGGGCTCTCCGCGACGCTGATGCGTGCTGGTGGCGACCGCATCCTCGTCGACTGTGGCGAGGGCACGCAGCGCCAACTGCTGCGCACCGTCGGCCTGCCCGAGGTGAACGTGATCCTCGTGACCCACCTGCATGCCGACCACTGGCTCGGCCTGCCGGGGCTGCTGAAGACCTTTGATCTCCGCGACCGTCACACGCCGCTGGAACTGTTCGGACCGCCGGGGCTGCGCAGCACGCTTGAGCGCATCCAGCCGGTGTTCGGCAAACTCGGCTACCCGCTGGAGATCGAAGAGCTTGATGTCGATGAGTCGCTGCGCTTCGACGAGTACCGCATTCAGACCTTCGCGACCCGCCATCGCGGCGCTTCGCTCGGCTACGTCTTCGTCGAAGACGACCGTCCCGGCCGGTTTGATGCCGAGCGGGCGATCGCGCTCGGTGCGACGCCTGGCCCCGAGTTCGGGCAGCTTCAACGCGGCGAATCGGTGCGTGGCATCGACCCGGCGCAGGTTGTCGGGCCGACGCGGCGCGGCCGGCGGATCGTCTTCACCGGCGACACGCGCCCCTCTGATTCGACGATTGTCGCCGCCGCCGGTGCCGACCTGTTGATCCACGAGGCGACTTTCCTGGATGCCGATCGCGAGCGGGCGATCGAAACGGCGCATTCCACGGGCCGGCAGGCGGCGGAGGTTGCGCGCGATGCCGACGTGCGGTTGCTGGCGGCCAACCATGTTGCCGCGCGCGTTCACGCTGGTGAGCTCGAACGCGAAATCCGCGAGACGTTCGAGCGGTCGGTTGTGGTGCGCGACTTCGACGAGATCGAGCTGCCGTTGCCTGATCGTGGCGACCCGGTCCACCGTCGTTGGCGCCGCGACGCGGCGCCGTCAGCCGCCTGAGCGCGCGCCGCGTCTCTGGGATGCCGTGCGCCGCGCCGTCGATGATCGAGGCAGGGCCGGGCAGTTCGTACTCACCGGCTCGGCGACCCCCGACGACCTGCGACCTGGGCGTCCGCGACTATCTTCACCACGCTGTGACGCCTACGCGCAGATGACCGCGCAGCCGGCCGGTCTCAGCGCGATCATGCGGCGCGCGCACGGCACTCACGAGGGCGAGACGAGCGACAGCCCATCACGACAGACCGGCCAGCGGTATCTCGACGCGCTGCGGCGCATGAAGATCATCGACGAGGTGCCGGCGTGGTCGCCATCGGTGCGCTCGTCGAAACGACTGACGGCGACACCGAAGCGGCTGCTCGCCGACCCGGCGCTGGCTGCCGCGCTGCTCCGCATCTCCGCAGACGGACTGCTCGCCGACATCGAGACGGCCGGCTTCCTGTTCGAAGCGCTGGTGGCGCACGATCTGCGGGTGTACGCCGAGGCATCCGGCGCGCATCTCGTGCCACTGGGATTGATCGGTCCGTAGGCGCGGTTGGCTGGAGCAAGGGGCTGCACGACCTCGCTACGCGCGATCCGGGCGTGCGGTTGCTTGCGGCCAACCACATATGGCCGCGCGCGTTGACGCTGGCGAACTCGAGGAGGAAGTCCAAGCCGAACCGGGCCTGGCTCAAGTTGGCGCGTGGGCGCTGGAATTGTTATTCGTTTTGCTGGTTTCGGGTGTGCGTGTAGTGTACGGCGCCGGTTTGTGGCGCGTTGCCGGCTGGTGCGCGTCGCGGTGTTTGTCTTGGTGTGGCCGCAGCGTGCGGCGGGTAGTTCGCAAAATGCTCTCTCTCTTGTTGGTTGCCGGTGAGCTGGAGCGTGCGCGTGGCGGTGCGGCGCGTATGCTTGCTCGTGCTCGCGGTGCTGCTGGCGGCCGTGGTGCCGGGCGCTGCTGGCGTCGGGGTGGCGGCCGCAGTGCCGGCGCAGGGCGAGACGCTCAGCGCAGGCGCGTCGCACACGTGTGCGGTGAAGGACGACGGTTCGGTCTGGTGCTGGGGCGGCGGCGACTACGGGCAGCTTGGGAATGGTTCGACGAGTGATTCGTCGTCGCCGGTCGCAGTGTCGGGGTTGTCGGATGCGGTGAGCGTCTCCGCTGGCGACTACCATTCGTGTGCGGTGCGGTCTGGTGGCAGCGTCGCCTGCTGGGGCAACGGCTACTACGGGCAGCTTGGGAACGGTTCGTGGGG
>JASGGQ010000158.1:0-5498 GCA_047604965.1 Patulibacter sp. | reverse complement strand
ACCAGGTGCGCTGGCGATCACCCGCGAGTTCCAGTTGCACGACCAGTTCGCAAGTCCGGTCGACATCGAGCTGGCCGAGTGGGTCGGCAAGAACACGCAGACGGACGACATCTTCCTGACGACCGACCGCTCCAACCAGCCGGTCGCGACGCTCGCCGGCCGCACCCTCGTGCTCGGGTACCGCGGCTGGCTGTACAGCTACAACATTCCGTACCAGGAGCGCGAGCAGGCGGTTCGCACCGCACTGAGCGGCGCCTGGAACGACGAGCGCGTCACGAAGTTCGGCGCGAAGTATCTGGTCGTCAGCGCGTACGAGGATCCGTCGTGGAGCGTCAACGAGCAGGCGCTTGGGGCCCGGACGCCGGTCTGGAGCAACAGCGCCTGGAGGGTGTTCCAGATCAAGTAGTTGGCACGGCGCGGGGCTGTGGCTGTGGCCGCGCGAGCGCCACGCCCGCGCCCCGAAGACCGGTATTCGGGCTCAGTATTCGTCGCGCTTGACCCGCAGTGCGGCGAGCCCCAGCACGACGACCAACCACACGGCCAGCGCAACGAGCGCGTTTGGGAATGCGAGCGCCGTCGGGTCGGGCGTGTCGAGCGGCGGCGCGTCGCCGTACCGCGCGACGACCGAGATCACGTTCGGCAACAGGTAGTCGCCGGCACGTTCAGAGATCTGGCTGCGAACGACGAGCGTGATGATGCTCGCCGCGAAGTAGAACACGAGCGCGACGGCGATCCCGGCGCCGTTGGATTGCAGCAGGGTGCCGACGGCCATCGCGACGATCCCCCAGCACACGCTGAGCGTCCACACGTTCGCGAGCGTATGCGCGACATCCGAGCCGGCCTGGCCATCGCCGAGCATCGCGAACGCGGCGACGAGCATCGCCGGCACGCACAGCAGCGTAATCGCCGCAAACAGGGCAGGCGCGCGGATCGCCACCAGGCGCCAGCGCGGCACTCCGGTGAGCACGAGATATCGCATCGTGCCTTGAGAAAGGTCGTAGCTGCCTTCGAGCGCGCCGACGATCGTCGCCCCGAAGATCAGCGGGGTCCCGAGCAGGTTGATCCACAGCGGGGGGCTTTGCGCGGCGTCGCCGATCGCGTAGAAGCCCAGCGCGGCGATCACCAGCGCGACGGCAAGCACGCCGAAGAACGAGCCGCGACGGCCGACGATCCGGCGCAGTTCGGTGCCGATCAACATCATCAGGCTGCTCCTCCCGGCCTGTTGAAGGTTGGCGGTGTGGCCGGCGGCGCGGCGCCGGCAGCACCGAGTTCCCCCGCTGTGCCGCCGGTGATCTCCAGGAATCGCGCTTCGAGCGTGGTCGCACGCACGCCAAGCTCCAGCAAGCCGGCGCCGGCGCGCACGAGACGCTCGGCGACGGCACGCAGCTCATCGTCACCACCGCGCCCGGCGGTGATCGTCACGCGGCCGTCGTCACCGGTACTGGTGGCCGTGATGAACGGCAGGTCGGCCAGCGCTGCGGCGGCGGCGTGCGGATCGTCGACGCGCGCGATGATCGTCGATGCTGCGCCGCGCGTCAGCTCCACCACCGATCCGCAGGCGACCATCCGGCCGCGCTGGATGATCGCGACATCATCGGCGATCCGTTCGACTTCGCCGAGGATGTGAGAGCTGATGAAGACGGTGCGACCTTCGGCGACGAGGCCACGAACCAAGTCCCGGAACTCAACGAGGCCGGCAGGATCGAGACCGTTGGTCGGCTCGTCGAGGAGCAGCAGTTCGGGATCGCAGAGCATCGCACGAGCAACACCGAGCCGCTGGCGCATCCCCAGCGAGTAGGTCTTGACCTTGTTGCGGCCCACCTCAGCGAGCCCGACGCGCGCCAATTCGCCGTCGATCCGCGCTGCCGCCTGCGGCCCGTAATGGGCAGCCCAGACGCGCAAGTTGTCGCGCCCGCTGAGGTACGGGTAAAAGCGCGGCTCCTCGACGATCGCGCCGACGCGGCTCAGTGCGGCGCGCGTCTGCTGCGGGATCGCGTGGCCACGCACGGTGATCTCCCCCGCGCTGGGGCGCGCGAGCCCGAGCATCATGCGGATCAGCGTCGTCTTGCCGCAGCCGTTGGGCCCCAGCCACGCAAAGCAGCGGGCCGGCGCGACATCGACGGTGATGTCGTCGACCGCAGCGGTCGCCCCGAAGCGTTTGGTGACGCCACGCAGCGTGATGATCGGTTCCGCCATGCTGACCACCCTACGGCCCGTGCGGGCGGACGCCCTTGACGCCCTCAGCGCCTACCTGGCTCATTCCGTAGGGTTCGTCGCCGTGGAATCGCCCCAAACCATCGGAGATCCGGAGCTTCACGCGCACGCGGTGGCAGCCGGCAGCGACCTGCCGCCGCAGGTTGCCGATGCGATCGCGTGGCGCCCATCGACCAGCTTCGGGCGGCTCGTCGTGCGCCCGATCAGCCGGATTCGCGGGCCGCGGCTGCTGCGCGCCTACCAGGTGACGGCTGGGATCGCCCTGATCCTCGCGAACATGATCGGCGCTGCGCTGATCATCGTGCTGAACCTGTTCGTCGTCCCCGGCGCCTCCCTCCCCCGCGGCGCGGTCGGCGACACGCTGCTGAACGGCGCCATCGGCTGGTTTCTGATCGCGTTCCTGCTCGGCGGCGTCGTGATCTTCCGCCAATCCAACCAGGCGTGGGAATGGCTGCGACAAGCCCGCGCGCCCACCCCCGACGAAGAGCTCGCCGTGCTGCGCGCCCCGCTACGAGTGATGCGAACGCTCGTGACGCTGTGGCTGATCGCCGCGCTGATGGCCACGATCGTCGCCGCCTTCGACTCTGGCCAAGCGGCGGTGCGCTTCGGCCTGACGACGCTGATCGGCGGCCTCTCCACCAGCGCCTTCGGGTACCTGCTGACCGAGCGTGTGATGCGGCCTGCCGCGCGCGTCGTGCTGCGCCACCGACGCGACGCAACGCCCGCCCTGCCCGGCGTCGCGACCCGCCAGATCCTCAGCTGGCTGCTCGGCACCGGCAGCGCCGTGCTTGGCGTGTGGCTCGTCGGCCTGTTCCAGATCACCGGCGCGATCGACGGCACCACCGCCGCGCGACTCGGCCGCACGATGTTCGCGCTGGCGTCGATCACGCTCACCGCCGGGCTCTTCGCGGAAATCGTCACCGCGCGCGCCGTCGGCGATCCGATTCGCGACCTGCGCCGCGCCGTGCGACGGCTCACCGACGGCGACCTTTCCGCCCGCGTCGACATTGACGACGCGACCGACTTCGGCCTGCTCCAAGCCGGCTTCAATGAGATGGCCTCCGGGATCGAAGAGCGCGAGGAACTGCGCGACCTGTTCGGCCGGCACGTTGGCGACGAGGTCGCCGAAACGGCGCTCGAACGCGGCTCAGAACTCGGCGGCGAAACGCGCGAAGTCGCCGCGATGTTCGTGGACGTGATCGGCTCGACGTCGATCGCGATGCAGCGCCCCGCCGGCGAAGTCGTCGAGCTCATCAACCGCTTCTTCGACGTGATCGTGACGATCACCGCCAAGCACGGCGGGATCGTCAACAAGTTCGCCGGCGACGGCGCACTGATCATCTTCGGCGCACCGGTCGAACAGCACAACTACGCCACGCACGCCCTGGCCTGCGCCCGCGAACTTGCTGGAGCGCTCGCACGCGACGCACCGCAGACCCCGGCAACGATCGGGCTCTCCGGCGGCGAAGTGATCGCCGGCAACATGGGCACCAGCGAACGCTTCGAGTACACGGTGATGGGCGATCCCGTCAACGAAGCGGCCCGGCTCGGCAGCCAAGCGAAACTGCTGCCGCAGCTCGTCGCCGCCTCCGGCCGGCTCGTCGCCCAAGCCGACGCCGATGAGCAGGCGCACTGGGATATCGCGTACAGCGTCGTGCTGCGCGGCCGCCAGGCACGCACCGAGGTCGCGTCGCTGCGCCACAGCGCCCCCGCCGCGCCGCCCAGCGCTGCATTACGGCTTGCACCGTGACGATCAACGCAGGTCGAGGCTCGGCCGGCGTGCTAGGGTGCTGAGACGCGCGGAGGCCCTCTTCGCGCGGGCAGCTCGCCAGTGCACCGCCTCTCAGGCGTCTCGGGTCGGTCGCCAACTCCCGAACGCCTCCGCGTCACTCGGCGCGAGCGCTTTGCCGCAACTGCGGCACCTACGACGAAACGCAGGGCCGATCGACCGGTTCTGCTGGGCGGCACCGTGCCGCCGCAAGGACACGCATGACTTCCATTTCTGCCCCCGCCGCCGAAGCGGCCACCTTCCGCGAACTCGGGATCAGCCCCGCCGCCGCCGCCGCGCTTGAAGCGCGCGGCTACGAACGGCCGCTTCCGGTCCAGGCGATGGTGCTGCCGGACGTGCTCGAAGGGCGCGACGTGCTCGCAAAATCGCCGACCGGCTCCGGCAAGACGCTCGCCTTTATGGTTCCGCTGCTCGACTGCCTCGACGCGAACACCTCGGCGCGCCCGTCGGCCCTGATTCTCGCCCCAACCCGCGAATTGGCATCGCAGATCGTTGAGGAATCGCGCGAGATCGCACACGCCCTCGCACTGCGCATCACCGCCGTCTACGGCGGCGTCGGCATCCAGCGCCAGGCGCGCGACGCAGCGCGCGCACACGTTATCGTCGCGACCCCCGGCCGGCTCGAAGATCTCCTTGCGCGCGGGGCGTTCACGCTCGACGCCGTGGAGATCCTCGTCCTCGACGAAGCCGACCGGATGCTCGACATGGGCTTCAAGCCGGCGATCGACCGGCTCGTCGGCCAGGTACCGCAGGACCGCCAAACGCTCTTCTTCTCCGCCACGCTCGACGGCGAAGCAGGCCGGATCGCCCAGGCGTACACCGTCGATGCGGCGCGGCATGAGCATGCGCCGCCGCAACGCCCAATCACCGAGATGGACCACCGCTTCATCGACACGCGGGGCCGCGACAAGGTCGACCTGTTGCTCGACCTGCTCGAACAGGAGGAGCGTGGCCTGGCGATCGTCTTCGTGCGCACCAAGCACGGTGCCGACCGGCTCTCCAAACGGCTCGACCGCGAGGGCGTGAACGCCGGCGCGATGCACGGCGGCAAGACGCAGGGGCAGCGGGAGCGTGCCTTGGCCGCCTTTGAGCGCGGCAAGATCGACGTGCTCGTCGCCACCGATGTCGCGGCACGCGGCATCGATATCGACGACATCACGCACGTCATCAACTACGACATTCCCGAAGACCGTGAAACGTACGTGCATCGGATCGGCCGCACCGGTCGGGCCGGCCGCACCGGCACCGGGCTGACGCTCATCACGCCCGAACAGGTTGGCGAGATGGCCGAGATCGCGTGCGACCTCGGCCTCGCCGACCGCTTCGAAGAGGGCGGCATGGATTCGGCAGCCCGCGCCCGCGGCAAGAAGAAGCGCGGCGGCGGGCAGCGCGGCGGCGGCAATCAACAGCGCGGCGGCAGTCAACGCGGCGGGCAACGTCCCGCCGCGCGCCGCGATGAGGGCCGCTGGCATGACGACCGCCCGGCGCGCCCGGC
>JASGGQ010000157.1:0-5680 GCA_047604965.1 Patulibacter sp. | reverse complement strand
GGGTCGGCGGCGTCGGTCGGCGCCGCTTCGACGAGCTGGCGCGCCGCTGCGGCCGGGTCGTCGGGCAGCAACGCGTCGAGCACCGCGACGCCGGCCAGCGCGAGGATCGTGCGGGCGCGCGCCTCGTCGCCCGGTGCCGCTCGTGGGCCTGCGACCAGGCCGCAGGTGGTGAGTTCGCGGGCGCGCAGCAGGTCGCCGGCTGCCGCTGCGGCGCGCAGGGTCGGCAGGTCTGGGGAGGACTGCGCTGCGCGTTGCGCGGCGAGCGTCGAGGCGCCGGCCGGTGGGCGTTCGGCGTCGAGTCTCGCGCGGGCGAGGTCGGCGGTCTCCAGCAGCAGCGCAAGGCGGCCCGGGCGGTCGGCTTCGAGCACGACGGTCGCGTCGGCGCGTTCGCGCAGGAGCGCGGTGAGGTGAGCGAGGATGGCGAGCGGGTGCGCGACCGGGCGCAGCGCGAGCTGCTCGGCGAGATGGTCGGAGGCGCGGCGAATCGCTGGCGGCGCGAGCGCCGGGTCGATCGCCAACGGCCGCGCGGCTCCGGGCCGCACCAGTTCGCAGGCGACGCCAGCGGTGGCGCGCGGGCCATCCCCAGACAGCGCCGCGACAATCAAGATGCGCGGTGGCACCTAGCGGACCCTACCCGCGTCGGGTGCCTCCGTGCCACCTGTGCGCCTGTGGCGGCGATTCCCGCCGCCGGCAGGTCGGGCCGGTCAGCTGTTGATGTAGGTCGTGAGCGTCGTCGCTGCGGCGCAGATCTTGGCCGGCGGGTAGGCGCCGGTTGGGCCACCGCCGGGTGTGGTGGCGTCTTTGTTGAGTAGCGCGCAGAGCGTTTTGAGGAAGTCGCGCGCGACGATTTGGTAGTGCGCGGTCGCTTTGGGGCCGCCGAGCGCGTAGAGCGACCACGAACCGGTCATATAGCTGTCGACGTTGGCGTCGAGCCAGCGCAACCCTTCGAGCAGCATCAGCCGCGCATCGACGTCGGCGGGCTGCGCGAGCACGTAGGCGTAGAGCCCGTTGACGGTTTGCGTCATCGCGTTGAGCACCTTCTGGCTTGGCGCAAACGAATAGATCAGGAAGTGCGTGCCGGTTGCGTCGGTCAGCTTGACGCCGGTCGGTGGTGCCGACTTGAGGATCCCCAGCGCGCTGTTGGCCTCCTCCAGCAGTTCCGGGCGTGCGAGGCTCGTCGCGGCGCGGCTGAGCACCTGCACTCCGGTCGCTTCCGCCATTCCGGACACCCACGGTGGGCTGCCGCCATCGAATGGGAAGAAGTACTCCCACGCGGTGCCCCCGGCACGCGGCACGCGCAGCGCAAGCGATTCGTCGACGAGTGCGCCGAGCTGACTCTTGGCGGTCGGCCCGGGGGTGGAGTAGAGCGCGTTGCCGCGGCCGAAGGTGCCGAGCCACTGAAGCTGAAGGCCCAGGCCGGGGTAGCGCTGCCACACCACCTGGCTGCCGTCGAAGCGCACGCGCTCGCCGGATGCCGTCGAACGGCCGAGTTTCCACCACTGCGCGTTGCGCTTGAGTGTTTCGGTCAGCATGCCCAGGCGGGCGACGGTGAGGCGGTTGCCGCGTGCCATCGTCGTCGTGGTCTTCAGGAGCCCGTCGAGTTCGCTGCGTGCCTGCGAGCTGCTACCGGCCGCGCGCCGTACGGCGTCGGCGCTCGTCAGCGCGGCGCGCGCGTCGTATTTGGCCTGTTGGCCGGCGCTCAGCGCGTTGATCTTGCGGCGCACGAGCGCGAGGTCGATGCCGCTCGTGGTCTTGCTGGATTTCGACGTTGTTTTCGTGCTGGCTGCGCGCGCAGCGGTGGCCTGTACGCGGTCGCTCGCAGTGGCGTCCTGCGTCTCGCTGGCGGCTGCGGCGCCGAGCGCTGGCTCGCGCAGCACCTGGTGGCCGCGAACGAGCAGCTCGGTGGTCGACGCGGCCTGCGCGCAGACGGGCAGGGCGGTTGCCACGGTGGCGGTGAGGACGGCGAGCGCGACGTGCGGGCAGCAGCGGCGTGCGATGAACGGGAACGTCGACATCACGGTGTGCAACCCGCGTTCGCGGTCGACGGTGCGGTTCCTGCCGCAGCTTGGCGCGCGAACCGGCATTGGGTGGTGGGCTTGGCGTCGCCGCGTACCGGCTCTGGAGCGGTCTCGCAGGTGATAGCTTCGCGGTGCGGCGCAGCTGTTTTGCGTCTCGCTGCCGCCGTCTCTCATGCCGTTCCCCCAGGAGGCCCGCCTCGACATGACGATGCTCCGATCCCTCGCGCTCGTAGCGGTCGCGTCCGGTGCCGTCGGCCTGGCAGGTTGCGGCGGTGGCGGTGCTGCAGCCGGCGACGACGCCAGCAGCGGTACCGATGCCAAGTCGTTGCTGGCCGACACCTTCCGCCCGTCGGAGCACGGCAGCAAGATCAAGAGCGCCACGATCGACCTCAAGCTCGATGGCAAGCTCACCGGCAAGGGTGCGCTGGAGGGTACCGGCGAAGCGAAGGTCGTGATCGGGCAGGCGCAGCAGGGCCAGCTGCCGAACTTTTCGGCGGCGGTCTCGCTTGACGGTCAGCAGCAGGGTGGCCGGAAGATCAAGCTCAACGCCGGTGGGACCTACGTCGGGAAGCGGGTGTACGTCAGCTACGACGGGATCGACTACGACCTCGGTCAAGAGCTCTCCGAACGCGCGACCGCCTCGCTCAAGCGGGCGTTCAGCGTGACGGCCGACGGGAAGACGAGCAAGACGAGCAAGACGACGATCGGGCAGCTCGGGCTGCACCCCGATACGTGGCTGACCGATCCGCGCGTCGATGGTGAGGAGCAGATCGGCGGCATCGATGCGTACAAGATCACCGGCAAAGTCGCGCTCAAGGCGCTGGTGCCGGACGTACTGGCTGCAGCGAAGAAGGTCGAGGCGCTCGCCGGCACGTCGTCGAAGGCAAAGGTGCCGACGGTCACCGACGCGCAGCTCGACGAGGTCGCCAAGCAGATCAAGCAGCTCGACGTCGCGATCTGGACCGGCAAGAACGATCGCATCCTGCGGCAGCTGGCCGTCGATCTGACGCTCGGCGACACCGATTCCAGCGATGCGCTCGACGCGACGCTCCAGCTCACGCTGACCGGCGTCAACGAACAGCAGAAGATCGTCGCGCCGTCGGATACCAAGCCGGTCACCGAGCTGATCCCCAAACTCAGCGCCTTGTTTGGCCGCTCCGGCGGCGCTGATTCGAGTTCCACTACGTCGAGCTCAGCGTCGGTTCCTGATGCGTACGTCAACTGCGTCGACCAGGCCGGCGGCGACCCCGCCAAACTCAACGCCTGCCAAGACGAATTGCAGTAGCGCGAGGCTCCGCCGATTCGTTCTGGGGCGATGGGCGTGCCTGACCGTCGCTCCGGCGCTCCCCGGGCGAGCGATTGGCCGGCGCTCCCGTAGCGCATGGTTGAATGCGCGCATGCACCAACTTCGTTCGCGGCGTGCGCTCGCGCTTCTCACTTGCACGGTGGCGGTCACCGGAATCGCCGGCTGCGGCTCGGACAGCGATTCGGGCAGCACGTCGGGCGGCAGCGGCGACGGCGACGGGAAGGCGCTGCTGAACGCCATGACGGTCACGCCGAACGGAGCAGCGCTCAAGAGCGGCACCTTCGGCGTCACGGTGACCGGTTCGGTTGACGATGCGGCCGGCAAGGATGTACGCAAGCTCGACGGCACTGCGGCGGTGACGGTCAGCGCCGAGCAGCTCGATACGGCGAAAGGGATGCCGCCGCTTCAGGTCACCTTCGACGTCGACGGCGACTACACCAGCGGCAGCGGCAAGTCCGGCACCGCGAAATACGCCGGTGGTTTCCGTTACGTCTCCGACCAGCTGTACGTCACCTGGAAGGACACCGACTATGCCTTCGGCAAGGAACTCAGCAAGCAGTTCCTCGCCGGGTTCTCACAGGGCTTCGCCAACGAAGCTGGCGATACCAAGTCGCTGCAGCAGATCGCGGCCGATCCGAAGAAGCTGATGAGCACGCTCGCGCTTGAGCCCGGCAGCTGGCTGGAATCGTCGAAAGTCAGCGACGGCCCAGAGCTTGATGGCGCGCAGACGGTCGCCGTGACCGGACCGGTCGATCTCAAGGCCGCCGCGACCGACCTTCGCGATGGCCTCAAAGCGCTGCCGGCGGCCTTCCCGAGCGTGCCCGGCATCAAGCAGCTCAAAGAGCTTGGCGAGCTGAAGGACGCCGACATCAAGGAGGCCGAGGAGACGCTCACGACGCGCGAGGCGACCGTGTACATCGGCAAGGACGACCACCTGCTGCGCCGCGCAAAGCTCCATCTCGCCGGTAAGGACACCGGGAAAAAGGGCACCGCCATCGACCTCACGATTCAGCTCGACAGCACCAAGGTCAATCAGGCGCAGAGCATCACGGCACCCAAGAGCGCTTCGCCGGTCACCGACCTGTTCGCGCAGCTGGAGAAGGATTTCCCCGGTTTCGGCTCGTTGCTGGGCGGCTGACCGTTGTCGCGTCGCGTCGCCAGCTTCCTACTGTCCGGTGAGGGCTGGCCCTACCTCCTGATTCCCTTCATCCCGCTGGCCATCGGGCTCGATCTTGGCCACGCCGGGGCCACCGTGATCTTCGTCGCGGCGGCGCTCGGAGTGATCCCGACGGCGGCGTTGATGGGCAAAGCGACGGAGGAGCTGGCGGCGCGTTCGGGCCCTGGGATCGGCGGCCTGCTGAACGTGACCTTCGGCAACGCGCCGGAGTTGATCATCGCGCTCTTCGCCCTCAACGCCGGGCTTCAGGAGGTCGTCAAGGCATCGCTGATCGGTTCGGTGCTCGGGAACCTGCTGCTGGTGCTCGGCGGGTCGATCGTGTTCGGTGGAATCGGCCGCGAGCGCCAGAGCTTCCATCCGACTGCGGTCACGGCGCAGATGACGATGCTGATGCTTGCCGGTGCGGCGCTGCTGATGCCGACGGTGTTCGTCCTGATCGACGGCACGGGGCTGCCGCAGGTCGGCGATGAGATCGCTCAGTTGCCGCGTGAGGCGAAGGTGATGTCGGATATCGTCGCGGTGATCCTGCTCGCGTCGTATGGCGCCGGGCTGCTGTTTTCGCTGCGCACGCACCGCGACCTGTTCAACCCCGGCGGTGATTCCGACGAGCAGCACGACGCGTGGACGGTTCGCCGCTCGGTGTTGACGTTGGCGGTCGCCGGTATCGCCGTCGGTGTGATGTCGGAGATTCTCGTCGGCTCGCTGGAGGAGGCGTCGCACGGGCTTGGCCTGTCGCCGTTCTTCATCGGCTTGATCGTGGTGGCGATCGTCGGCAACGCCGCCGAGCATTGGGTGGCGTTGTACTTCGCCCGCAAAGACCAGATGGATTTGACGGTCAACATCGCGATCGGCTCCGGCGCGCAGATCGCGCTGTTCGTCGCGCCGGTGCTGGTGCTCGCATCGCTGGTGCTCGGGCCGACGCCGATGGCGCTGGTCTTCAACGGCTACGAGCTGGCGGCGATCCTCGTTGCGATCCTCGCGGTCGACCAGGTGGTGCGCGATGGCGAATCGACCTGGTTCGAGGGCTTCCAGCTGCTCGCGCTGTACGCGATCTTCGGCGTCGTCTTCTTCTTCGCGTAGCGGGGAGCAGGCGGGGCGCGCCCGTGCTGGTCAGGCGTGCGGCGGGCCGAGCAGCCGTTCGAGTTCGGCCTGCTCGTCGGCGGGCTGCCCGCCGTTGCG
>JASGGQ010000156.1:0-5709 GCA_047604965.1 Patulibacter sp. | reverse complement strand
GCGCTGCTGGTCGGAGACTGGGCCTACGCGCACGCGTTGCAAGCGCTCGCCCAGACCGGTGATCTGCCGGCGATCGGACGCCTGGCGGACGCGATCGGCGCCTGCGCCGCGCTGCTCGGAGATGGACGCCCGGCCACGGCCGACCAGCGTCTCGCCGAGATCTGGGCGAACGCGACCGCCGACCTCGCAGCGCCGGCCCCCGCGCAACCGTGAACCAGCGCCGCGGCGAGCGCCGTACCGGATCCGCCGGCGGGAACCCGGCGTGCATCCAGCGGCACGCCTGCGTATTGTCTCGCGCGGTAGATTGACGCTCCCCAGAGAAGTCTCTGCCCTGAACTCGTGCCTGATCAGTCCAAACTAAAGTCGCCGTACACCGAGGATCGCAAGATCCCGGGGGCCTTCGAGGGTGAGACCGTCACCCGCCGCAGGCTGATGAACCTCGCCGCCAACGGCGGCGGCGGCATCGCCGTCGGCATGATCGCGCTGCCCGCCCTGGGCTTCGCGCTCGGCCCCAACTTCAAGAAGGAAGAGGTCCGCTGGGAGCCTGTCGGCACCACCGGCGAGTTCTCCGACAGCACCTACGTCTCGCGGACGCTGACGATCGTCCCCGGCGCGGGTGAGACCGGCAAGACGACCGTCTACCTGCGAGCTCGCAACGCCGAGATCGACAAGGAGCCGGTCGACCAGTACAACCAGTTCATCGCGATCTCGACGCGGTGCATGCACCTCGGCTGCCCGGTCCGCTACGTCGACGCCTCCGAGCGCTTCATCTGCCCGTGCCACGGCGGTGTGTACGACTTCCTCGGCGAGGTCCAGGGCGGTCCGCCGGTCCGTCCGCTGGACCGCTTCTACACGCGCGTCGAGAACGGCCTCGTGATGGTCGGACCGCGCTTCTCGGTGAACTCCGAGCTCCGTCGCTTCTCCCCGCGTGACCCCGCGCAGGACCTCGACGGCATCGGCCAGTACCTCTTCCCGAGCCGGCCCACGATCCGCAAGCTCCCGGGGACCTAGAGCCAATGCTGAAACTGCCTTCCGTTCCCGGCGGCGCTCCCCCGCGCCCCGGCACCCCCGCCGCCGAGCCCAAGTCCGCGAAGGACAACGCCACCGAGGCCGCCGTCGCGGCGCTCGGCTGGCTCGACGAGCGCACCGCGATCTCCGGCACCGCCCGCTGGGTGATGTTCCGCAAGGTGCCAAAGGGCACCAACTGGTTCTACACGCTCGGCACATCGACGATGCTGGCGTTCCTCTCGCAGGTGATTACCGGCGTCTTCCTGGCGATGTACTACGACCCGTCGCCGAACAATGCGTACGAGTCGATGCGTCACATCAACAACGACGTGTTCCTCGGCCAGTTCGTGCATGGCATGCACCGCTGGGGCGCGACGACGATGGTGATCCTGATCTTCCTGCACATGGGACGCACCTTCTTCTTCGGCGCGTACAAGTACCCGCGCGAACTGAACTGGGTGATCGGCGTGATCCTCGTGCTGCTGACGATGATCATGGCGCTCACCGGCTACCTGCTGCCGTGGGATCAGCGCTCCTTCTGGGCGACCGCCGTCGGTGTGAACGTCTTCGCCTCGGCGCCGATCGCCGGCCCGTACCTCGGCGACTTCCTGCGAGCCGGCCCGGACTTCGGCGCCGTCACGTTGTCGCGCTTCTACGCGATTCACATGATGGTGTTGCCCGGCCTGATCGGCGGGCTCATCGCTGCCCACCTCTACCTCGTCATCAAGCACGGCACCACGGCGCCCCCGTGGCTGGAAGCTGAGATCGACGAGGATCTGCGCAAGGCGGAGGCCTGATCCCGTGAACCGTCGCGAGAAAGAGCAATACCTCCGCGAGTACGCGGTCCTGAAAGCCAAGGGGAAGCCGTTCTTCCCCTACGTGATCGCCAAGGACGGCGGCATGCTGATCATTGTGATCGGCATCATCCTGGCGATGTCGTACCTGCTGGGCGGCACGATCGCCGCCAAGGCCGACCCGACCTCAACGACGGTCGTGCCGCGGCCGGAGTGGTACTACTACTTCGTCTTTGAGCTGCTGCGCGTCGTCAAGCCGTCATCGCTGACGCCGCTGGCGACCGTCGGCATTCCGACCGTCTGCTTGATTTTGCTCTTGTTGCTGCCGTTCTACGACCGCAGCCCCGAGCGTCACCCGCTGCGTCGCCCGATCGCCACCACCGCTGGCGTGCTGACGATCCTGGCGATGGCGTACCTCACGTGGATGGGTGCCGAAGGCGGCTCCCCGACCGAGATCGCGATGCCGCCATCGGCGAACGTGGTCAACAAGGAAGATCCCGAGACGGTGGAGCTGTACCTCAAGGGGCGCGAGTCGCTTCCGTCACTTGGCTGCCTGGCGTGCCACATGATCGGCGAGAACGGCAACCACGGCCCCGGTCCGAAGCTGACGACGATCGCCGATCGGTTGCCGCAGGCCGGTATCGCGCAGACGCTTCGCAACCCGACCGCGCCGATGCCGTCGTACGCATCGCTCGACCCGGAGAAGTTCGAAGCGGTCGTGACCTACCTCGGTCACCTCACCGAAGAGAACGAGAAGAACCCGGTCAAGGAGGAAGGCGGCCACTGAGCCGTCGCCCTCCCTCCGGCGCGGCGCGCAGCGTGTGTGGCCGTTGGCGGCAGCGATGACGACTGCGCCCCGATCGGTCGCCGCCATCCTTGAGGCCGGCGGCGACCGGCTCGCCGAACGAGCCGCTGCCGTCGAAGCGCTCACCCGGCGGCTGGCGAGCGGCATCGGCGGGCCGGCCGGCGCGCGCGCGGCGGCGGTCGTCGCCTCCGGTGGCAAGCGGCTACGGCCGCTGCTGGCGCTGCTCGTCGCCGGCGATGGACCACCGCCCGGCGATCCGGCCGCTGAACGGTCGCTACGGGTCGCGGCTGCCGCAACCGAACTCATCCACGTCGCCACGCTGATCCACGACGACGTGCTCGATCGCGCGCCGACGCGGCGTGGCATCCCGACAATCTGGTCGACCGACGGGCCGGCCGCCGCGCTGGCGGCCGGCGACGCGTTGCTGGCCGCCGCCTTCGCCGCCGTCTCCAGTGATGCGACGCCGCAGGTCAGCGCGATCCTCGCGCGCGCCGCCTCCAGCCTCGCTGCGGGCGAGCTGATGCAGCGCGCCGACGCCTACCGGCTCGAAATCACGCCCGAGCGTTACGAGCAGCGCGTGATCGGCAAGACCGCAGCACTGTTCGACGCCGCCTGCCGCCTTGGCGCCATACATGGCGGCGTCGACCCTGACGCGGCCGGTGCGATCGGCCGCGACCTCGGGATTGCCTTTCAGCTGCTCGACGACCTGCTCGACATCGAAGGCGACCCGGCGGTCACCGGCAAGGCGCGCGGCACCGATCTGCTCGATGGCACCGTCACGTTGCCGCTGGCGCTGGCAGCCGCACGCGACCCGGAACTTGCCGGCGTTGCAGTGCGCGAGCTCGACGAACCGGGAGCCGCCGCGCTGTGTGATCGCCTGATCGCCGCCGGTACCTGCGATGAGGTGCGCGCACTTGCGGTGGCACGGATCGATGCGGCCCAGGCAGCGATCGCGGCGCTCCCCGGTCCGCCTTCGCGTCGCGCCGCGCTCACGCTTGCCGCCCGCGCGCTCGTCGAACGTCGCTCGTAGCGCGCCGTCGCCGTGTGGCGCGTGCGGACCTGAGCCGGTCGGTCAGTGTCCGGGAGATCCGACGCCACAACGAGCAGCGGCAGGCACCCCGCTCTGGTGCCTGCCGCCTGACCTATCCAGCGCATGGGGAGAGAGAACCGCAGCGCCAGGAGGATGGTGAGCCCGGTGGGACGCCGGGTGATCGTGAGGGAAGTTTGGGGGCCCGGCGGGCTAGAAGTCCTCGGGGACGATGTGATCGTGCTCGAGTGCCTTCAGGAAGCGGTCGATGTCGTCGGCCATGTTTGCGCGCGCCAGCAGATCCAGATCAGCGGCGATCGACCGTGTGCCCTCGTCGAGTGCGATGTCGAACTCGTCGAGCTCGGCCTGGCCGAAAATCGCCTCGCGACGCTCCTCGCAATCCGGGCAGCGCAGCGTCACATGCCAATGGGAGGTTCCCACTTCGCTCCAGCCGGTCGGCTGTACGCGATCCTGTCCGCAGCAGGGGCAGTAGGCCAGCGGCAGCTTGCGGTGGGCCGGCGCAAGCTCCTTGCTCGCGACGACGTAGCTCACGACATCCACCTGCTTGCCTGAGGGGAGCGTGACGCGCTTGATGATCTGAGTGCGGGGAGTTGGTTGAGCCATGATCTGTCTTCCGTGACAGCCCAACATTCGGCCCGCCGCGCAGCGTGCTTGACGCCCGCTCTCGACGGTTGATCGACGCCCACCCCGGTGCATCACCGAAAACCCCGAAGAAACCGGGGCATACCGCAATCCAACGCACCATCTTCATGCCCAGTTCATCCTGCCGGTGCCGGCCCCCGGCTGGCCGTCTATGCTGACTGGACCATGGGAATCGGCCCGCTTGAAATTGGCATTGTCCTCGTTCTCCTGCTGGTCATCTTCGGCCCGAAGAAGCTGCCTGGTCTCGGGCGCGGCCTCGGCTCGGGGATGCGGGAGTTCAAAGAGGGCATTCAAGGCAGTGACGAACGCGACGCGGCCGCGCTGCACAGCGGCGGCGACTCGGCGGCCGCTGGCACCGCCGCTGCGGGCGAGCCGCAGCCGGCCGCCACTGAACCGGCGACGCCGCCGAAGTCCCCGCAGGAGTAGCGCCCGCGCATGGCGCGCCGCATCGCCCCGATCGGGCACCAAGAAGAACTGACGCTCGTCGACCATCTCGACGAGCTGCGCAGTCGCATCATGGCGTCGCTGCTGTTCGTTGTGTTGGTCTTCGGCTTTACGTTCTGGCAAAGCGACCGAGTGCTCGGCGTGATTACCAAGCCGATCGACCAGGCGCTCTCGACCGACGGCTCCACCACCGACGAAGCGACCGACTCCGACGAGGTCCAAGCCAACTACCAGGCGCGGATCAGTGCCGCCGTCAAAGCGCTGCGCGACGACGCTGCGACGCTGGCGACGGTCACCGCCAAGCTGCAAGCGCAGCTCGGCATCGACGACACGGCAACCAAGACCCAGCTCGCCAAGCTCCATGCGAAGCTCGCCGCGCACCAGCGCCAGATTGGACGGCTCGATCTCGACGCGCCACCGATCGACCGGCGTCCGATCACGCTCGGCGTGACCGAACCGTTTGTCACCACGATCAGCTCATCGATGTACGCGGCGCTGCTGCTCGCGCTGCCGTTCCTGCTCTACCAGGTGTACGCCTTCATCCTGCCGGCGTTCACGCCGCGCGAGCGTCAAGTTGCGCTGCCGCTGATGTTCATGATCCCCGTGCTCTTCATCGCCGGGGTCGCGTTCGCATACTTCCTCGTGCTGCCGCAGACGACACGCTTCCTGCTGAACTTCAATGCCGGCGAGTTCGACATCCAGGTGCAGGGCCGCGAAGCGGTCAAGTTCGTCACGTCGTTCCTGATCGCGATCGGGCTGATGTTCCAGCTTCCGGTTGGGGTGCTGGCCGTCACGCGCTCGGGGATCATCGGCATCCCGCAGCTGCGCGCGTTCCGGGGGTACGCGATCGTGCTCTTTGCGATCGCCGCTGCGGTGCTCACCCCGACGCCCGACCCGGGAACGATGATGCTCGCGCTCGCTCCGCTCGTCGTGCTGTACGAGCTAAGTATCATGCTCGCGTCCTGGCT
>JASGGQ010000155.1:0-5758 GCA_047604965.1 Patulibacter sp. | reverse complement strand
GCGACCAGCTGGGCGGCACGCAGCAACGCTCCCGGCGAGCCATCGACCGGCGCGTTCCAGGCCGGGCCGGGCGCCGCGTAGGCGTCGGCGGCGGCGCCGCGTAGCGCATGTGCGACGAATGCCGGCACGCTGCGCAGCGGCGGGTCGTCGGTGCGGCGCGTGGCCTCCCCGAGCCCGACGATCACCGGTGCGCGGTCGTCGGTCATGGCGTTCACAGGCCCATCGAGCGGCCGATGATCTCGCGCATGATCTCGTCGGTGCCGCCACCGATCGGGCCCAGTCGCGCGTCGCGCAGGCCGCGTTCGATTGGACCGGCAAGGTAGCCGGCGCCGCCGTGCAGCTGTACGCACTCGTCCGCGATCTTCAGGCAGAGGCGCTGCGAGAAGAGCTTGACCATCGACACTTCGATCGTCGCGTTTTCGCCCGCGACGAACCGGCGCAGCGCATCGTATGCCTGGGCGCGCGCCGCGTACAGCTCGGTCGCGAGCTGCGCCAGCTTGTGACGGTTGACTTGGAAGGTGCCGATTGGCCGTCCGAACGCCTCGCGCTGCTTGATGTAGTCGAGCGTGAGTTCCAGCCCCCGCTCGGCCCCGGCAATCGCGCCGAGCGTCAGCACGAGCCGTTCCCACTGGAAGTTCTGCATGATCAGCTTGAAGCCGCCGCCTGCCTCGCCGAGCAGGTTTTCGTCCGGAACGAACACGTCCTGGAAGGCGATCGCGCCGGTGTCGCTGCAATGCCAGCCAAGCTTTTCCAGTGGTGTTGCGCTGACGCCGTTGCCATCGACGTGATCGACGATCAGGAAGCTCATGCCGCTGTGGCCGCCTTCCGGTGACGTCTTGATCGCCGCGACGTAGAAGTCGGCGCGTACGCCGTTGGTGATGAAGATCTTCTCGCCGTTGACGACCCAGCCGCCGTCGACCTTCTCGGCGTGCGTTTGGATGTTTGCGACATCGGAGCCGGCGCCGGGTTCGGTGATCGCGAGCGCGCCGATCTTCTCAGCGGCGATGCCGGGTGCGAGGTAGCGCTCCCGCTGGTCTTCGGTGCCGAAGGCGTAGATCGGAGGCAGCGCGAGGTCGGCGTGCGCGCAGATGCCGACGGCCAGCCCTGCCGAACCGGTGCGCGACAGCTCTTCGCAGAGGATCGCGGCGTGGAGGTGGTCGCCGCCCTGGCCGCCGTACTGCTCGGGGAACTTGAGGCCGAGGAATCCGTGTGCAGCGAGCTTGCGAAATACGTCGTTCGGGAACCACCGGTCGCGCTCCCACTGGTCGACATTTGGCGATAGCTCACGCTCGACGAAGGCGCGAATCGACGCGCGCAGCTCCTCATGCTCCTCGGTAAACGGAGGCATCGTGCCGCGACTCAAAGCTACGCTCATGAAACCTGAGCCTGCCACACCTGTCCGCGAGATGCAAGACAACCGTTCGGTATTTGGCGATGTCGTCCCGGGCCGCCCGCTCCACACGAACGCCACGCGCGCCGAGCGTCGAAATTGTGCCCCCAGGGGGGCGCAATTTCGACGCTCGGCGCTGGGGGTGGTGGCGGCGGTAGGGTCTGCGGTCGTGTCGCGTCGCCTGCTTGGTTGTATCCGCCCGGTTGCTGGTGTTCCGTCGGTGGTTCGCCCGGCGGCCGCGCTGGCGGTGCTGATTGCGATGACCATCGGGGTCGCGGCATGTGGTGGACCGCGCAAGACCGACGCGAAGACGATCGACGCGATCACGATCGAGCGCGGCGTCGTGATCGGCGCGCCGAAGGACGTGCCGCCGGGCGTGCGTGCGCTCAATGCCGGCGTCCCAAAGCGGCTCGGGCAGCTCGAAGAGGAGGTTCACCACACGCTCTTTGGCGATGGCGGCAAAGTCGCGCTGACCGGCTATCTGAACGGCATCAAACCGGTCGGCGGCAGTCGCGAGCGCGCCTACCCGGGCGACCGCACCGGCTGGCTGGTGCGCGATGTCTCCGACCCGGCCGCCGTGCCGAGGGCCGTCGTCGGTCTCTTCCCGGCGCCATTCACCACGCGCTTCACCGCCAAACGCCGCCTCATGCCAACGCGCGTGCAATGCGCCGACGCTGAATCGTCGGCGTGCCGCGCGACGATCGGCGCGCTCGGCGAGGCTGGCGTGAAGACCGGCATCTCAGGGCTGCAAGATGCCACCGCGACGACCGCGCTGCGCGTCTACGTCGGGCCGTGGCAGGCGCTGCGTACGCGCCTGGCCAGCGGACGATTGCGGACGGCGCTCGCGATCGAAGGCGAACCGGAACGCAACGGCTTCGGGCTCCAACTCGCGAGCGATGGCAGCAGCGTCACCGAAGGCGCGCCGTTCGGGCAGGCGGCCGACCCCGGCACCTACGGCCCAGGAACAGGCGTGATCTTCGCAACGCGCGACGTGCTCGGCGACACCTTCTGGGTGATCACCGGCACCGACGAGGCCGGCGTTGCCCGCGCCTCCGAGCACCTGACGGCGAACGACCTCGCCGGGCGGGTCGCGGCGATCGCGCCTTCGTCGTAGCGGCGGCCGGCCGTCGTCCTCGCGGCACCCGCCCGTGTCAGCGGCCGCGCGCAGGTGCAGATCCGGCCGCTGGCATCGCCGATCTGCACGCCGCGAACGACCTGCGACACCGCATGCCGAGCCTCCCGCAACCGAGGCGAACGTCAGCCGGGCGCCCCGGACCGATACCTTTCGCGTTCTCTGCGCACGCTGATCAGCAGCACCGAGGAACGGCGTCCCGACCGGACCCCTCGCAGCTGGCAACTGAGCGGCGCGGTCTGGGAAGTCCATCTGCCACCAAAATTTTCCAGGAGCCCACAGTTTGTTGATCGGAGTGCTGAAGGAGGCACAGGCCGGGGAGACGCGCGTCGCCGCGACTCCCGCGACCGTTGTGCAACTCCTCAAACTGGGCTACGACGTCGTCGTCGAAACCGGCGCGGGCGAAGCGGCCAGCTTCACCGACGAGGCCTACGTTGAGGCCGGCGCGACGATCGGCGACAGCCTCGCGGCCGACATCGTCTTCGGCGTCAACGCACCGGTCAAGGCGCAGCTCGATCGCCTCAAGCCGGGCGCGACGCTGATCGCGTTGCTGTCACCCCGGCTCGATCAGGCGATGGTTGACGACCTCGCGACGCGCGACATCACCGCCCTCTCGATGGACGCCGTGCCGCGCATCTCCCGCGCGCAGTCGCTCGACGTGCTCTCGTCGATGGCGAACATCGCCGGCTACCGGGCCGTCGTCGAAGCCGCCCACAGCTTCGGCCGCTTCTTTACCGGTCAGGTGACGGCCGCCGGCAAAGTCAACCCGGCGAAGGTACTCGTCGCTGGCGTCGGCGTTGCCGGACTTGCGGCGATCGGCGCGGCCGGCAGCCTCGGCGCGATCGTCGTCGCCACCGACCCCCGCCCCGAAGTCGCGGATCAGGTCAAGTCGCTCGGCGGCGAATACCTCTCCGTCGAGTCCGCCGAGGTCGAAGTCTCCGCCACCGGCTACGCGAAGGAGATGTCGGACGACTACAACGCGCGCGCCGCAGCGCTCTACGCCGAACTGGCGACCGACGTCGACATCATCATCACCACCGCGCTGATCCCCGGACGCCCGGCGCCGACGCTGATCACCAAAGAGATGGTCGCGTCGATGAAGGCCGGCAGCGTGATCGTCGACATGGCCGCCGCCAACGGCGGCAACGTCGAAGGCACCGTCAAAGGCGAAGCGGTCGTGACCGACAACGGCGTCACGATCCTCGGCTACACCGACCTGGCCGGCCGCCTGCCCGCCCAAGCGTCGCAGCTCTACGGCACGAACCTCGTCAACCTGATGAAGCTGATGACGCCCGGCAAAGACGGCGTCCTCGTGCTCGACTGGGATGACGTTGTGCAGCGCAGCATCACCGTCGTCAAAGACGGCGAGCTGGCATGGCCGCCGCCGGAGGTGCAAGTGTCCGCCGCACCGGCGCCAGCTGCCGCCAAACCGGCGGTCGAACCGGCTCCGCCGAAGGAGCCGATGTCGGACGCCACGCGCCTGGGACTCGTGCTGCTCGGCGCCGCCGCGTTCTTCGGGATCGTCGCGCTCGCCCCGCCGACGCTCGTCCCGCACCTGACCGTCTTCGCGCTCGCGATCGTCGTCGGCTACTACGTCATCGGACATGTACACCATGCGCTGCACACCCCGCTGATGTCGGTCACCAACGCGATCTCCGGGATCATCGTCGTCGGCGGGCTGATCCAAATCGGCCACGGCGACAGCTTGATCACCGCCATATCGACCGCGGCGATCCTGCTCGCGAGCATCAACGTCTTCGGTGGCTTCGCGGTAACTCGCCGCATGCTCGCCATGTTCTCCAGGAGCTAGGGCATGTCTCATTCCGTCACAGTTCCCGCGCAGGCCGCGTACATCGTTGCCGCGCTGCTCTTCATCGCCGCGCTCGCCGGGCTCTCCAAACACGAGACCGCGAAGGTCGGCCTGCGGTACGGCATGGCCGGCATGGCACTCGCGCTCGTTGCGACGATCTGGCTCGCGATCGACGCTGACATCGAAACGATCGGCCTGATCCTGCTCGTCGTCGCCGTCGGCGTCGGCGCGGCCATCGGGTTCTGGCGTGCCCGCATCGTCGAGATGACCGGCATGCCCGAACTGATCGCGCTCCTGCACAGCTTCGTCGGCCTGGCCGCCGTGCTCGTCGGCTGGAACGGATTCCTGCTCGTCGAACACCAGTCCGGCGGCGAGGAATGGCAGGCGCTCGACGCCCTCGGCACCCTCGGCATCCACCACGCCGAAGTGGTGATCGGCATCTTCATCGGCGCCGTCACCTTCACCGGCTCGATCGTCGCCTACCTCAAACTCTCCGCGAAAATCGACTCCAAACCGCTGATGCTGCCCGGTAAAAACGCGATCAACGTCGGATCGCTGGTCGTGTTCGCGGCGCTGACTGTGTGGTTTGTCGCCAGCCCCGGGATCGTCCCTGTCGTCCTCGCGACGATCCTCGCGCTCCTGCTCGGCTGGCACCTCGTCGCCTCGATCGGCGGCGGCGATATGCCGGTCGTCGTATCGATGCTCAACTCCTACTCCGGCTGGGCCGCCGCCGCATCAGGCTTCCTGCTCGGCAACGACGCGCTGATCATCACCGGCGCGCTCGTCGGCTCCTCCGGTGCCTACCTGAGCTACATCATGTGCGAAGCGATGAACCGCTCGTTCATCTCGGTCATCGCCGGAGGCTTCGGCATCGAAGCGCCGGCCAGCGATGATGTCGACTACGGCGAACATCGCGAAATCAACGCCGAAGGCGCCGCCGAACTGCTCAAGAGCGCCAAATCGGTCATCATCACGCCCGGCTACGGCATGGCCGTCGCGCAGGCGCAGCACGGCGTCGCCGACATGACCCGCAAACTGCGCGAGCAAGGCGTCGACGTGCGCTTCGGCATTCACCCCGTCGCCGGCCGACTCCCAGGCCACATGAACGTGCTGCTCGCCGAAGCCAAAGTGCCGTACGACATCGTGCTCGAAATGGACGAGATCAACGACGACTTCGCCGATACCTCGGTCGTCCTCGTGATCGGCGCCAACGACACCGTCAATCCCGCCGCCTCCGAAGACCCCGGCAGCCCGATCGCCGGCATGCCCGTCCTGCACGTTTGGGAAGCCGAGAACGTGATCGTCTTCAAACGTTCGATGGCCTCCGGCTACGCGGGCGTACAAAACCCGCTGTTCTTCCGCGACAACACGCAAATGCTGTTCGGCGACGCGAAAGATCGCGTCGAGGACATCCTCAAGGCGCTCT
>JASGGQ010000154.1:0-5809 GCA_047604965.1 Patulibacter sp. | reverse complement strand
AGCAGCTGCGCGACGCGATCCTCACACTCACCGCAGACACATGACCCTCGCGACCCGTCGGTCTCCGCGCGTCCCGTAGCGTCGAAACACAGGTCGATCGCGACGCTCGCTGCGGCGGTTGCCCCCGCCGCCTGCGGGAACGGTCGACAGCGGGGGCAGCCGCCGCAGCGCGCTGCACCGGCCACCACTGACCGGGCGTTAGGCGATCCTAACACCGACTCGCCAAGTTGGATATAGTCCGCGATCGACCGGGGGATACCTGGTCGTCGTCGGCCGATGATGGCGTCGCAGGTTGCGAGCAGCCGTCGGCCGGCTCTGCCGCTGGCCGGCAGATGCGGGAACGGTGCGGGAACACCACTCCAACATGAGAGAGAACACGATGACCACGATCACGACGAGGGCTCCACGGCGGTCTCCGCGCAGGCTGATCGCTCTCGCAACGGTCTCCGTTGCCGGGCTGGGGCTGCTCCCCGGCGTCGCTGCGGCATTTGATGTGCAGTCGGGCACGCTGACCTGGGATGTGCCGCGCGAAACGTCGCCATACACCCTGGCCGGCTATGCCGCCTCATCGATCGGCCAGCTCGGCGGCGTCGGCAAGGTCGAAGCGACCGCTCCGGCCACCGGCGCGTCGATCACCGCGACGAGCACGCCCGCAGCTGGCACCGGGGTGAAATACCCGTTTGCCTTCCCGACGACCTCGACCGGTGCCGTCGGCTCCTACGACCCGACGACGAAGACCGGTGCGGTGAACTTTGAAGGCACGCTGACCTTCACCGCGCACGGCAGCACCTTCCTGACCGTCGTCAACCCGCAGCTCGTGTTCGACGCCCCGCAGTCCGCGCGCCTGGTCGCCAGCGGCATCGTCAGCGCGGCGATGGACGCGACCGATCAAACGCCGGCAGCGTACGACGGCACGATCTTCGCGCTCGACGCCGCATCGGCGACATCGACCGAGAACTCGGACGGGACGTACACGATCAGCAACCTCGTGCCATCTGGCACGCCGGTTGATGCGCCGACGAGCTACATCAGCTCCAACACGGTCTTCGACAGCATCCGTACCTTCTTCCTGCTCGGCCGAGCCAATCAGGGATTCTCGGTGACCTTTACGCCAGTCGCCGAAGCGACGCCGACGGCTACGCCCGAGGCCACCCCGACGGCTACGCCCGAGGCCACCCCGACGGCTACGCCCGAAGTGACCCCGACGGCTACGCCCGACGCCACCCCGACGGCTACGCCCGAAGTGACGCCGACGGCCACGCCGACCGCGACGCCGCTGGCTGGTTCGACGCAGTCGCTGACGGTCGACGGGACCGTCGGCGATGCGCTGAACCTGACGCTCAACTCGACGACCGCGAGTCTCGGCAGCTTCGTTCCCGGCGTCGCCGCCGACTACGACACGTCGATCACCGGCACCGCCACCTCGACCGGCCCGTCGGTATTGACCGTGCAGGACACCGGCACGACGCCGGGCTACCTGCTCAACGGCAGCCACGCACTGGCCGCACCGCTGAAGGTCAGCGCGACCTCGGCGGCCACGCCGACAAGCTCGTTCGTCGACCTCAGCGGCAGCGCCCAGTCTCTGCTGAGCTTCGACGCGGCCTCTGGCACGCCGCTGACGGTGGCATTGCGCCAGCCGATCGGCGCCTCCGAAGGGCTGACTGCCGGCACGTACGGCAAGACGCTCACCTTCACCCTGTCGGCCGGCACGCCGTAGGGACCAGGTGGCGCTCCGCGCAACAACGATCGCCCGGATCGCCGGGCTGACGTTGGCGACTCCGGTGCTTGGTACCGGAGTCGCCAACGCGGCTGCCGCCGTGGTTGACGCGACCTCCGACACGGCAGCGCCACGCGGCGCCGTCGGCGGCGTCACCAGTCCGGCACGCGGCAGCTTGACCCTCGCGATCGACGCCGTCGACGATGGCGCCGGCCTCGCGACCGCGACCATCCTGATCGACGGTGCGGCCGTCGCAACGTTGACCTTCGCGCCGGGCTGCCAGGCGCGTGACGTGACATCGGCCGGTTCCGGCGATCAGCCCGGCCGCTGTCCGAGTCGCGTGACGCAGGCGTCGCTGGCCGCTGACCTGTCGGCGCAGCCGGCCGGTGTTCATCATCTGCGCGTCGCGGTCGCCGATGCCGCCGGCAACAGCGCCGATTTCGTCGACCGCGACCTCACGGTCGCCGGCCCCGACCCGGTCTACAGCAACACGGTGCAACTCACGGTCGGCGACCCCAGCCTGCGGCAAACGACGCAGTCGGCGACGCAAACGACGAGCAGCGCGACCACAGCGACGGCGTGCGTCAAACCGCGCCTCTCGATGTGGCTCGACCAACGCCCACTGCGCCTCTCGCACTCGGTGCCGGTGCTGCGCTGGGGCGCGCGGTACCGCTTCCGAGGCCGGCTCACCTGCCTGATCAACGGCGTGCGGCGCGGCGCCCCACGCGGCACGCCGGTCGGCTTGAGCTACCGCGTCAAGCGCCGCTCCCACGCGGTAACCGGCATCGCGACTGCCCCACGCGGACGGATCATGGTGATCCTCGCGTACCGCTCCTCGCGCACTCTGACCTTTCGCTATCGCGCAGCCAACGCCAGCAGCCAGGTGCGCATCCCGATCGTGATCTCGCAGGCAGGACGCCGATGATCACGCACCGTCACGCCATCGCCGCGATGCTGCTGACGACCACGCTGCCGCTCGCCGGCGCCGGACTGACGCGCGCCGACGACACCGGCATCAGTGGAGAGGTCGAATCGCTGATGGAACTCTCACTCGACCAAACCGCGTCGGGGCGGGTGACTGCGAGCGTCACCTCGACGGTCGGCGGCACGCGCCTCCAGCTCGTGCAGGGCGGCAGCGTCACCGAACTCGGCGCATTCGGTGGGTCGCGCACCAACCTGCGGCGCGTTACCCGCATTCCGCGGACCGCTGCTGGCAGCCCAGACGCCACGATCACCCTCGGACCGCAAGGCCCATGAACCAAGGAAGCTCGACTATGACCCTCAGCCGGATCGCGACGCTTGCCGGCACTGCGATGGCGTTGCTGTGCGCCGCCGTGCCCTCGACCGCAGCGGCCGGCGGGCTGGCGATCTCACCGGCGACAATCGAGCGCGAAGCCAAGCCGGGCTCGATCGGCTCGGTGCGGGTCACCAACGGGGCGAGCAAAACGCTGCGGATCACGGTGAGCGCACGCCCGTGGATTCAGTCGCGCAACGGCGCGGTACGGCCAAACGATACGCGGCGCCTTTCGCAGATCAAGCTTGGGGTCACGGCCTTCACACTGGCGCCCGGTCAGGTGCGCTCGGTGCCGGCGTCGCTGCTGTCGCGGCCCAGCTCCGGATCGCTGTACGGCACGATCTCGGTGATCGGGACGGTCGTCGGCGCGAGTTCCAGCAACGGCGTGACTGCGCGTTATCGCCTGCTGGCGGGGCTGCGGCTCAACCCGTCCACCGCGCGGCGCTCGCTGCGTGCTGTGGTCGGTTCGGCGCGCTACTCGGGCGGAACAACGCGGATCGGCGTGCGCAACGCCGGCAACACCGTCGAACCGATCTCCGGCAGTGCGACGGTGAGCGGCCCGTCCGGTACCCGCCGCGTGAGCATCACGGCGCAGCGCATCGTGCCCGGCGCGACCGTCGACCTACGCTTGCCGCATGGGCGGCTGCAAGCCGGCCGTTACACGATCGCGTTGCGGCTCGACCAGGGTGGGCGCCGCGTCGCGACCGTCACCCGCTCGGTGCGGGTGCGCTGAGCAGAGGTCGCTCGACGTGAGCTGCGGGGCGGCCGATGCCGGCCCGCAGCGTGCGTTACGCGGACGGGGAATCTGCCGGCGTCGTTGTGGCCTGCGGCGGCCCGTCGAGCGAAGCGGGAAACACCCACGCCGACGGTTCGACCATCATGCCGCGCCGCAACACGATCCCCGCGACGCGCAACGTGCGGCGCACCTGCTCAGCCGGGACGGCCTGCGGCGCGTCGCGCAGACTCAGCGCCAGCACGCCGCTCCACGCACCCCACAGGAAGGTCATCATCATCCCCGGATCGGTGCGGGCGATCTCGCCGCGCTCCATCGACTCGACGAGATCGTCGTGCAGCCGGCCGATCGTGCGTTGAATGCGCTCGGCGATTCGCGTCGCGACCGGGCCGAGCTTTTCATCGTCGACCGCCGCCGGGTCGAACATCTGCATCGACGCGATCCGGAACACGACCGGTTCGTTGAGCGCGAACTCGACAAAGGCATCGCCGAGGTTGAAGACCCGTTGTAGTGGCGAGGGGTCGTCGGTCGCCCGCTGCGTGTAGTACTCGGAGCGCTCGATCGCATGTTCGACGAGTGCGAGGTAGAGGCCGTCTTTGCTGCCGTAATGCACGTAGACCGAGCCAACCGAGACGTTTGCGCGCTCGGCGATCTCGTCGATCGTGGTGTGCTGCACGCCGCGCTCGAAGAACAGCCCGGCAGCGGCATCGAGGATCGCGCTCGCGGTGCGCTGCGTGCGCGACGGCTGACCTTCCTGATCGCTGCCCAGCGGCTGCATCATCGGGCAGCCTATCTGAGCCGCTGACGCCCCCGATGTACCCGCTCGCACCGGGGTGTTTGGAAGCTGGTTGAGCGACCCGCGACTGGCCGTTTGGTGGTGGTCGCGGGAGATTCGGTGGCCGGCGGTGCGGCAGTCGGGTACCGTCGCCAGCATGGCGGCGACGCATCAGTGGCACGCGGTGGGAGACGGGCTTCACACGTGGGTCCATCCGATTGGTGATTGGGGCTGGTCGAACGCGGGACTGATCACGACGCGGGACGAAGCGCTGCTGATCGACACGCAGTGGGATGAGCGCCGCACCTGCGACCTGCTGGCGATCGCACCGCTGCCGCTCGGGAGCCGCATCACCACCTTGGTGCTCACCCATGGCGACGGCGACCATGTATGGGGCAACCGAGCGGTCGCGGCCGACGAAATCATCGCCTCAGAAGCGACGGCTGAGCACCTGGCCTCCGAAGATCCGGTGCGCTTTGGTCGCACCGCGCGACTGGTCGCCGGTTTGGCGCGAACGCCGCTGCCGAAGCTCCCCGGACCGGCGCGGCGGATCGGCGAACTCGGCAGCTTCGCGCGCTACATGACGCGGATGACGGCGCCGTGGGCGTACAGCGAAGTGCGGCGCACCGGGCCGACGCGCACCTTCAAAGGTGAGCTGGAGTTGCAGGTTGGCGAGCGGCCGCTGCGGCTCGTCGACGTCGGTTCGGCGCACTCTCCGGGCGACACGTATGTCCACCTGCCGGACGACCGAGTCGTCTTCGCCGGCGACCTGTTGTTCGTCGGCGTCGCACCGGTGATGTGGGTTGGGCCGGTGCGCGGTTGGGTTGCGGCGCTCGATGAGATTCGCGCGCTTGAGCCGCGCGTTGTGGTGCCCGGACACGGGCCGGTCGGCGGCGCTGAGGATCTCGACGTGCTGCGCGACTATTGGGCGTGGGTGATCGAAGTCGGCGAGCACAGCCGCGCGGCGAAGCTGTCGCCGGCGAAGGCCGCTGAACTTGCGATCCTCGACAGCGAGCATGACACCTTGCCGTGGGGCAGCTGGTGGTCGCCGGAACGGCTCGTGATCAGCCTGACTGCGCTCGATCGCGAGGCGCGCCAACGCGGACCGATCCACTCGCTCGTCGATCGAGCCCGGGTGATGTTGGAGACCGCCGCCGTCGCTGACCGGCTACGGGCCGAAGGCCTGACGACCACGTCGTTCGGTCCACCAACTATCTAGCGTGCGCGCCGGCCGCCGGCCGCCGGCCGCCGGCCGCCGGCCGAGCGTCGAGATTTGGCCCCTATAGGGGC
>JASGGQ010000153.1:0-5965 GCA_047604965.1 Patulibacter sp. | reverse complement strand
TCGAGGGCATCCGCGATCCACGCACACCCACGGCACCCCGCCGTGGAATCAACCATCTAGTGGCACCGCGTGCGTTCCGGCCGGAAGTTCGGCGATCAGCAGGACGTTGCGTGCTGCGCCGTTGTCCTCCTCGAACACGTCGGAGTCGCCGCACTCGTGCAGGAACGACTCAGCGACTGCCCGCACGACCGACACGGAGGTGAAGCCCTCGTGCGGGATCTCGGCACCGTCGAGCAGCACCAGCTCCGCGATCTCGTAGTCGTCGATGCTGCGAAACACGGTGACTGGCTCGGTCAAGGCCTCGGCCCCGATCGCCTCGGTGATCGCTCGCCACTGCGGCGCGTCGAACCGGGTCGCCTGTCCAGTGCGCAGGGCCTCGTTGAGGTGAAAGTACGCGGTCGACTTGTAGGCCCGCAGTGCGCGGGTGCGTTCGTCGTCCAAGCGCCCCGCCCAGCCGCCGATCTGCTGGTGCATCCACTCGTGCGCCCCGGGCACGTCGTCGAAAGGGGGTACCGTCGTCACAAGGAAAATACAGCACGCATACGTGCGGTACGCGTTGCGGCCGTTCCAGCGACCGTCACGGGCGCCGGGCCATCTACTGAGGTCTGACGAGGCCTGCACACATGGTCCGGACGCTCGACGCTCACCGTGGCCGTGCTGCTGTCTCTACGATCCCGGCGATGGCGCGACATGAGACACGCCCGCTACAGGGGACATCAGAGGCGGTGGCGGCGGAAGCGATCGCGCGCGCCGCACACGCCGGGCAGGCCGACAAGGCCGGGCGGCCGTACGTCGAGCATGTGCGCCGCGTCGCCGACGCCGTCGATCCGGCAGATGTAGCAGTCGCCTGGTTGCACGACGTGCTTGAGGACACCGACGTGACCGCGCAGGATCTTGCGGCTGCGGGCATCTCGCCGCAGACGATCGCCGCCGTCGAGGCGATCACCCGCCGCGACGGCGAAACCTCGGCCGACTACTACCGCCGGGTCCGCGCGAACGCCGCAGCGCTGCGTGTCAAAGCGTCGGACATCGCTGACAACGCCAGCCCCGAGCGCCTGGCCCAGCTCGACGACGCCACCCGCCAGCGCCTGACGGGCAAGTACACCGACGCGCGTAAGGCGCTCGGCATCGTCGATGTGCCGCAGTAAGGCCGAGGGCGGTCGGCGCTGCCACGGCTGCACGATCCGGCGTCTGGCGCCCGCTGTCGCGAGTGGCCCGGTAGCTCCGAGCGCTCCAGGCGTCCCGCCTCCTGAGTGGGAGAACGTCGACGCCGCAGCGCTTACCGACGAGTACGGCGCTGCGCCGGTCCGCTGGGCGCTGGAGCTGGCGGCTGCGGCGCTGCGTGCCGAGCCGAGAATTACTGCCGACGTCGTAGCGGCTGTTCCCGCTGGCGCGCGCTGCGAAGCACTCTCCACGCGCCTCAAGGCACCCAGCTCGCTGGCGCGCAAGCTCGCGGGCCGGTTCACCGATGAACCCGATCGCCGCGACCACGAAGCGGTCGCCGGGCGGATCGACGACGTTGTGCGCTACACCGTCGTCACCGACGACGCCGATAGCTTCGCCGATCACGTCGCCCAGCATGCAGCCGCGCTGCGCGCCGCCGGCTACACCCTCACGGACGCCGACCACTCCTTTCACGCCGAGGCGATGTACAAGGGCGTGCATCTGAGCTGGCGCAGCCCGGGCGGCCACGCTTTCGAGGTCCAGCACCACACCGCCGCGTCGATCGTGGCCAAAGAGCCCAGCCACAAGCTCTACGAGATCTCGCGCAGCAGGGCCGCAACGGTGCCGGAGCGCCGCGCTGCGCGCGAGCAGCTGCGCGAACTGGCCACCGGAGTTCCAGATCCGCCTGGCATCGACGCGCTTGAGCGACGCCTTGGTGTCCAACTGGCCCGTAAGATGCGATAAGATAAGCGTGAGATGGCGGTAGTGAGCGTTGATGTGTCCGACCGGTGCGATGGGGAGCCCGTTGAGGGGCAGCTGTACCTGTTGCGCGATGAGCAGGGACGCGACGCAGCGCTGATGCTTTGGCGCGAGACATACCCCTTCGTCTACCAGCCCTCCACCGGCCACTTCCGGCCCGGCCCGCAGTACTACGACCGGATCTACGGGTTCGACCTGCGGTCGCGCTGGGACCTGTTCCCCATCGACGAGCAGCTCGCCAACATCCTCATCCGCAGTGGCCTGGGGCCGACCAGTGATCGCCCGTTCGCCGACGAGCCCGGCATCCCGGTCGCCGAGGTCATCCCACCGCGCGCGGTGGTCGCCGCCGTACTCACCGACCGCGAGCGCGCCGTCGCGTTCGCCCAAGCACTGACGCCGGGTTCCTGGGAGCCCTACAAGACTTACCCGCCGGGCAAGCGCGCGAACGCCAGCGCCGCCGCCAACCAGATCCGCAGCGGCCGGATCAAAGCCTTTCCACGCGGCGACTACGACGCGCGCATCCGACGCCTCGACGACGGCCAGGTCATCGTCGAAGTCATGAAGCTCGATCACGCTGCGCGGCGACATCACCGCGCTGCCGCTCGGCCAGGCGCTCAGCGACCCCAAAACCCGTGAGCGCGTCACGCTGACCGACGACCCGCAGCGCTGGTCGCGGCTGCTGCGGTTCGCCATGCGCAGCCCAGAGCTGCGCATCGTCACCGACGAGCACCGCGCGGCTTCGCGTTCGAACGGCTGCGTTCGTGCACCGCGTCCCGCGCCGTCTGTAAACCGCCGTCTCGTTTGACGCTCGCCGGCTCCAGTGCCAATGCGCCCGCCAGTCGCTTGCGCGCGCCCTCGCGCGAGCGGGCGGTGACGCTCTCGCGCAGCGCGTCCGCCCACTCCTCGGGGTCGATCGGCCGCAGCGCCAAACCAAGATGGTGCAGCAACGGCGCTGGCTCCACAAACGGGGCGACGGCAACCGCGCGGCAACGAGCGGCGACATGTTGCGCGCGATGGAGCGGCGTGCGTCCGGCCTCGTCGGTCAAACGCACGAGCTCGTCGGCGACGAGCGGCACGGCACGCCGAGCGCAGCGCTCCCACGGAGCATCGCTGGCGCTCTCGACGATCAACTGGCGCAACATTCGCCATCCCGCGTGCCGGCTCTCGGCGCGGTCGATCAAAAATCGCGCGAGCGACTCTGCCAGCGGCTGCGAGGTCGGCTCGGTGCCGTACGAATCGAGATGCCGCAGCGCTGCGGCGATCTGCCGCCCACGCTCGACGCTGCGCGCGAGGCGCTGGGCTTCTGCGGCCCGGTCGGCTGCCGGTACGTCGGTGATCTGCGGAGCGTAACCCGCAGCGACCGGCCGCGCGGGCGCGCCTTTGCGACCGCTGCGTCGCCGGAGCACCGAAGGGATTCGACGCGACCATCTGCGGTTGGCGAACAAGCCTGCGTTTGGCAGGTTGCGCGACACGCAGGCAAGCGCGACTGTATGGCGCGACGCCGCAGGGCGCTACGCTGCGGGGGCGCGCCGGGCAGCTGCGGAACGGTCCGCCGTTTCGAGGAAAGTCCGGACATCGCAGGGCAGGGTGGTCGGGAGATCGACCCGGGGAAACCCGCGGGAAAGTGCCACAGAAATACACCGCCGATGGCGGCCGGCGACGCCGGTCGTACAGGCAAGGTTGAAAAGGTGCGGTAAGAGCGCACCGGCGTCGTGGTGACACGGCGGCCAGGTAAACCCCACCCGATGCAAGACCGAGCAGAGCCGCTCGCAGGTGGCCCGCCGAGGCTCAGGTAGGTCGCAAAGATGGATGGTTGCTCAAGACAGAATCCGGCTTATAGGCGCGCTACCGCCGGGGCCTCCGCAAGGGGGCCCCGGTCAATTTTCCATGCGAGGACGGTGGCGCGTGTCGTTGATCACACGTCGTGAGTCGATCCCGATCAACTAGGGTTCGCGGTCGCATATGACCGTCGTTACCCCCACGATGACCACGCTGCCTTGATCGCGCTCTACCGCTCCGACCTCGGTCGCAAATACGTGATGGCGGTGACCGGCGCTTTGCTGCTCACCTTCGTCTTCCTGCACATGGTCGGCAACCTCAAGCTGTACGCCGGCGCCCATGAGCTCGACCACTACGGCGAGTGGCTGCGAGAGATCGGCTACCCCGCATTGCCGCACTCCGGCTTTCTCTGGCTGATGCGCTTCGGCTTGGTCGCCGCCGTCGGGCTGCACCTCGACGCGGCCTTCAAGCTCGCCCGCAAGAGCCGCGCTGCGCGCCCGGTCGACTACGCCGCGCCGCGTGAGTACGTCGCCGCCGACTTCGCAAGCCGCACGGTGCGCTGGACCGGTCCGATCGTGCTGCTGTTCATCATCTTCCATCTGCTCGACCTGACGATCGGCACCGCCAACCCCAACTTCGTTGCCGAACACCCCTACGAGAACCTCGTCGCCAGTTTCCAGCGCGCTCCAGTGGCGCTCGCGTATGTCGTCGCCAACCTCGCGCTTGCGTTCCACCTCTACCACGGCGCCTGGAGTCTCTTCCAGAGCCTGGGAATTGGTGGGCCGGGCACACGTCAACGCACCCGGTACTTCGCGATCGGCTTCGCGACGGTGATCGCGCTCGGCAACATCTCCTTCCCGCTTGCGGTCGTGACTGGACTGGTTGGATGACGAACTTCAGGCTTGCCGACGGTGCTCCCGCTGGTCCGCTCGACGAGATGTGGGACGCGCATCGATTCGGCGTCAAACTCGTCAACCCGGCGAACAAGCGGCGCTTTCATGTGATTGTCGTCGGCAGCGGCCTCGCCGGCGCATCGGCCTCAGCGACGCTCGCCGAACTCGGCTATCAGGTCACCACGCTGACCTTCCACGACTCGCCGCGGCGCGCGCACTCGATCGCAGCGCAAGGCGGCATCAACGCCGCGAAGAACTACCGTAACGACGGCGATTCCGTTCACCGGCTGTTCTACGACACGATCAAGGGCGGCGACTACCGCGCCCGCGAAAGCAACGTGTATCGCCTCGCGCAGGTGTCGGTGAACATCATCGACCAGTGCGCCGCTCAAGGCGTCCCGTTTGCCCGCGAATACGGTGGCCTGCTCGACAACCGCAGCTTCGGCGGGGCGCAGGTGTCGCGCACCTTCTACGCGCGCGGCCAAACCGGTCAGCAGCTCCTGCTCGGCGCGTACTCTGCGCTATCGCGACAAATCGGGCTTGGCGCGGTCGATCTGAAGACCCGCACCGAAGTGCTCGATATCGTCACGATCGACGGCCGCGCCGCCGGCGTCGTCGCGCGCAACCTGCTGACCGGCGAGGTGTTCTCGCTGGCCGCACATGCCGTGGTGCTCGCGACCGGCGGGTACTCCAATGCGTTTTACCTCTCGACGAACGCGCGCAACTCCAACGCGACCGCGATCTGGCGTGCGCACAAACGTGGCGCGCTGCTCGCGAACCCGTGCTACACGCAGATCCACCCGACCTGCATCCCGCAATCGGAGGAGTTCCAAAGCAAGCTCACGCTGATGAGCGAGTCGCTGCGCAACGACGGCCGGATTTGGGTGCCGCAAGCCGGCCACACCGACACGCCACCGGCCGAGGTCGCCGAGGAACACCGCGACTACTTCCTGGAGCGCCGCTACCCGGCCTTTGGCAACCTTGTGCCACGCGATGTTGCCTCGCGGGCCGCGAAGGTCATGATCGACGACGAGCTCGGCGTCGGCCCACGGCACAACGGCGTGTACCTCGATTTCGCGCAGGCAATCGAACGGCTCGGCTCAGAGCTGATCGCGTCGCGCTACGGCAACCTCTTCCAGATGTATGAGCGGATCACCGGCGAAGATCCGTACAAGGTGCCGATGCGGATCTACCCGGCGCCGCACTACACGATGGGCGGTCTGTGGGTCGACTACAACCTGATGACGACGATCCCCGGGCTGTACGCGATCGGCGAAGCGAACTTCAGCGACCACGGCGCGAACCGGCTCGGTGCCAGCGCGCTGATGCAGGGCCTCGCCGACGGCTACTTCATCATCAGCCACACGCTC
>JASGGQ010000152.1:0-6002 GCA_047604965.1 Patulibacter sp. | reverse complement strand
AACACGATCCGCCTCGGTCTGATCGAGTGGGGCATCGCTGGTGGTGTCGACACCACCTCCGACGCGCCGATCGCGATCGGCTCCAAGCTCCGCAAGAAGCTGCTGGAGGTCAACCGCCAGCGCGATCTCCAGGGCCGCCTGAAGGTCCTCGCGAAGATCCGCCCGGGCGATATCTCGATCGACGCACCGGCCAACAAGGAGCCGCGTACCGGCAAGTCGATGGGCGGCCACACCGCTGAGACCGCCGCCACCTGGGGCATTACCCGCGAAGCGCAGGACCAGCTCACGCTCGAAAGCCACGAGAAACTGGCCGCTGCGTACGACCGTGGCTTCTTCGACGACCTGATCACGCCGTACAAGGGCCTTGAGCGCGACGCGAACCTGCGTCCCGGCGGATCGCTGGAGAAGCTCGGCAAGCTCAAGCCGGTCTTCGGCGGCCCCGAAGGCACGATGACCGCCGCCAACTCGACCCCGCTCTCCGACGGCGCATCGGTCGTGCTGTTCGGCAGCGAAGCGTGGGCGAAGGAGCGCGATCTGACGGTGCTCGCATACTTCATCGACGGCGAGACCGCCGCCGTGGATTACGTCGGCGGCAAGGAGGGGCTGCTGCTCGCCCCGATCTACGCGGTGCCGCGCCTGCTCGCACGCAACGACCTCACCCTCCAGGACCTCGACCTGTACGAGATCCACGAAGCATTCGCCGCGCAAACGCTCGCGACGCTCAAGGCGTGGGAGGACGCAGACTTCTGCAAGAAGAACCTCGGCCTCGCGAAGCCGCTCGGCGCGATCGACCGCAGCAAGCTCAACGTCAACGGCGGCTCACTGGCCGCCGGCCACCCGTTCGCAGCGACCGGCGGTCGACTGATCGCCGGCCTCGCGAAAGAACTGCACGCCCGTGGCGGCGGCACCGGACTGATCTCAGTCTGCGCCGCCGGCGGCCTCGGCGTGACCGCCCTCGTTTCCACCGATCCAACGCTCGGGAGCAAGTCATGAGCGACCGTTACGCAACGCTCGTCCGCAGCCCGCTCGGCAAGCGCGTCGCCGACGCCGCCGGACTGCCACAGCCTTTGGTACTCAACCGCTGGAAAGCTGGAGATCCGGCCATCGGCGGCCCGGTGTTGCTGACCAGTGGCGGGTCGGCCGGACCGCTCCTCGACACGATCTCCGGCATCGTCGCCGGTGCTGGCGCACAGCTGCTCGGCGTTCCCGGCGACCCGGCGTTCACCGCAGCCTCGACGCTGTGGAGCAAAGATGGCGACCAGCCGGCCGGCATCGTCGTCGATGCCTCCGGGATCGACGACGCTGAGGGGCTCAAGGCGCTGTGGAATGCGCTGCACCCGACCGCCAAGTCGGTCAAGGCGTCCGGCCGCATCGTCGTCGTCGGCAAAGACCCGGCCACCGCCACCGATCCGTCGACGCACATCGCACAGCGCGCGCTGGAGGGCTTCACCCGCTCGCTCGGCAAGGAGATCGGCAAGGGCCGCACCGTCAACCTCGTGCTCGTGCAGCCCGGTGGCGAGACGGCGCTCGAATCGACGCTGCGCTTCTTCCTCTCCCCCCGCTCGGCGTACGTCTCCGGCCAGGTCGCGTATGTCGGCAAACCGGTCGGCAAGACGACCGCACCGGAGAACTGGGATCGCCCACTGGAAGGCAAGGTCGCGCTCGTGACCGGCGCCGCACGTGGCATCGGCGCCGCGATCGCCGCGACGCTGCACCGCGACGGCGCGAAGATCATCGGCCTCGATATCCCGCCGCTCGCCGACGATCTCGGCGTCACGCTCGCACCGCTCAGCGGCGACGCGATCACGCTCGACGTGACCGCCGACGACGCACCGGACGAACTGGTCAAGCAGATCAAGGCACTCGGCGGCCAGGTCGACATCGTCGTCCACAATGCCGGCATCACGCAGGACCGCACGCTCGCCCGGATGAAGCCGGAACGCTGGGACAAGGTGCTCGCCGTCAACCTCGTCGCGCCGCAGAAGCTGACCGACGCGCTGCTGAAAGCCAAGCTACTGGGCGACGGGTCGCGGATCATCGGCCTCGCGTCGATCGCCGGAATCGCCGGCAACAACGGCCAGACCAACTACGGGGCGTCGAAGGCCGGCATGATCGGCTTCATCGAGGCCTACAGCGCCGCGCTGGCGAAGGTCGGCGGTACCGCGAACGCGGTCGCCCCCGGCTTCATCGAAACGCAGATGACGGCGGCGATCCCATTCACGATCCGCGAAGCCGGCCGCCGCATGAACAGCGTCTCGCAGGGCGGCCTGCCGGTCGATGTCGCCGAAACGATCGCCTGGTTCGCGAGCCCCGGCAGCGCTGGCGTGAACGGCACCACCGTGCGCGTCTGCGGACAGAGCCTGCTCGGCGCCTAACCCCACCGGAGCACTTCCATGAGCAGCGCCCCCACCAAGGTCCCCGGCCTCCTCGGCTCGTACGGCAAGGCCGCACTGGCCGCGATCCCGCTCGCCGGCAAGATTCCCTTTTTGCCCGGCGGCGGTGGCCCATTGCCGTCCGACATTTTGCGCCGAGCGTCCGCGCGTCTGGAGCCGACCGAGCTCCAGCAGCTGCGTGACATCACCGAAGACCGAAGTGGGGCGCTGCCGCTCCTCTCGCCGCACCTGCTGGCCTTCCCACTGCACATGCAGGGGATGACCGACGGCGCGTTCCCCTACCCCGCAATCGGCACCGTTCACCTCGACAATCTCGTCGAGCGGACCCGCCCGATCGCGCCAGACGAGCTGCTGAACATCGACGTGCGCTTCATCGGCCCGTTCGTGCATCGCAAGGGCGCGACCTTCACGATCGAGACGACGGCCAGCAGTGCCGGAGAGTTGGTGTGGCGCGAACGCTCGACAATGCTGCGAATCGGCGCGAAAGTCCCCGAGGGCACCGCAGCGGTTGCCGAACTGCCGCTGCCTGACCAGGACGACGCCCCGTCGAAAGCGACGACTGAGACGTGGGAACTCCCGGAGAACCTCGGCCGCACCTACGGCGCGATCTCCGGCGACCGCAACCCGATCCACCTGCACCCGCTGTCAGCCAAAGCGTTCGGGTTTCCCCGCGCGATCGCGCACGGCATGTGGACCGCCAGCCGGATCGCCGCCGCTTTCGGCGATGAGCTGCCGGGCGCCGCGAGCCTCGCCGTACGCTTCGAGCGCCCGATTCTGCTGCCGGCGACGGTGCAGCTCGCGCGCTGGCAAAGCGGTTCGGCGACCGATCTGCTGGTGCTGAGCCAAGATGGCTCGCGCATTCACGCGCGCGCCCGGCTCTCCGAAGGCCCCAGCTCGCTGTAGCCGGTCGCGGACCGACCGAGGTCCACCTCACCTTTCACCCCTGAGGGCCTGCCCCTCACCACCCCAATCCAACGTTCTGCCGCGCCTCCGCGCCCATCAACGGAGCACCTGTGACCAAGCAAACCAGCCAGTCCCCGGCCGATCGCGCCACGACGCTCGGCCTGCGCCTTCTGACTCGCGCCGGCAGCCTGCCGGCGATGGCCAACCCGAACGTGCGCAAGCGCGTCGAAAAGCTGCTGTACAACGGCACGCGCACCGGGTTCCAAGCCGAGACGGTCGCCCGCCACACCTTCAAGAAGGTCAGCGGCGGTGGCACGCCGGTGCGCCCGAAGACGGCCAAGCCGAAGCAGCTGTTCGATCTCACTCCGACCGACGATCAGCAGATGATCCAGGAGGCCGCACGCGAACTCGCTGCGACGGTACTGCGCCCCGCCGCGCAAGATGCAGATGCCGCGCGGGTCGTGCCGGACGCCGTCAAGACGCAGGCCGCTGAGCTTGGCTTGACGCTGCTCGGCGTGCCGGACAGCCTCGGCGGCATCGCCGAAGAGCGTTCGGCAGTCACCGGCGTGCTTGTCACCGAAGCCCTCGCACATGGCGACGTCGGCCTCGCCGCCGCGCTGCTGGCGCCCGCCGCAGTTGCGACCGCAATCGCGAACTACGGCAGCGCCGATCAGCAGGCGACGTACCTGCCGGCCTTCACCGAAGAGGAGCAGCCGCCGCACGCGGCGCTCGCGATCCAGGAGCCGCAGCCGCTGTTCGACGCGCTCGCGCCGCGCACCACCGGCACGATCAACGGCGACAAACTGACGCTCAATGGCACCAAGGCGCTCGTCGCCAACGCCGCCGAAGCGGCGCTGTTCGTCGTCAGCGCGACGATCGACGGCGAAGCGCGCCTCGTCATCGTCGAACCAGGCACCGCAGGCCTGACCACCGAAGAAGATCCGGCGATGGGTATTCGCGCCGCCGGCACGTCGCGGCTGAACCTGACCGATGTGGTCGTCCCGAAGGCAAACATCCTCGGGACCGCCGAGGATCACGTCGACGCCGTGCGCCGCGCGCGCCTAGCGTGGGCTGCTGCGGCGGTCGGCGGCGCGCAAGCCGCACTCGATCAGCTGATTCCGTACGTCAAGGAACGCACCGCCTTCGGAGAGCCGATCGCGTACCGCCAGGCCGTCGCCTTCACGATCTCGGATATCGCGATCGAACTCGACGGGCTGCGGCTCGTCGTACTGCGTGCCGCGAGCCGCCTCGATGCAGGCCAGGACGCCACCCACCAGATCGCGCACGCACGTCAGCTCGCCGCTACGTACGCCGCGCAGATCGGCTCGCATGCCGTGCAGCTGCTTGGCGGCCACGGCTACGTCAAGGAGTACCCGAACGAGCGGTGGTACCGCGATCTGCGCGGCACCGGCGTGCTTGAGGGCACGCTGCTCGTCTAGGGCCGCCTGAGGATTTTGGAGCAGTCACGATGATCAACCTCGAGACCCCCAAGAAGTTCGTCCCGCTGGTCAAGCAGGCCGCCGGTGTCGCCGATGAGGTGCTGCGCCCGATCGCGCGCAAGTACGACCTCGCCGAGCACGAGTATCCGCAGGAACTCGACCTGCTCAGTGCCGTGATCGACGGTATGAACGATTCCGGCACTTCGACCAGTGCCGGCGCGACGAGCGCCAGTCAGGTCAGCGACAAGGACAAGGCCGAAGGCGGCGTTCGTAACGGCACGAACATGTCGTCGCTGCTGTCGATCATGGAAACCTGCCGTGGCGATGTCGGCCTGACGCTGGCGATGCCTCGCCAGGGACTCGGCAACGCCGCGATCGCGGCGGTCGCCAACGAAGATCAGAAGAAGCGCTACGCCAACCGCTGGGCCGCGATGGCGATCACCGAACCGGAGGCCGGATCGGATGCCGCCGCAATCCGCACCACCGCCGAGCTCGACGGCGATCACTACGTGCTCAACGGCGAAAAGATCTACGTCACCGCCGGCGAGCGTGCCGAACTGGTCGTGGTGTGGGCGTCGCTGGATCTCGCCATCGGCCGTGCGGCGATCAAGTCGTTCGTTGTCGAACGCAGCAACCCGGGGCTCAAGCTTGAGCGCCTGGAGCACAAGCTCGGCATTCGCGCGTCGGACACCGCCGCCTTCCGACTGGAGAACTGCCGCGTGCCGAAGGAAGATCTGCTCGGCAACCCGGAGATCGAAACCAAGGCCGGCTTCGGCGGCGCGATGCAGACCTTCGACAACACGCGCCCACTCGTCGCCGCCATGGCGATCGGGCTGACCCGCGCCTGCCTGGATCTCACGACGAAGCTGCTCGCCGACGAAGGTGTCACGGCCGACCCGGATCGTCCGGCGCACGTGCAAAGCGCGGCCGCTGCGAAGCTGATCCAGATGGAGGCCGACTATGAGGCCGCGTATCTGCTTGCGGTGCGTGCCGCGTGGATGGCCGACAACGGCAAGCCGAACTCGGTCGAAGCGTCGATGGCAAAAGCGAAAGCCGGCCGAACCTGCGTGAACGTCGCCTTTGGCTGCGTCGAACTGTGCGGCGCCACCGGCTACGCCGAGCGCGAGCTGTTGGAAAAGTGGGCTCGCGACGGCAAGATCCTCGACATCTTCGAGGGCACGCAGCAGATTCAGCTGCTCGTGATCGCCCGCCGCCTACTCGACCTCAGCAGCAGCCAGCTGAAGTAGTAACCACGTCGCGCGCTGTG
>JASGGQ010000151.1:0-6006 GCA_047604965.1 Patulibacter sp. | reverse complement strand
CCGCGTGCCGGTCGCGCGGCTCTCCGGCGGTGAGCGCCAGCGCGTCGCGCTCGCCCGCACCCTGCTGACCGGCCGCGAGCTGCTGCTGCTCGACGAGCCGTTCGCGGCCGTCGATGCGCTCACCCGCGACGCACTTCACGAACTGCTGCTCGCCCACCTCGGCGCGGAGGGCCGCGCTGCGGTGCTGGTCACGCACGACATCGACGAGGCGGTGCGGCTCGCCGACCGGCTGCTGGTGCTCACCGCCGCTGGACTGCGCGAGCCATCGGTGTCGCTGTGCGGCGTGCCCGGACTGCGGCTCTCGCAGCGCGGCGGCGAACCGTTGCGTTCGGCGATCCTGCGGGAGCTGGCGTGATGACCGGACCGCCGGCGCGCCGCCTGGCCACGGCACTTGCCGCACCGCTGACGCTCGTCACGCTGCTCTGCGGCTGGCAAGCGATCGTGCGACTGCGCCGTATCGATCCGATCGTGCTCCCGGCGCCCAGCGATATCGCCACCGCCCTGTGGCGCGACCGCGACCTGCTCGCCGCCGCGACCCTGCACACCACGCAGGTGCTGCTGCTGGGCTTGCTCGCGGCGCTGCTGCTCGGCCTGCTGTGCGGCATCGCGCTGCATCGTTCGTTGCTGCTGCGCCGCACGTTGGAGCCAATGCTCGTTAGTTCGCAGGCAGTGCCGGTCCCGATCCTCGCGCCGCTGCTCGTCGTCTGGCTTGGCTTCGGGCTGCGCCCGCAACTGGTGCTGGTGGTCGTCGTCGCCTTCTTCCCGGTCGCGATCGCCACCCGTGACGCACTCGCCGCAGTAGCGCCGGAGACGAACCTCGTGCTGCGCAATCTCGGCGCCGGCCCGTGGCAGCGACTGCGACTCGTCGAACTGCCCGGAGCGCTGCCCGGCATCCTGACCGGCGTGCGGCTGGCCGTCGTCTTCGCTGTGATCGGCGCCGTCTTTGCCGACGCAACCGGTCAAACGGCGACGACCGCTGCCGACCCGACGGCAACCGGCGGGCTGGGCCGGATCGTCGCCGACGCCGTTCCCCAGCTGCAAACCGATCGGGCGTTTGCCGCGATCACACTGCTCGTCGTCCTCTCGCTGACGCTGTTCTGGTCACTTGGCGGCGTCGAACGCCGGCTCGATCGGCGATCATCCACCTCTGCCCGAAAGGCCACATGACCCGCTCCCCACGTCCCCACCTGCGCGCTGCGACGCTGCTCACGACCGGCCTCTTCGGCGCCGCGTCGCTCCTGGCCGGCTGCGGTGAGAAGCAGGAGAACGAAACGGCGGTAACCGCGCACGACAAGGTCACCTTGGTGCTCGACTACTTCCCGAACGCCGACCATGCTGCGATCTACGCGGCGCTTGGCAGCGGCGCCTTTGAGCGCGCCGGCCTCGATGTGCAAGTGCAGGCGCCGGGCGACGCCGCAACGCCGCTGAAGCTGCTGCAAACCGGCAAAGCGGACTTCGTCGTCACCTACCAACCGGAGCTGGTGCTCGCCCGCGCCAAGGGCCAGAAGGTGCAGGGCGTTGCGGCGCTGGTGCAGGAGCCGCTGACCTCGCTGATCTCACTGAAGCCGCACGGCGTACACGACGCGGCCGATCTCAAGGGGGCGACGGTCGGAACTGCCGGCATCGCCTACCAAGCGGCGTACCTCGACACGATCCTCAAGGAGGGCAACGTCCCGTCCGATTCGGTCAAGCGCGTCGATTTGGGCTTCAACCTAACGCAGCCGCTGATCGCCAAGAAGGTCGATGCGACGCTCGGCGCATTCTGGAACTACGAGGGGATCGAGCTTGCACGCAAACACAAACATCCGGTGATCACGAAGATCCAGAGTCTCGGCGTGCCGAACTACGACGAGTTGATCGTTGCCGCATCGGAGCAGACGGTGCGCGACCGCGGGCCGATCGTGCGCCGGCTCGTGCAGGCGATCAGCATCGGCGCACGCGCCGTGAAGGCCGACCCGGATGCCGGCCTTGATCCGCTGTTGAAAGCCAGCCCGGGGCTCGATCGCGGCCTTCAGGAAGCGAGCCTCAAAGCGACGCTGCCGGCGATGTTCCCCGACGGCGACGACCATCCGTTCGGCTGGTTTGACGAAACCGAGTGGGCTGCCTACGCACGATGGATGCAGCGGCACAGCCTGATCGCCGACGCGCAGGTCGCCTCACGCGGCTACACCAACGAGTTCCTCGCCGGCGAGGGCGTCGGCGATGACGACGGCGGCGGCCAGTCGGTTCAGGGGATTTAGAGGCTCTAACAGAATGAGGCGCGTGCGGGTCAGCAGCCGCGTCGACAGGTCGGGCGCTCGTTGCCTGCGCTGTCGGCGCGGCGCCGCGCCGCCGGCTCGCTCAGCGCTCCAGCAGGTGCAGGTCGACCAGCACCGAGGTGGTCTGCTTGGTGCGCAGCCGCCGCTTCCTGCGACCGGGCGCCGGCGCGACAATCACCCGCCGGCCGCCGCTGCGGCCGGGCAGCAGCGCGGCGAGCGCCAGTCCGGCGGCGACGCCAGCGCCGCCGATCGCAGCCGCTTTGACCGGTGCCGGCAGCGTGGCACGGCGCCGGACCGGCCGGGCCGGCTGCACGCGGGCCACCGCATCGACCGCGACGACACCCTCGGCGGTCGCGACGAGCTGCTCGCCGCGAGCCGGATCGAGCGGGGCGCCTGCCGGATCGTACGTCACGCCCAGAACGCTACCGTGCCGACGGGCGGACGACGCACGAACGACCTACTTGGCATCCCACGGAATCGGATCGGGCAACGGCTCGACGCCCGGTTGGAGTGGACGGTCGTAGATCCGGTAACGCTTGGCGATCTTGCCGTTCATGCCCTGCATCGCCCAGTTCATCGCCTTGTTCGTCTCTAGGATCCAGCCCATCTCGCCGGTGCGGACCGGCGTGCGATGCGCCGCGTCAAAGTGCTCGCGGTACAGCAGTGCGGCGGCGCCGGTGTGCTGCCAATCCGGGAGCACACCGAGGAATCCCACGCGAATCCGGTCGATCTTGCGGCGGCCGAGGAGGAACTTGAAGATCCCCAGCGGCAACAGCTTGCCGTGCATCTTCGCCAGCACCTGATTGAGATCGGGAATCGTGATCGCCATCGCCACGACCTTGCCGTCCGCGTTGACCACCTTCATCATCCACTCCTTGGTGTACGCCAGCTGCGACTCTTCGGCGAGCGCTTTGATGTCGGCGTCGGAGTACGGCACATACCCCCAGTTCTTCGACCAGGCGGCATTGAACAGCTCGCGAAACGGACCGCGGTAATCCTTGCTCAGCGAACGGCGGGTGATCTTCTCCAGGCGCAGCCCGTGCTCCGATTCGGCTTTGGCGGCGGCGTCAAAGATCGCCGGGTGGACCTTCTCCTTGTCGTCGATCTCAAGGCTCCACATCAGGAGGTCCATCGCCTTCGTCAGTCCCGCCTGCTCGAAGCGCGCCTTGTAGTACTCCGGGTGCCACGGCTGCATGATGATCGGGCTCTTGTCGTAGCCCTCCACGAGCAGCCCCGCCTCGTTGTTGAGCGCGAAATCGATCGGGCCGACCATCCGATCCTGGCCGCGCTCGCGCAACCAGCCGGCGGCCGTTTCGAGGAGGGCGTCGAGGATTGCCTGATCGTCTTCGAACTCGATGAAGCCGAACGATCCCCACTTTGCGCCGTGATGGTCGTTGTAGGCGTGGTCGATCTGGGCGGTGATACGGCCGACGATCTGCCCGTTGCGTTCGGCCAGGAAGTACTCGGCGTCGCCGTGCGTAAAGAAGGCGTTCTGCTTCCTGCTGAGGAAAATCTTGCGCTCCAGCTTGAGCGGCGGCACCCACTTCGTGCCGGCGTGCAGCCGGAACGGCAGGTCGATGAACGCGCGCAGATCGCGCTTCCCTGCGACCGGACGGACGGTGACGGATGACGTAGCGACAGACACGCCGCCACCCTACTCCTCGCGCGCCACGTCGCGGTGCGGCGCGAGCCGCCACGCCAGCGTCGAGGGCGCCGGTGTTGCCTGTCTGACTAGTACCGTGCCGAAGATGGACGCGAAGACCGGCCCGCGCGCCGCCAAGGATCTGTTCGCGAAGATCGCTGAGAACGAACGGTTCAAACAGTGGGAACTCGCCCGGCCGCTTGACCTCTCGCCGTACTTCCGCACCTCCGAGTCGCCCGCCGCACCGGTGATGCGGATGGAAGGCAAGGAGCGGGTGATGCTCGGCTCCAACAACTACCTCGGGCTGACCGGCGATCCGCGCGTCCTGGAAGCAGCACGCAAGGCGGTCGAACTGTACGGCTCCGGCCTCACCGGCTCGCGCCTGCTGAACGGCACCATCCCGTTGCACCTCGAACTCGAAGGTGAGATTGCCGAATGGATGGGCACCGAAGACGCGATCGTCTTCTCCACCGGCAACCAAGCGAATACCGGCGCGCTCTCGGCGCTGCTCGGCCCCGGCGACACGGTGATCGCCGATTCGGCGGACCACGCCTCGATTCTCGACGGCTGCATCCTCTCCAAAGCCAAGCTGCGCGCCTTCCGGCACAACCGCCTGGAGAAGCTCGAACGCCAGCTTCAGCGCGCCGCCGGTGACGGTGGCGGCGTGCTGGTCGTCGTCGATGGCGTTTTCTCGATGGAAGGCGACCTTGCGCCGCTGCCGGAGATCGCCGCGCTCGCCGAACGGTTCGGCGCGCGGCTGATGGTCGACGAGGCGCATGGCGCCGGCGTGCTCGGCGCGCGCGGCGCCGGGACTTGCGAACTCTTGGGCTGCGAGCCGCAGGTCGATCTGCGGATGGGCACCTTCAGCAAGTCGCTGGCGTCGGCGGGCGGCTTCATCGCGGCCAGCCACGAGGTCGTCCAGTTCCTGCGACTCCAAAGCCGCCCCTACCTCTTCACGGCGTCCGGCGTCCCTGCGGCAGTCGGCGCGGCGCTCGCGGCGCTGCGGATCGTCCGCTCCGACGAAGGTCCGCAGCTCCTCGCCAAGGTGCTTGAGAATGCGCGGTACTGGCATGCTGGGCTCACCAGCCTCGGGCTGCATGTCGTCCCGCCAACGGTGCTGGCCGACGGGAGCGAGCTGATCACGCCGATCGTGCCGGTGCTCGTCGGTGACGACTGGAAGGCGTTCTTGCTCTGGAAGGCGCTGTGGGATGAGGGCGCCTTCGTGAACGTCGCCGTCCATCCTGCGGTGCCGCCGGGTGGCGCGCTGCTGCGGACGAGCGTGATGGCAACGCATGAACGCGGCGATCTTGACCGCGCGCTCGCCCTCGTCGAGCGCGTCGTCGCGCGCTTCACGGCCGAGCATGGACCGCTGCCAGGACCGGCTGGATCGACAAACCCTCAGGCTTAGCCCGACCCTTATCCTCACGCGGTTCGGTGGTCCGACTCCAGGGTGGACGTTTGTCCGATCGACCACGCGGCCGGTGAACGGTTTTTACAACCCCGGCGCCAGAAAAAGCCGCTCCGAGCAGCAATCGTGTGTGATCGCCCTCCAGGATGGGCGATAGGTTCGCTCCAAGCGATCGAGCTGGCCCGTAGGGATCCGGACCAGCCCGACAGTCGCCGGCGACCACCGTTGGCTGCGCGCTCAACATCCGAGCGCACGCGACCAAGAGAGAGCATTGATCACGTCCGCCCGCTGTGCTGGACGAGAAAGGGACTGATGTCCGCGACCATCACGGCCGCCGAGCCGCAGCATCTGCACGCCCTCGCCCGGGCCAACGAGATTCGCCTGGCCCGCGCAACGATGAAGCGGGAAATCGCGTCGGGCCAACGCTCCGCCGCCGAGGTGCTGATGGAATGCCCCCGCGAGATTGCTCGCATGGAAATCGGCGAGTTGCTGACCTGCCAGCGGCGTTGGGGGACGCAGCGCACCCGCCGCCTCCTCGCCACCATCCCCGTCGCCGAAACCAAGCTGGTCGGCACGCTCACCGAGCGCCAACGCCGCGCAATCGCCGACGCGCTCGACGACCTGGGCAGCGACCTGCGCGTGATCTAGATGATTGATTCCACGGCCTGGCACCGCGTCTGCACGCGCCTCGCGGCGCC
>JASGGQ010000150.1:0-6050 GCA_047604965.1 Patulibacter sp. | reverse complement strand
ATGAATCTATCCTCCGTGTTAGATCATGCCCTCCGGGAACCCCAGGCCGATTCAACCCGACGACCAATTCGCAGCCGTCGACCACGACCCGCCAACAGACGGACCAACCCACGAAACACCACACGACGCCCATGCCGCTGACGGCACGCACAACCCGGCCAGCAGCGCGAACACCACCAGCAGCAGACGCAGTCGCCTGGACAGCCAAGACGCGACCCCCCGTGCGTGGTTCCTCATACTAATCTTGATCTCCCCGGGGTCTGTTCAGCGGGGCAGCGAAGCGACCGGCCCGCCTACCGCCCGGCGGACACGCTACTACGCGACGCGGCGGCGCACTCAGACAGCCTCTCTGAGCCGAACCGGGTTTGCACAGCCCGCAGACCGCCACCCAGACGACGATCGCACGATCCGGGGCCGTTCGCGGCAGCGCGCATTCGAAACAGCGGCTCAACCCACGCCGTCCGAGCCGTTCGGCTGGCCTAGAACCACCTGTGGGGTCGTGCATCCCGGCGGACCCACGACCCCACACGCAGCACAGCCGGCGCGACGATGCGCCGACGCTCAGGCGATGCGTTACCCGAGGCGCGCCTTGAGTTGATCGAGCTGCGCCTGGATCGCGGCCGGGAGATGGTCACCGAACTGGCCGAGGTGCGCCTCAACCTGCGCCAGCTCCGCCTTGACGGCCTCCGGGTCAACGGTCAGCAACAGATCAAGCTGCTCATCGGTGATATCGAGCCCGTCGAGGTTGAGGTCGCTCTTGGCGGGGACGAGGCCGATCGGCGTGTCAACCGCTTCGCCCTCACCATCACACCGGCGGAACACCCACTCCAGCACGCGGCTGTTGTCACCGAAGCCGGGCCACACGAACTTGCCGTGGTCATCCTTGCGGAACCAGTTGACGTAAAAGATCTTCGGGAGCTTCGCACCCTCGGTCGCGCCGATCTTCAGCCAGTGGGCCATGTAGTCGCCCATGTTGTATCCGGCGAACGGCAACTGCGCGAACGGATCAAAGCGCAACTGGCCGACCTGACCGAACGCGGCGGCCGTCTGCTCGGAGCTCATCGTCGCGCCCAGGAACACGCCATGCTCCCAATCGAACGCCTCGCGCACCAGCGGCACGACGCTCGCACGCCGGCCACCGAAGAGGAACGCATCGATCGGTACCCCCGCCGGATCGGCCCAGTTCTCGGCGATGCACGGCGCCTGCTCAGCCGGCACGGTAAAGCGCGCGTTCGGGTGCGCGGCCGGATGATCGGCCGATGGCGTCCAATCGTCGCCATGCCAGTCGATCAGGTGCGACGGGGCCTCATCGGTGAGGCCCTCCCACCAGATATCGCCGTCGTCGGTCAACGCGCAGTTCGTGAAGATCGTGTTCTTCTCGATCGCGGCGATCGCGTTCGGGTTCGTCTCGACACCGGTGCCCGGCGCGACGCCGAAGAAGCCGGCCTCCGGGTTGATCGCGTACAACCGGCCATCGTCGCCGAACTTGAGCCACGCGATGTCGTCGCCGACCGTCTCAACCGTCCACCCTTCGAGCGTCGGAATCAGCATCGCGAGGTTGGTCTTGCCGCACGCCGACGGGAAAGCGCCGGTGACGTACTTGACCTTCCCCTGCGGCGAGGTGAGCTTGAGGATCAGCATGTGCTCAGCCATCCAGCCCTCGTCGCGTGCGAGCACCGACGCGATCCGTAGCGCCAGGCACTTCTTGCCCAGCAGCGCGTTGCCGCCATACCCGGAGCCGTACGACCAGATCTCGCGCGTCTCCGGGTAGTGGACGATGTACTTCGTCTCAGCGTTCGTCGGCCACGGCACATCGACATCGCCGGCCTCCAGCGGAGCGCCGATCGAATGCACGCACGGCACGAACTCGTCGTTGCCGAGCGCTTCGAGCGCCTTGGTGCCCATGCGCGCCATGATCCGCATCGAGACGACGACGTACAGCGAGTCGGTCACCTGCACGCCGACCTTCGACTTGTCGGAGCCGAGCGGCCCCATCGAGAAGGGCACCACGTACATCGGGCGACCCTTCATCGCACCGGCGAAGAGCTCCTGCATCTCGGCGCGCATCTCCTGCGGGTCGCGCCAGTTGTTCGTCGGGCCGGCCTCCTCAGCGGTGGCCGAACAGATGAACGTGCGATCCTCAACGCGCGCCACATCGGACGGATCCGACCACGCCAAATAGCTGTTGGGGCGCTTGGCATCGGACAGGCGCTTGAAGGTGCCGGCGTCGACAAGCTGCTGGCAAAAGCGGTCGTACTCCTCAGCGGAGCCATCGCACCAGACCACCTCCGACGGTTCGGTGAGCTCCGCGATCTGGTCAACCCAGGCGAGGAGCTTTTCATTGGTAGTCGGGGCGGCGAAGGTGTTGGGCACGAGAGGGGCCTCCTACGAATCCACTGATCGAGTTGGCCCGGCTCGGAACAGGGCCACCAGGCGGCTGCACGATTGCGTGCAACTCCCGGGAATCCGGCAAGGGTACAGGCTCAGCACGCCCAGCGGTGTGACGGATGACGCCCAACGCGCCGCGCTGTGGCGCATCGCGGCCTCTCCGCACGATTCACCCGTGATTCATCCCGTCGCGATCGCGGCCGACGACCTTCCAACGAGATGACACGCCTGCCCGCCGCCGTGCATCAGCGCGTGATCGTGTCGCGCGTGCCGTAGCGGTCTCATCAGCGCCGGTTGCGCGGGGTTCGCGCAGCCGCCCAGCGGCGCAGCTGATGTCGAGTCAACGCCTTGGGCCGCGCCGCAACCGCAGTTGACGGGCACGCACACCGCGGTGTACTTTTGTTTTGAAAGGTCTTGCAGTTCGCGAGGCAGCATCGTTCGGGGACAGCTCTCATGCACGCACACGCCGATCAACCCAACCACCCCAGCCGGAGTCCGGGCTCGTGGACGCCGCAGCAAGCACTCGCCGAGCAAGCGCGGCTCGCCCGCCAGATCACCCGCGACCGCCAGCGGATTAGTTCCGCCGAAGTGCCGCTCGGCCTGTTCGGCGTGCTCTCACTGATCGCCGCCCTGATTGCCAGCACCGGACAGTGGACCGCGCTCGGCATCTTCTGGTCGATCGCCGGTCCGGCCGGCGGCGGTTTCTTGGCGTGGTGGTTCCGGCGGCAAGATCTGCGACTGCGCTTCGATCAACCTCCGACGGCGGCGATGGTCGTCACGGCCATCTCGCTGGTCGCCGGCGCGCTCGTGCTCGGCTGGTCGGGCGAGGGCGAAAGCGTCTTCTTCGCCGTCGGCTGCGGCTACGTGCTGTTCGCAGCGGCGACCGCCAACGCGACCACCTTCCGCGTCGCCGTCGCGATCATCGCCGCGACGTGGCTCGCACAGGCCGACCGCTGGCTTGCGCTCACCGGCGCCAGCGAGCCGGCGCGCAGCGCGGCGTTGACGGCGACCGTCGGCATCGTGCAACTCATCGGAGCAGTTACAGAACGCCAGCGTACGCGCCGCGCCGACGCGTGACGACACAGCGACCCATGACGACGCACGGCCGACCAGGCGCACCGCCGGACGAGCCACCGAGCCATGCGCCACCCCCGGCGCTCGCCGACACCACCTCAACGCTCGATTCGGTGGTCCACCACCCGGTACGACTCGGGATTCTCACGATCGCCGCCGCCGTCGAGCAGGCCAGCTTTGCGTATCTCAAGGAGACGCTCGGCGTGACCGACGGGAACCTGTCGCGGAACGTCACCGTGCTCGAAGTGGCGGGCCTGCTGCACGTCACGAAGGGCTATGAGGGCCGCCGCCCGCGCACCTGGGTCGCCGCCACTGACGAGGGCCGCAACGCCCTGGCCACGCACCTCGCCGCACTGCGCACGCTGAGCGAGTGGCGCCCCCCAGCCGGCGCTGCACCATAACGCCCGAACCGTGGGTGGCGCCGCCGCACCGCCACCATCGCTACCTTCAACCGGTGCGCACCGTTCTCCGCTCACCCCGCCTGAGCCTGCTCGCTCTGCCGATCCTCGTGCTGCTCGCCTCCGCGCCTGCGAACGCCGCGCTGGCGTGGACGGCCTGCTCGCCCAGCGGGTTTCAATGCTCGACGCTCAACGTTGCGCTCGACCGCTCCGGAGCCATCCCCGGGACCGTCTCACTGTCGGCGACCCGAAAGCCGGCCTCGGCAGTACCACAGGCCACGACCGCGATCGTCACGCTCGCCGGCGGCCCCGGGCAGGCGGCGCTGCCGTACGCCGAGACGTTCGCCGACATCTTCAAGGCGGGACTCGGCGACAAGGATCTCCTCGTGTTCGACCAGCGCGGCACCGGCAAATCCTCACCGTTGAGCTGCCCGGCGTTCCAGTCGACGAGCGGTTCGATGCGCACGATCGTCGCGCGGTGCGCCAACCAGCTCGGGGCCAAGCGTGGCCTCTTCCGTACCTCCGAGAGCGTGGAAGACATCGAAGCGCTGCGCGTGGCCGGCGGATACAGCAAGCTCATCCTGTTCGGCGTGTCATACGGCACGAAGGTCGCGCTCGCGTACGCCGCCGCGTACCCCGACAACGTCGAATCACTCATCCTCGACTCCACAGTCCCGCTCGACGGGCCTGACGCACTCGACCGCCCGACGCTCGCCGCGCTCCCCCGGATTCTCGGGCAAACGCTGTGCGCCGGCAGCGCCTGCCAATCGGCAAGCCCAGATGTCAACGGCGAGGTACGCAAGCTTGCGGCCCGGCTGAACCGCAAGAGCGCCAGCGGCCCCGTGTACACAGGTGCGGGCGCGCGCCGCACCGCCAAGATCGGCCCGGCCGGCCTGCTGAACGTGATCAGTGCCGGCGATCTCAACCCGGAGGTGCGGGCCGAACTGCCGGCCGCCGTCCACGCCGCGATCCAAAAGGACACCGCGCCGCTCCTCCGGCTCTCGGCCCGCTCCGTTGGCCTAGAGAACGGCGACGCCGCGCAAACCAGCGACGATGAGGGCGACGGTTCGCTGTACTTCGCGACGATGTGTGAGGAGACGACCTCGCTGCCGTGGGATCGATCGGCCGGGTTCTCGGCGCGCGTCAGCCAAGCTGAGCAGGCAGTGTCGGCGCTGCCGTCGTCGACCTGGGGCCTGTTCACCAGCTCCGTCGCGCTCTCCGGGCTGCCGTCGCTCTGCGTCGCGTGGCCGAACGCCACGGCCGCGCCGGCACCACCCAATCCGCTGCCGAACGTCCGGGCGTTGCTCATCACCGGCCAGTACGACACACGCACCCCCTCGGAGGAGGCCGCGCGCGTTGCCGCACAGCTGCCGCAGGCGCAAACGGTGTCGGTCCCGTACACCGGCCATTCGGTGCTGACGGCCGAGCAGGGTACCTGTTCCCAGCGCGCCGTCGACGCCTTCCTGACGGGCGGCACCGCATCGGCCTGTACCGATACGAAGGATGCGTTCCCGGTCACGAGCAAGCCACCGCGTTCGCTGGGCGCCGTCTCCAAGGTCGACGGCTTGCCGGCGAAGGTCGGCCGCACGATGAATGGCATCCTCTGGACGGTCAACGACATCAACCAGCAGGTCGTCGGGGCCTCGCTGGCAACCGGTGAACTGCCGAGTTCGCTCGGCGGGCTGCGCGGCGGCTACCTGCGGGTCCGCAGCAGCACGACGGTCAAACTCACCCGCTATGAGTACGTGCCTGGGCTGCGACTCTCCGGCACGTACCGCACGAATGGCACGTCGTACTTCACCGTGACCGGTAGTGCAGCGCACGGCTCGGTGGCGATCACCTCCTCCGGCCACGCGACCGGCCGCGTCGGCGGCCGGAAGATCGACCTGCGCCCGCGCGCGAGTGCCGCGCGCGCATCGGGGGCAACGCTGCTGACACCCGCGCAAGCGCTGCGGCATCCGATCTTCCGGTAGGAGCCCGGCGAGCAAGCAGCCTTTGCGAGTAGGCGGCGCGGGCGAGCCGTCACCGGTCGCCGTTCAAGGATTAGGGTTCCCGGCGTGCGCCATCCACGTGACTTCTTCAAGCCCCTGGCCGCCGGTGCGCCGGAGCCGCTTCGCGAGATCCCGTTCCCGCCCTCGCGGATGATCCACTTCTTCGACCCGAGCAACGAGAAGATGCTCGGCAAGCTGC
>JASGGQ010000149.1:0-6176 GCA_047604965.1 Patulibacter sp. | reverse complement strand
CTGCGCTCGCGGTGATGGGCCGGGTGGGACGGGGCACCGGCCGGCCGGTTTTCGGCGCCGACCGTACGCCACCCGGCGCCCCCTCCGCCGAGCAACCGCGTGGCGGCGTCACCTGGTCGCCGCCTCCTGCCCGTACACGTCGTCGAGTAGGTCGAGCGAGTGGCCGAGCGAGAGCCGCTGCGCGTTGCGGGCAAACCAGTCGCAGGTGCTGGCGCGCAACCGGTTTCCGCCGTCGATCGCGTCCAGCAGCGCCTGCCCGAGCCGCTCGGGCGTGACATCATCGGCGATGAAGCCGTTGACGCTCGGCTCGACCAGTTCGGTCGCCGCGTTGTCATCGGCACGCGCAACGACGACCGGCACGCCGCGCGCCGCCGATTCGACGACGACCATCCCGTATCCCTCGCGGCAAGATGGCTGCACGACGACCGAGCAAGCGGCGAAGGTCTCGTCGACCTGCTGCGCCGACACGAAGCCGGGGACGCTGACGACCTGCTCCAAGCCGGCCTCGCGAACCTCGGCGATCACCCGTTCGCGCTCGGGGCCGTCGCCGAGCAGCGTCGCACGCAACCCCGGGCAGCGCTCGCGCGCCCAGGCGATCGCCGGCACGAGCGCCGGCACGCGCTTCTCCGGGATGTACCGGCCGGCGTAGACGACGTGCGGCGTGGCCGGTGCGGGGGTCGGCTGCGGCGGCTCCAGCGGCCCGGCGTATTCACCGGTCAGCTGCACCACCTCGCGGCCGGGGACCAGCGCACGCAACCGGTCACCATGCAGCGCGCTGAACGCGAAGGAGCGTTGCGGCACCCGCGCGCAGAGCCACTGCACGAGCCAGCCGATCCGCCCGCCGACCGGCCCCAGATATTCGCGCCAGTAGTCGGCACTCCACACCTCATGCCAGTCGCAGAGGATGCGGTAGCGCCCCACCGGCCAGGCGACGGCGAGCGCCAGCATCGAGAAGAACGGAAACGACGCGGTATGCACCACATCAACGTGGCGGCCGTGCCGCAGCAGCCACCACCACGTCGCGGCGCCGAAGTACAGCGGCGGGCCGAGACGGCGCTTGCCATCGCCGTCGTACAGCGGCCGGCGCTTGCCACCGAGGCCGACAACTTGCACGCCCGGAAGCTGCGGCTCGTCGCCGGGTTCCCATTGCAGCAGCGTCACGTAGGTCACGTCGTGCCCTTCGCTGGCGAGCCGTTCGGCGAGCGCGCGATACCACCGCTCGGCACCGCCGACGGTCCACGGGAAGAGGCAGTCGTACATCACGCAGATCCGCACGGCGGCGATTCTCACAGGCCGGCGGCTCGGGTGACGCGCCGCGAAGGCGAGCCGACGCTCTACAGTTCCCGCGGTGGCCTCGACGCCAGACACGCTGCTCAGCGCGCCCGTAGACCTGCGACCCGACGACGAGTTGACCGTCTCGGTCGTGATTCCCTGCCTCAACGAGGAGGAGAACATCGAGGCGTGCGTCAGCCAGGCGCTCGCGGCGATCTCCGGTGCCGGCCTCGATGGCGAGGTGGTCGTCGCCGATAACAATTCGACCGATCGCTCCGCCGAGCTGGCGACGGCAGCCGGCGCGCGCGTGGTGCATGTGCCCGAGCGCGGGTACGGAGCCGCATATCTCGGTGGTTTTCGGGCGGCGCGCGGCAAATACATCGTGATGGGCGACGCCGACCTGACGTACGACTTCGGCGAGGTGCCGCGCTTCGTCGAGCATCTCGATGGCGGCGCCGACCTGGTGATGGGCAACCGGATGAACCACATCGCGCCCGGCGCGATGCCGTGGCTCCATCAGTACATCGGCAATCCGCTGCTCTCCGGCTTTTTGAATCTGCTGTTCCGCACCGGCGTGCGCGACGCGCACTGCGGGATGCGCGCGGTGCGCCGCAGCGCGCTGCCGGCGATGGATCTCCGCACGCCCGGCATGGAGTTCGCCAGCGAAATGGTGATCCGCGCCGCGAAGGAGGGGCTGCGGATCGATCAGTTCGACATTCAGTACATGCCGCGTGGCGGCGAGAGCAAGCTTTCAACCTTCCGCGACGGGTGGCGGCACCTGCGCTTCCTGCTCGCACACAGCCCGACCTATCTCTTCCTGGTCCCCGGCGTGACGCTCGGCATCCTCGGCGCGCTGGTGATGGCGACGGTGCTCTCGGGCCTCGACGTATTTGGCCGCTCATGGAGCGTGCATACGATGATCGCCGGCTCGCTGCTGGCCGTCGTCGGCGTGCAGATCATCTGCCTGGGACTGACGGCACACGCCTTTGGGACCTACTACATGAACGAGAAAGATCCGTGGTTTGACCGGATGCGCGAGCGGTTCCGGCTCGAACACGGGCTGCTGCTCGGCGGCGCGGTCACGCTGCTGGGGCTGCTGGCCGAGGTTGGCGTGATCGTCGCGTGGGCGAATGACGACTTCGGCACGCTCGACGCTGCCAGCCCGGCAGTGCTCGCCGCGACGCTGATGATCGTTGGCGTGCAGATCTTCTTTTCGTCGTTCTTGATCTCCGTGATCGGCCTGCGCCGCAACGTGACGACCGGCGCCCGCTAACGACGTGCCGGCACTGCTGTTGCCGCTGATCGCGGCTCCCCTCTGGTACGGGCTCGGCGCACTCGTTGCTTGGGGTGCGTGCAGGCTCGCACCCCAAGCGACAATCCCCCGCGCATTCTGGCCGGCGCTCGGCGTCGCACTGACCGCCATCCTCGTCGACGGCATCAGCCGGCTCGGGCTGCCCTTCCCAACGTCGCTGATCGTGCTGGTCGGCGCAGGGGCCGCCGGGTTGTGGCTACACCGCGCCGCGCTCGCGCCGTCGCGCAGCGGACTACTCCTCGCGGGCGCAGCGGCACTCCCAGCGCTCACGCTGTACGCGGCGATCACCGTCCCGATCGGCGCCACGCTCACCGGTTACCTGGCCGACACGAACACCGGCGTTCACGCGCTCGGTGCCGACTACCTCGTCCATCGCGGCGGTGACTTCGCAGCGATCTCCGGCACCACCTCCGACGTCAGCATGATCCGGCGGTTCTTCGTTGCCTCCTCCTATCCGTCCGGTACGCACGCGGTGCTCGGTGCGCTCGGAAGCCTGACCGGCTCGTCGCTGCTGGAACTCAACAGCCCGCTGATGCTGCTGATGCTGATCGTCACGGCGCTCTCCGGATACGGCGCCGCGCGAGCGCTTGCGGTGCGCCCGGCCCCCGCCGCATTCGGGGGGGCCGTCGGTTCCTGCGGTGCGCTGCTGTTCGCCTTTGCACTGACCGGCCAACTCAAAGAACTCGTGACCGCACCGCAGCTCCTCGCGCTCGTTGGACTGGTGTTGTGGAGCTTCACGCTGAGCCGTCGCGAGGCACTGCGCAACGCCACGATCTGGCTGCCGGTACTCGCTGCGTCGCTGTATTGCAGCCTCAACATCGCGGCGATGGCCTGGATCGGCACCGCTGGGATCTTCGTGTTGGCATACGGCATCGCCGGTCCGAGCGCCGACGGCGAACCCCGCATCATGGTTCGCCCGGCGCTCCGCGCACTCGTGGTAATGACCGCGCTGTCGGCGCTGCTCACCGCGCCGCTGCTTCCGCATCTCGCCGGCCAGTTGAACCTCGCGGGCGCACTCTCGCAAAGCAATACCGGTTTGGCGAACGACCCAGGCAACCTCACCGGGCCGATCGGCAAAGATCGCGCGTTCGGGATTTGGCTTGCGCCGGATCATCGCAGTGGGCCAGCAGAGCCGGGGCGCAACAGCGCATTGATCGGCGCCGCCGCGATGCTCGTCCTCCTCGGCGGCGCGAGCCTGCTGGTGCGACGGCGCAGCTGGCAGGCGTTGTGGTTCGCCGTGCTGGGCGCAGTGTGGCTCGTGCTCACGCAACGCGGCACGATGTGGCTGGATTCCAAGTTGGTGGCGCTCTACTCACCGATCGTGGCCCTGCTGGCCGCCGCCGGAGTCGACGCGCTCTCGCGGACGTGGCCGGGGCGCCAGGGCGCCGCTTTGGCGACGATCGCGGTGCTGCCAACGGCTGCTGGCGTGATCGTCTCCGACTACTACCTCACGCGGGCGACGACGACCGCTCCGATGCAGCGATACCGCGAACTCTCAGCAATCGACCGCGAATTCCGTGGCCACGGTCCGGTGCTCTTCACCGAGTTTGATGAGTACGCGCTCTATAGCTTGCGCCACGTCCACGCTTCCGGGCCCGGCTACGCCGAATGGGGCGGGCTCTCAGGGGCCGACCGGGACGGCACCGCCATCAGTTACGGCCATTCGGTCGATATCGATCGGATCTCCCGCGACGACCTCGCACAGTTCCCGTTGATCGTGACGCTGCGCTCACCGCAGCGTTCAGCGCCGCCGTCGAACTACCGGCTTGTGCGTCACGGCGCGCTGTACGACGTCTGGCAGCGTCAGGCCAACCCTGCGGCGCTCCGACACTTCCCCGTCTCCGGCGATGAGACGGCAATCGGCTCGCTGTCGTGCAGCACCGCGAACGCCGTGATCGCGGCGGCACGCCGCAGTGGCGGACGGATCGTCGTGCGCGACGCTCCGGGGCTCACGCAACGAGTCGATATTTCGCATGCGCAAGCGAGCCCCAACTGGGCGGCGACGCTTCCGGGAGTCAACGGTGCCGGCCGTCTGACGGTGCCGGTTCCCAAGGCGGCACGCACCGTCGAGAACGAGCTGTGGATCTCCGTCGCGGTTGGCCGTCCGCTGCGGGTCTACAACAACAACCAGCGCGAGCAACTCGGCCTCCTGCCACGCCGTGCCGGTGGCGACGGCACAGCAATCGGACCGGTCCGCGTTCCAGCCGGCAATGTCCGCGTATTGCTCGTGAACACGGCTCGGCAGTTGCGCGCCGGCGACAAGGCCCCGTCGGTCATGCAGTCGGCGTTCTTCGTGCCCGCCGGCCAAGCGGCCACGCGCACGATCTCCGCCGCGCAACTCCGGGAACGCTGCGAGGCGCACGCCCCAGTCGACTGGATCGACGTCGTGCGCTGAGCGCTTGAGTTCAGTGCGATCGACCCGAAGCCGTCGCAGATCGCGCGGCTTCGCGGTCGATCATGTGGCGTCGCGGTAAATCTCGTCGATCGTGACGAGTGCGGTAAGCGGGACGCCGGCATGCCGCTCGATTGCTTGTGCGCCACCGGCGAGGCGATCGAGCACCGTCAGCACGCCGACGACCGTCCGCCCTTCCTCGGCGAGCGCATCGAGCGCTTTGATCGTCGAACCGCCGGTGGTGGTGACATCTTCGACGACCAGCAGCCGGTCGGCGGCGGTCAGCAGCGGCCCTTCGACGCGGCGCTGAAGTCCGTGCGCCTTGCTTTCCTTGCGGACGAAAAACGCCTTGCCGGCCACCTCGCCGCCGCCGCGCGCCGCCAGCTCAGCGGTACCCGCGAGTCCGGCGCACGCAACCGGGTCGGCGCCCATCGTCATGCCGCCGATCGCGGTCGCGCCGACGCGCGCCGCTTCGGCCGCGACGAGCCGGCCCAACAGCGAAAACCACGGCTGGCGCAGGACCGTACGCTTCGCATCGACGTAATACGTCGCTGAGCGCCCGCTGCTGAGCACCACGTCGCCGAGCACCAGCGCATGTTCGGCCAGGCCGCGCGCCAGCTCCAAGCGGTCGGCACCGAGGTGCCCGGTGCGTAGCACCGCCGGCAGATCGGGGCGGTCGGCCAGCGGCACGGCGGCTCGGCGCGCGGCGGCGGCTGCTGCGGCGGCGGAATCAGCGGCGCTCATCGGTACACATCGACCTTGGTGCCATACCGCACCCAGTTGAAGATCGACAGTGCGTCGGGCACCGGCACGCGCAAGCAGCCGTGGCTGGCGTTGTAGGTCGGCACCGAAGCGTAGCCGTGGATCGCGTACCCACGGATGAAGTACGACGAGTGCACCATTCCCTTCGCGTTCGTGCCGTAATCCTTGCGGTACACGGCGAAGTGACCGAGCACCGTCGGCGTCGCCGGCGCCCCGCTGGAGGTCGGATAGATCCGTTCAACCTTGCCACCGGATCCGATCAGCGCAAGGAGCTGCATCGAGAGGTCGGCCTCCACATGGCGGCCGTGACCGGAGTAGCGGACGGGATAGTCGCCTTCGCCGCGCGCGAGCCGCTTGGCGAGCGTGCGATCCCACGTGGCGGTGCGGCTCAAGCCGAGCCGCTTGCGCACCGCCACCAGCGCGCGGCCGGTGCGACCG
>JASGGQ010000148.1:0-6186 GCA_047604965.1 Patulibacter sp. | reverse complement strand
GTGGAGCATGATCGCCACCGGCGTCGACCCGTCGACGGGCACCTCGTTGTACGACGCCCACTGCGACGGGACCACGCGCTGCAGCGCCGGCAGCAGCGCCTCGCGCAGCTCGTCGAGCGTCGACGCGTCGTGGATCTCGCCGACGCAGTCCAGCGCGGCGGCGTACTGCCCGGCGCTCAGCATGTCCCACGACCCGGGGTCACGGCGTCACCCTAATTCACGGATCGCCCACCGGGAACGCCGGCTGGACGCTCGCTCGGCGGATGGCGGCCAAGTGGGCGCCATCGCCCGGCCGCCGTGCGCCGGGCCGCCGTGCGCCGGGCCTGCACGGGACGTCCGCGCCGTACTCAGGCCGCGGCCAGCTCGCCGGGCTGCTCCTCGCCACTGGCCGCCATCGCCGGCGGTGGGCCGGCCGGGCCGAGGATGCCGCGCGCACCAAGCAGGACGACGAGCGCGGCGGCCACGGCGGCCGAGGCCACGTACAGCGACGCCGACGCGCCGACCTGCTCGGAGAGCGTGCCGGCCAGGAACGGCGCGATCGCGCCGCCGGTGAAGCGGATGAAGTTCGTCGCCGCGGCGGCGTCGGCCGGATCGGTGTGCGAGACGCCGAACAGCAGGTTCGAGAGCAGCGAGTTGCCGACGCCCAGCGGCAGACCCGAGAGGATGATCGCCGGGATCAGGACGGCGTGATGACCGGCCCAGAGCCCGATCGTCAGCAGGATCGCGATGATCACCACGAGCATCACGGCCAGCAGCGGCAACGCCTGGCGGCGGCGCAGCAACGCCGGCGCCACGAACACCGCGGCGATCGCGACGAGCACGCCCCACACGAAGAAGACGGCGCCCAGCTGGTAGACGCCGAGATCCAGCAGCAGCGGCGTGTAGGCCAGCAGCGTGAAGAAGCCGAAGTTCCACAGCAGCGCGACGATCGACGCCGTCGCCAGGCCGCGATGGCTGAGGGCGCGGATCGGCTCCGAGAGGCGGGTGCGTTCACTGGCCGGCGGGGGCGGCGTGCCCGGCACGCTCAGCGCGACGACGACGAACGCGACGCCCATCAGCACCGCGACGCCGAAGAACGGCGCCCGCCAGCTCTCGGCACCCAGCAACGCGCCAAGCAGCGGGCCAGCGGAGATGCCGATGCCAAGCGCCGACTCAAACAGCGTCACCGCCCGCTGCTGCCCGCCGTTGGCGTGACCGATGATCACCGACATCGAGGTCGAGATGAACAGCGCGATCCCCAGGCCCCAGCCGGCGCGGTAGAGCACGACCTCCTTGACCGAGCCCGACTGGCCGGCCAGCGCGGCGAAGACGATCACGAGCGCCAGCCCGGTCAGCAGCGTGCGCTTCTCCCCCAGGCGCGACGACACCCAGCCGGTGAGCAGGTTGGAGAGGCCGATGATCAGGAAGTAGCTGGTGAACAGCAGCTCGATCTGGGAGTGGCTGGCGTCCAGGCCCTTGCCGATCACCGGCAGGATCGGGTCGACCAGGCCGATGCCCATGAACGCGACGACCGAGGCCGCGAGGACCGACCAGACGGCGGTCGGCTGGCCACCGCGCAGCGCCCGTTGGCCGGTGAGGGTGGGTGAAGCCATACCCAACGGTCTAGTGCGGAACGGGCGTTCCTTTCTGTGAATAGCTCACACGCACCCGCTCCCCCTTCGCCGTTCTGCACTGCGCTGGCCGGCATCCGGCAGGCGTACGCAGTGCAGAACGGCGGTTCGTGGCAGGATGCGAGGCGCTGTGGCCGCCCGCAACCTCGTCAACCTCAAGGACGCCGGCAAGGACTTCGCCAGCCGCCGCGTCCTCGAGGCCGTCACGCTCGGCGTCGACGAGGGCGATCGGATCGGGATCGTCGGCCGCAACGGCGACGGCAAGTCGACGCTGCTGCGCCTGATCGCCGGCACCGAGCAGCCCGATCGCGGCCAGGTCACCGCCGTCGGCTCGCTCAGCGGGGAGCTGCTCTCCCAGCAGGACGAACTCGACCCCTCCGCGACGCTGCGCGCGGCGCTGGTCGGCGACCGCGCCCACCACGAATGGGCCGCCGACGCGCGCTTTCGCGAAGTGCTCGACGGGCTGCTCGGCGGCGTCGGGATCCGCCGCTTCCCGGATGGGCTCGACACCGTCGTCGGACCGCTCTCCGGCGGTGAGCGGCGCCGCATCGCCCTCGCCAAGTCGCTGATCGACGATCCCGAGCTGCTGCTGCTCGACGAGCCGACCAACCACCTCGACGTCGAGGGCGTGGCGTGGCTGGCGCAGTTCCTGGCAGGGCGCCGCGGCTCGCTCGTCGTGATCACCCACGACCGCTGGTTCCTCGACGAGGTGTGCACCCGCACGTGGGAGGTCAGCGACGGCGAGGTGCACCAGTACGAGGGCGGCTACGCGGCGTACGTGCTCGCGCGGGCCGAGCGCGAGCGCCAGGCCGCAGCGTCCGAGGTCCGCCGGCAGAACCTGGTGCGCAAGGAGCTCGCGCGGCTGCGCCGCGGCCCGCCCGCGCGCACCAGCAAGCCGAAGTTCCGCGTCGAAGCCGCCAACGCGCTGATCGCCGACGTGCCGGAAGCCCGGGACCGGGCGGAGCTGCTGCGGTTCTCGACCGCGCGCCTGGGCAAGCAGGTGCTCGATGCCGAGCACCTGACGATGACGCTCGGCGGCAAGCAGGTGCTCTCCGACGTGACCTGGCGGCTCGGCCCCGGCGACCGGGTCGGCCTCGTCGGCGTCAACGGCTCCGGCAAATCGACGCTGCTGCGGATCCTCGCCGGGGAGCTCGCGCCCGCCACCGGGGAGGTCAAGCGCGGCCAGACGGTCAAGCTCGCGCACCTCACGCAGGATGTGAGCGAGGTGCGCGGCGAGCTGATGGTGCTCGAAGCCGTCGAAGAGGTGAAGGGGCGCGCAACGCTCGCGGGCGGCGAGGAGCTGACCGCGGGGATGATGTGCGACCGCTTCGGCTTCACCGGCAGCCGCAAGCGCACCCTCGTGCGCGAGCTGTCCGGCGGCGAGCGGCGCCGCCTCCAGCTGATGCGGCTGATGATGGACGAGCCGAACGTCCTACTGCTCGACGAGCCGACCAACGACCTCGACATCGACACGCTCACCGCCCTGGAGGACCTGCTCGACTCCTGGCCTGGGACGCTGATCGTCGTCAGCCACGACCGGTACTTCATCGAGCGCGTCTGCGACAACACCTACGCGCTGATGGGCGACGGCAAGTTCCGCCACCTCGGCGGCGGCATCGAGCAGTACGTCGAGCTGCGAGCCGAGGAGGCGGGCAAGAGCGCTTCGGCGAGTCGGTCCGGCCCCGCCGGTTCAGCGGGCACCGACACCGCCCAAGACGACGCGCCGAAATCCTCCGGCGCCGAGATCCACGCGGCGCGCAAGACGATGCAGCGCGCCGAGCGCGCGATCGAGAAGGCCGAGGCCCGCGCCGCTGAGCTCCACGAGCAGATGGCCCAGGCGGCGACCGACCCGGCGCGCCTGCGCGAGCTGCAAGACGAGCTGACCGCCGTCACCACCGCCAAGGACGACGCCGAGGCGGAGTGGATGGAAGCTGCGGAGATCGCCGGCTGAGGGCGGGCGCGCCGCTACGGAACCCAGACGACGTCGCTCCCATAGTCAAGGTTATGGGATACCCTTGACTATATGCCGGAGCTGATCAACGCACGCTGGACTCCGCGCTTTGAGTCAGGACTATCGCGCCGCCAACGCCAAGGCTGCACGTACCAGGCCTACGTCCCAGACCCTCTCTGCGGCCGCCGCTGGCGATTTGCCGGAGATGTCGCCGCCGATGTCGCTGACGCCGAGCAAGCCCTCGCACGACTTGACGCAAGTGCACGATCGCTCACCAGCTCCGAGGCACTGGCACGCCTCCTGCTGCGGGCTGAGTCCGTCTCGTCATCACGAATCGAAGGGCTGCAGATCGGCGGACGCCGTCTGCTGCATGCGCAAGCGGCTGCCGCAGCCGGCCAAGCACCGACCGATGTCTCTGCGACGGAGATCATCGCGAACATCGATGCGATGGCGTTCGCCTGCGACCAGGTCGAAGCTGGGACGCAGATCACGCTCAGCACCCTCCTGCAAACGCACCGCCTTCTTCTCGCAGGCACGCGCCTCGCCTCGCATGCGGGCGTCGTTCGGATCGAGCAGAACTGGATCGGCGGCTCTGCGTACAACCCGTGCAACGCGTCGTTTATCCCGCCACCGCCGGACCGTCTCCCTGCCCTCCTCGACGACCTCGTCGCCTTCATCAACGACGATCACCTGCCACCCGTCGCACAGGCGGCGATCTCCCACGCGCAGTTCGAGACCCTGCATCCCTTCGCCGACGGCAACGGACGCACCGGCCGCGCGCTGATCCACATGGTGCTTCGCCGCCGCGGACTCTGCAGACAGACTCTCGCACCGATCTCCCTCGTTCTGGCAACCCGCGCCGACGAGTACGTAGACGGACTCAGCGCAACCCGCACCGCACCGCAGTCAAGCGGCGCCGTGATGGACGACGCGTGGGATAACTGGATCGGCACGTTTGCCGCCGCGACCGTTCGTGCCGTTGGCGACGCCCGCGCGTTCCAAACGACCGTCGAGCGCATCCAGGCGCGATGGCGCGAGCAGCTGCCTGGCCTGCGCGCCGACGCAACCGCTTCACTGCTGATCGACCAGCTCGCAGCCGCACCGGTGCTGTCGGTCGAAACCGCAGCACGTCTCACCAGCCGCAGCAAGCAGGCGGCCAACGAAGCACTCCGCGTACTCACCGAAGCTGGGATTGTGAAGCAGACCACGTCCGGTCAGCGCAACCGGATCTTCGAGGCCCCCGCGCTCATCTCTGCGTTCAACGCCCTCGAACGCCAGCTGGCAAGCCCCGACGCTGATACGCGCCACTCCCCGCCGACTCGGCCCGCCCCGGCGCGCGCACCGCACCAGACGTGAGCTGTCCGGCGGTGAGCGGCGACGCGGAGATCGCCGGCTGAGGGCGGGCGGCTACGGCCCCGGCGAGCTGCCGGCTATCCGCCATTCGTCGCGCCGCTACGGTCCGAGCAAGGCCAGCGGAAATGGACGGCGTTCTCTTGGGCAGATGGCCGGATCTCTACCGGGCAAGTGCACGGGGATGGGACGAGCAGGCCGACTGCTGGGGCTGCTCTCGACGCTCTTCGATGCACGTGAGGCCGCGATCGCCGAACCGTGGGCGCGCGTCGCGGATCGCCGACGCCAGCGCTGCGCTAGCAACGGCATGAAGGGCAGCGACCTCCAGCTACCGGATGCCCAGCAGGTCCACAACGAAAACGAGCGTCTCGTCGGGGCCGATGACGCCGCCGGCTCCATGCTTGCCGTACGCCATGTGCGGCGGGATGGTGAGGCGGCGGCGACCGCCGACCTTCATGCCCGCGACGCCTTGATCCCATCCGGCGATGACCTGGCCCTTGCCGAGCGCGAAGGTAAACGGCGCGCCGCGGTCCCAGCTGGCGTCGAACTGCTTGCCGGTGGCGTGGGAGACGCCGACGTAGTGGACGTCGACGGCATGCCCTGGGGTGGCCTCGTCACCGTCGCCGACGACCACATCCTCGATCAGCAGCTCGGCCGGGGCGGCCTGGCCCTCGGGGATCTCGACGACGGGCTTCTCAGCGGTGCTCATGCCCGCGCACGCTAACGGACGCCTCCGTCAGCCGCTGTGTGTGTGTCTGGCCTGGCCTTGGCAATCGGCGTACCTCCTGCACGGATCCATGCGATCGTCCGCGGCTAGCTTCGGGACCGGACGGGCGCGGAGGGCGTGTGGTTCCTGGGGTTGTGGGCGACGCGGGAGGCGTTCGACGCGGCCAGCCCTTCAACCCGCCAAACGCTCGCGCTATCGCTGCCGGACGTCGGTCGACGCGAGGTGACGGCACCGGTCACGGCAGCGTTGGACGAACCGCATCCGTCGGTCGCGAGAGCCCTCTACTGGGCGCTGGCCCGCGCGGGTGACGAGGCGGTCCCAGCGCTGGCCGACGCCCTCAACTCCCCCGATCTCACGCGACGCCGCCGGGCGATCAGAGGCCGTAGAGGGCGAGCAGGTTGCCATCGAGCTCGATCTGCGGATCCTCGTTCGGATTGAGCCAGGAGACCTGTTCCTTCTTCTGCAGGTAGTGGTTCGGCACCGGCGTGACCGGCGCCGAGGCGGTGCCCGCGAGCACCGCCTGGATGTTCTCGACGAGCTTGGCGAGC
>JASGGQ010000147.1:0-6218 GCA_047604965.1 Patulibacter sp. | reverse complement strand
CGCCGCCGGCACCGTCCGAACGCAGCAGTGGCAGCGGATCGACGTATTGCCCCGCCCGGCGACGGACCGACAGCCCGAGCGCGCCGTCGCCCGCCGTTCCCACGACGGCACCCGCGACCACGGCCGCGCCGACAGCGATCCCTGCCTCGACCGAGATCTTGCTGAGCGTCACGCGCCAGCCGCCGCGCGCACAGTCAATCGTCAGGACCGGCGCACCTCCTGCGACGCGCCCACGAAACCACACGTCGCCACCGCACGGTGCCTTTACCGACTGGCCGGAGGCAGCCGCCAGCCGGATCGCACGCCGACCACCGGCTGCAAAGGGCGGGGCGTCGCGGAAGCTTCGGCGGACGACGATCGGAGCGACCGGCGCGATCAGTGGCGGCGCCGCTGCAACGGGAACGGGCACGGGAGGAAGCAGCACCGGCCGCACGCTGCCACAGCACGGCGGCCGGGACGCCAAGCGCGCGTGAATCGGTGCAAACACGTGCCTGTTTCGTGCTGCTACGCAGCAATCTCGGCACACATTGAGTGGGAGCACGCCAATGCGGTGCCCGCGACGCCGACCAGCCTCACCTCAAACTGAGGGTCAGCGAGCGACAGCTCAAAGCGATCGCCGCGCCTGGACGGCGCGGTACAGCGCGTTGGTGCGCGCGCCGGTCAGCCCGGCCACGACCGCTGCCGCGTCCTTCGTGCGGGCGCCAGCGGCGACGAGCCGCTCGACGGCCTCGATCGCGGCCGCCTCATCGACGGCTCGCTCTGCCCCAGCGACGACCAGCGTTACCTCGCCCTTCGGCGGCGCGCCAGCAAAACGGGCGGCCAGTTCGTCGGCGCGCCCACGCACCACCTCCTCGTGCAGCTTCGTCAACTCACGAGCGACGACCACTTCGCGCTGCGGATCGGCACCTGCCAGCGCCGCAAGCGTCGCCGCCACCCGCCCGGGCGCCTCGAAGGCCACCGTCGTCTCTTCGTCGAGCAGCACCGCCACCGACGCCTGCGCGTTGCGCGGCGCGAAGCCGACGAACCGCCAGCGATCGGCCGGCAGCCCGGAGGCCGCAAGCGCCACCAGCACGGCGCTCGGCCCCGGCAGCACGTCGACCGCCACGCCGGCCTGCACGCAGCCGCGCACCAGCGCGTGCCCCGGATCGCTGACCAGCGGCGTACCGGCGTCGCTACACAGCGCGGCGCGCAGCCCCGCCGCGAGCTGCCCGACGAGCGCCTCCACCTGACCGCGCTCGTTGTGGTCGTGAAGCACGCGCATCGGCGGGCGCCGGTCGCGCCCGGCCTGTGCTGCGAGATGGTGCAAGAGCTTGCCGGTGCGGCGGGTGTCCTCACACAGCACCAGGTCGGCGTCCAGCAGTGCAGCGGCGACCCGCGGCGAGCAGTCGGCGAGGTTGCCGATCGGCGTTGGGCAGAGCGTCAACCCGCCCGCGGGTTGCGGCGGCGACGCACTCACGGGCGGGCGACCGCCGCACGGCCGCTGCGCCCCTCGACAGCTCGACGCGCCACGATCGCCGCGCCGATCAGGCCCGCATCGTTGCCGAACTGCGCCGCTTCGATCACCGTTCGCTGCGCAATCGGCGGCAACGCACGACGCTGGAACTCCTCCCGCGCCGGGGCGATCAATAGCTCGCCCGCAGCACTGACGCCGCCGCCCACCAGCACCAGGCCGGGGTCGAAGATGTTTGCCAGCGAACTGATGCCGACGCCGAGGCTGATGCCAAGCCGCCGCAGCGCGTCGATCGCCTCCTGGTCCCCAGCCTGCGCCAGCGTCGTGACCCGCACGCCATCGAGCGTTCCCGCCACCAGCTCGCCGGCGAGCGTGCCACCGGGCTGCCCGGCGGCCATTCCCCGCGCGATCCGGCCCAGCGCCGTGCCGGACGCTTCGGCCTCTAGGCAGCCGTGATTCGGGCAGTTCCCAAGGCAGGGGCGGCCGTCTGCGTCGATCACGATGTGGCCCAGTTCCGCCGCCATGCCGTGCGCACCGCGCAGCGGTTCGCCGGCAACGATCACGCCGCCGCCGACACCGGTACCGACCGTCAGCACCACAAGATCGTCGTGCCCGCGCCCGGCGCCGGCCTCATGTTCGGCGATCGCGGCGCAGTTCGCGTCGTTGTCGGCGGCGACCGGCAGCCCAACCGCGTCGGCGACCTGTTGCGCGATTGCCGTCCCCGGCGCCACCAGCAGATTCGGCGCGTGCTGCACGCGCCCGTCTCGATCGAGCAACCCAGGAATCCCCAGCCCGACGGCGGCGATCGGGGCGGCGGCCTGCGCGCGCAACGCTTCAATCTCCTCGACGAGCACAGCCACCAGCTGCGCGCCATCGACCCCGCGCGTTGGGCGGCGCGAGGTCGCCACCAGCTGCAATCGCTCATCGAGCAACCCGGCGAGCGCCTTGGTGCCGCCGATGTCGATCCCGATGAACAGGCGCGCGGTCGCGGTCATCGCTGCAACGATAGAGCGCTCATGGCCGAGGAGAATCCCCGCTACCGCCGGTACAGCGGTCGTCCCAGCAGTCGTCCGCACGCCGGCGGCGATCCGCTGCGCGAATTGCGCGACCTGCGTCGTCAAGCTGCCGGTGAGAGTTCCGCAGCTCCGGGAGCGTCCACGAAGGGGCGCAGCGGCACGCGAAGCCCGGTCGAGCCACGGCGTGCGCTGCGGCCACCGCGCTCGCTGCGTCGGCGCATGCTGCGCTGGACGCTGGCCGGCGTCAGCGGCTGGGTCGCGCTGTCGCTGATCGTGTTCCTGATCAGCGCACAGTTCCATCAGGCTGACCCCGGCGGCGGCGCATCGCTGCTCGGCGGTGGCGGGACGCCACCGGCCAAGCCGTCGACGGTGCTCGTGATCGGCTCCGACCGGCGACCAACCAATTCCCAGGAGCCGGGCGCCAACACGCACGGCTACGGCCTCGCCGATTCGATCATGCTGCTGCGCGTCGGCGGTGGCGGGGTACGCAAGCTCTCGATCGCGCGCGACACGCTCGTCCCGCTGCCGGGCCACGGCACCGGCAAGATCAATTCGGCGTACGCCTATGGCGGCCCGGCGCTGTTGGTGCAGACGATCGAAGCGTGGACGGGGCTCGAGATCAACCACACGATGCAGATCAGTTTCAGCGATTTCCCCGCGCTGATCGACGCGATGGGCGGGATCACCTATAAGGGATCGTGCGTGATCTCCAAGATTTCCGGCGGCTACAAGAACGGCGGCGTGACGCTGCGGATCCGCAGCGGCGAGCGAGTGCACCTCAACGGCAAGCAGGCGCTCGCGCTGGCGCGCACGCGGAAGAACGGCTGCAACCGCCATGAGGACGACCTCACGCGCGCGCACCGCCAGCAGAAGGTGCTGCAAGCGATGAAACGCCGCGCACTCTCGCCGATCGGCTTCGTGCGGCTGCCGTTGATCGCATGGGAAGCGCCGAAGACGATGGACTCCGACATGGCCGGCCCGCGACTGCTCGGGACGATGCTCGGGCTCGCAATCCCGGGCGGCAGCACGCAGGTGCTCGGCACCGAATCCGGGTACGTGCCGGATGAACTCAAACAACGGGCGGTCGACAGATTCGTCGGCCGCTCAGCCTCCCGGTAACGCCTGCACGCCCGATTGGTCGGTCGTTGCGGTTGAGCTGTCGACGCGGCTCCGGCCTGTGGCGCCCCGGTCGGCGTTCGACTACGAGCTGGCGGGGAACCCGAAGATGTCGTTGCGGTAGCAGTTGCCCTTGTCGGGCTTGCCTTCGAACCGCGCGGCCAGCCACTTGGCCGCCTGCGGCACCCACAGCGGGCCGGTCGCGACATGTTCGAGCCCGACCACCTGAACGAACCGCAGCGGCGTGCCCCCCGCGCAGTACCGGCGGCGGAGCGTGACGGCGTCGCGGTATGGCGAGGCTTCATCGCCCTGTGCGTGGTAGTAGTAGACGGGGTAGCCGGTTGGCGGATGTTCGCCGAGCGTGTTCTCCTTGAAGCGCGCCAGCCAGCGGCTGTCCTTGAGCGGGTCCATCCCGCTCTTCAGGTAGCTCTTGGAGCGCGCACCGGCCAGCGGGAAGATCATCTCGATGCAGGAGGTGTACGTCTTCTGCTTCATCGCATCGCCTTTGGCGTTGAGGAAGCTGTCGAGGTCGAGTTCGGGGTAGGCGGCGTCGTAGCCGACCGATGCCGCAAAGTTGATCGAGGCAAAGAACGCGCCATCGGCATTGCGCGACACCGACACCGGGTTGATCGGCGCGCCGCCGAACGCTGCCGCCGTGATCTTGAGTTCCGGCGCGTAGGTCGGCTGGAGTTCGGCCGCAAGTCCGGCGGCACCGGCGCCCTGCGAGTAGCCGAAGAGCCCAACCGGCCCATTCTTCGGGAGATTTGCCGCTTCGAGGTTGCGCGCAGCACGGATCATGTCGAGCATCGTGTGGCCGGCCGAGACGTTAACGCCAAAGGTGTGAACGTCGGGCGTACCAAGCCCTTCGTAGTCGGTCGACACGACGGCGTAACCGGCGCGGATGAGGTCCTGCCAGAGTGCGATCTCGCCGGTATGGCCGTACCACAACAGGCGCGAAACGGCGCAGTTGTCACCGAGCCCTTGCGCCTCGTTGCCGTACGCGACGATCGGACGGTTCTCGACGCCTTGCTTCGGTGCCTGATCCGGGCGAAGCAGCACCGTGCCGGTGACGGCGATCGGCGTGCCGAGCGCGGAGGTCGAGAGGTACATCACGCGCCACCCCTGCGTGCCGCTCGGCGGCTTGGTGATGGCGTGGGAGAAGTCCATCTTCTCGGCCTTGAGGATGTCGCCCGGCTGACCGGCCGGCAGCGGCGACGGCGGGAGGTAGAAGGCCGAGTACTTGAAGGCCGGGAGGCCGAAATCTTCGGGGGATGCGTGCGCCGCAGGAGCGACCACGGCCAGTGGGAGCAGGAGCGCAGCGAGCGCGATCAGGCGGTGCAGCAGCGATCGTACGAAGGACACGAGACTCCTTGGGGACACGTCACGTGTGGAAGCTGCCGGATGGGGGGGCGCGCGAAGGGTTCGCAGGCCGGCAACGTGACCTGGGCCACAGTACCAACGGGCCACACCGCTGACCAGCGGCGCGCGCCGTATTGAGCATCCGTTAACCACCCGCCTCCCGGAACAACCCGTTTTTCAGACCAACGTGGAACGACGGCACAAACCGCCGCACGCACGCCGAAGCCGATCAGCTCGACGAGCCGCTGCCGCCGGCCGGAGAGCTGCCGCCGCCCGCCGGGGCTGAGCTGCCACCACCGGCATCCGACGATGCCCCACTGGAACTGGAGGATTCGCCACCGCCGGCCGGCGAGGCCGTCGAGCCGGAACCACCCGACTCCTGCGCGGCGCCCTCGCGGTTGCGGCGGCGCGTGCCGTAGTCGGTGTTGTGAAAGCCCGACCCTTTGAAATGGATCGCAGGCGCGCTCAACACGCGCTCAACTGGAACGCCGGTCTCCGGATCAACGGTCAGCGGATCGTCGGAGAACTTCTGGATGACCTCGAACGTGGAGCCGTCAGGCCGGCGGTACTCGTAGATCGGCATGGAACCCGGAGTATAGGAGCCAGACCGCGAGGCGGGGGTGCGCTCCTCTACGCTGCCCGGCGTGCCCACCGACGCCGTGACCATGGACAAGATCGTCGCGCTGTGCAAACGGCGCGGCTTCATTTTCCCCAGCTCCGAGATTTACGGAGGCGTCGGCTCGACGTACGACTTCGGGCACTACGGCGTACTACTGAAGACCAACGTCAAGAACGCCTGGTGGCGCGCAATGCTCGACGAGCGCGACGACATCGTCGCGCTCGACTCCGCAATCCTCCAGCACCCGCGCGTGTGGGAAGCCTCCGGCCACCTCGCCGGGTTCACCGACCCGCTCGTCGACTGCCGCATCTGCAAGCAGCGATTCCGTGCCGATCACATCGACCCCGACGAGATCTGCCCGGCCAAGGCAACGCTGCCCAAGAGCGAAGACCGCCGCCACGACCTCACCGACGTCCGCCACTTCAACCTGATGTTCGAAACGCACGTCGGGCCGGTCAAGGAAACGGCGTCGGCCGCGTACCTGCGCCCCGAAACGGCCCAGGGCATCTTCATCAACTTCAAGAATGTCCTCCAGTTCGCGCGCAAGAAGCCGCCCTTCGGAATCGCGCAGATCGGCAAGTCGTTTCGCAACGAGATCACGCCAGGCAACTTCATCTTCCGCACCCGCGAGTTCGAGCAGATGGAGATGGAGTTCTTC
>JASGGQ010000146.1:0-6333 GCA_047604965.1 Patulibacter sp. | reverse complement strand
TCGATGTCGGGCTGGTGCTCGCCGTCGGCTTCCTGCTGGCCGCGCTGCAATCGGTGCACCTCACGAGCCTGCTGACCGGCAACGACGTGACGGTCGTGACGCGCAGCGCCGGCCACGACACGATCACGGTGCGACGCGGCGAAACGCTCAAGAGCCTGGAAGTTCGCGGGGGCCGCGTTGCCGGGCGGGGTGAGCGCGTCGGCGAGGTGTACCGACTTGCCGACGGTCGCCTGGTCTATGTCGATCGTGGCCGATGAGCGCGCTGCTCGACGGTGCGCGCGGCGCCGCAGAACTGGTGGCTTGCGGCGATCCGGCGTTGCGGCGCACGCTCGGCAGCACGCTGCGCATCGCCGGTGAAGCGACGGCCATCGCGGCGCTGCTCGGCGTGCCACTCGGCTGCGTCGCGGCGCTCGCTCAAGGTCGGCGCTGGCGGTGGCTGCGTGCGCTGCTCGATGCCGGGCTGCGCGTCCCGCCGGTGCTGGTCGGCCAGCTGCTGTGGCTCTTGCTATGGCCCGACTCACGGTGGGGCGCCGGGCCGCTCGCCGGCTTGCAGTGGCTCTACACGATCAACGCGGCGATCCTCGCGCAAACGCTGCTCGCTCTGCCGCTGATCGCGGCACTCGTCGCGGGTGGCATCGAGCGGGTGCCGATGACGCTGCTCGCGCAGGCACGCGCACTTGGCGCCGGCACGCCCGCCGTCGCGGTGCTCGCGCTGCGCGAGGCGCGGATCGCGGTCGTCGCGGCGCTACTCGCCGGCTTCGGTACGGCGGTCGCGACGGTCGGCGCGCTGCTCGTCGTCGGCCGCGACCTCGGCGAGCTGACGCTCGCCACGGCGGCGCTGAGCGCGTGGAACATGGGTGCGGCCGATGCGCATGCCGTCGCGTATGGGCTGCTGCTGCTCGCGCTCTTCACGATCGTTGCGGCAGCAGCGAGCCTCCTCCAGCATCGTCGCCGAACATGGTTGCCAGCGTCGCGCTAGCGGTCCGCCGCGTCTGCGTTGCGCGCGACGGCCGGCCGGTCTTGCGCGACGTGGAGCTGTCGGTCGCTCGCGGCGAAACCGTCGCGTTGCTTGGGCCGAGCGGCGCCGGCAAATCAACGCTCGTACAGGCAATCGCGGGGCTGCTGCCGCTCCAGCGGGGCACGATCACGATCGACGGGCGCGTTGGGGCTGCACTCCAGGGCGCCGCCTTCGCGCATCGCAGCGTGCAAGCGAACCTCGACGTGGCGCTCGGCTGGTGGGGCGTGCCGCGCGCCGCACGGCCCGCGCGCATCGCGGCGGCACTCGAACGATGCGCCGCGCAGCAGCTCGCGTCGCGTCCTGCCACCGCGCTATCCGGCGGCGAAGCGACCCGCGTCCACCTCGCGCGCGCGATCGCCGTCGAACCGGATGTGCTGCTCCTCGATGAGCCGTTCGCGGGCCTTGATCCAGTGCTGCGCGGCGAACTGCTGGCCGACACGTCGGGCGTGCTGCGCGACGCCGGCCGCGCAACGGTGATCGTGGTCCACGACCGGGCGGAAGCGTGGGCGCTGGCCGACCGGATCGTCGTGTTGCTCGACGGCGAGGTTGCGGCAGACGGCACGCCGCACGCGCTGCTTGACGCGCCACCGACCGAGTCGGTCGCCGAGTTCCTGGGCTTCAGCGGCGCCTTGACGCTGCCCGGCGGCGGGCGGCTGCGTTTGCGTCCGAGCCATGCGACGCTCGTCGGTGCCGGCGCCGGAACGCTCGATGGGACGATCCGCTCACTGCTGCCCGAACCCGATGGCCTGCTCGCGCGCGTCGCTACCGAACGGGGCCAGCTCGATGTTCGCGTGGCGCTGCCGGGGCCGGCGATCGGGGCGACCGTCGGCATTCAGCTCACCGGCGGAGTGAGCTTCGACGGGGCGCGGCGATGAGCTTCGTCATCCATCTGCTCGGCGAAGCGCTCCGGGAGATCGCGACCTTCGATGGCGCGCTTTGGGCGACCGTCGCGCGCACCTTGTGGCTGGCGGTCGCGTCGACGGCGGCGGCCGGCGTGTTGGCGGTGCCGCTCGGCAGCTGGCTGGGGTTGCGCGCCGCAGAGCGCCGCAGCGGCCGGTGCGTGCTGACGGTGGCGAACATCGGCTTCGGATTGCCGCCGGTGGTCCTCGGCATCCTGCTCGGGCTGGTGTTGCTGCCCGGCGCGCCACTCGGCTCGTTGGGTTGGTTGGCGACCTTGCGCGGCGTGTGGCTCGCGCAGGTCGTGCTCGCCGTGCCGTTGATCGTCGCGCTGACGGCGACCGCTGCGCAGCAGCCGGCACCGTTGATCGCTCAGGCACGCGCCTTGGGCGCCCCGGCCGGCGCCCGCCTGATCCTGCTCGCGGCGGAGCTGCGGCCGGCGATCGCCGGCGCATTGCTGGCGGCGATGCTCGCCGGAGTCGGCGAGGTGGGCGCGGTGATCATCGTCGGCGGCAACGTGGCAGGCCACACGACGACGCTCGCGTCAACGATCGTGCTTGATCTCGGGGCCGGTGATCCGGTCGGCGCGACGGCACATGCGTTGCTGCTGGCGATGCTCGTCGCCGCGTTGACGTTGGCGGTGCGCCGCGTCCAGCGGCCACTGCTGGGGCGTGCGACGCGACCGTTTCCGGGGCGTGTGCGATGAAGCGCGCGTCGTTCGCGCTGGCGCTGTTGGCGGCCGCGATGCTCTCCACGTTGGGCGGTGGCTGCGGCGACCGCGACGCCGATCTGGCGCGCCAGCGTGGGCCGCAACATGGTGCCGCAGTGTTGATTAGCTCAGCGTATGCGCCGAGCGCCGATCTCGTGCGACTGGTCGAGCAGGAGGCGCGGCGATCGGGCGTGGAACTGCGGCTGCGCACCGATGCGCTCGACACCGCCGGCCAGCTCGCGCAACTGCGGCGCGATCTCGCTGCCGCGAGCAACTGGCGGTCGGTGATCGTCGCCCCGCTCGATCCGGTGGCAACGCAGCGGGTGATCGCCGGTGCGGGCGGGGCGCAGCGGCCACTGGTGATGTCGGTCGTCGAGCCGGTGCGCGGTGCCCGGTCGGCGGTGCGTGTCGACGAAGGTGTGGTCGCTGCACGTTTGGCGCACGCGGCGCGGCGCTGGGCGACCGCGCATGGCGGGGTCGGCGCGGCGACGGTGATCGCGCCACCAGCGACCGACGCCGTTCCCGACTGGTCGATCGGCGGCGGCCGGCGGCTGGCGGCGGCCGTCGCAGCGCAACTTGCCGATGGCGGGTTTGCGGTGACGACCGTCCGGGCACTCGGCGCCGCCGACGCGCCGGCCGCGTTGGCCGGCTCGCGCGCGCCGGTCGTGATCGGCTGGAACGATGTCACCGCGCTCGCCGCCGCGCGGATCGGCGACGGCGTCTCGCGGTGGGTCGCGGCGGCCGGCGCACCGGCGCCGACGAGCGGCGGTGCGCTGCGCGCTGTCCGGCGCGGCGAGCTGGCGTTGATCGTCGGCACGCGGCTGCGTGTGCTGGCCGAGCGGATCGTTGACGCGGCCCGCACCGGCACTGCCCCGCACGCGACGCTCCCAGTCGAGCAGTTCACCGCCGCTGCGGTAGCGACTCGCCGTGCGCTCGCCGACTACGCCAGCGAGCCGTAGAGGCTGTCGGCGCGGCGCGCGGCGCGCGGCGCCGGATGCCGATGCCCCCTCAGGCGTCGATCGACGCGAACACGTCGTCGAGCAGTTCGTCGACGTTGGCGATCGCGAAGAGCTCGGTGATTTCGGCTTTGATCTGTTCGCGGTCGGCGCCGCCGAGCGCGAGGTCGAGCGCAATCAGCCGGGCGGAGGCCTCTTGGTCGCGGTCGCCGGGCTGCGTGCCCGCTACCGCAGCGCCATCGACTTCCAGCTCAACTGAGGCGTCGTCGCCGCCTGCCGGCGCGTGCGCCGCCGAGTCGCTCACGGTGGAGTCGGCTCGCGGCCCAGCGGCCAGCTCCGCGTAGGCTGGCGCGGCCGGGATCGCGGCGGCGCTTGGCGTGACCGGGGCCACCCCGCCGTGTTGTTCGTGGAGGTCGGCGATGTTGCCTTCCAGCAGCGCCAGATCGGCGACGAGCCGGTTGACGCCGGTCCGCAGGCTTTCGATCATCGAGCCGAGTTCGGTGTCCATCGCTTCGACGCGCTGCATCATGCGCGTCGTGGACTCTGCGACCTTCGAGACGTGCTCGCGCGACTCTTCGAGCGCTTCTTGCCGGGCACGCTGCGCATCTCCCGCGGCGCGTTCGCGCAGTTCGGCGGCTTCGCCTTGCGCTTCCCGCAAGAGCTGTTCGGCGGTGCTTTCGGCCGCGTCGACGATCTGTTGCACATGCGTCGACGCACTCCCCGCGACGCCGCCGGTTGCTTGGCGGTCAGTTTCGCGGCGCAGCTGCTCAAGCTCATCGGCGATTCGCGCAAGGTGCGCATCGACTCCGGCGGGATCGTAACCGCGGCGGGCGATGGGGAAGTCGCGCTTCTCGATGGATTGGCGGTCGAGCGTCACGCGAGCGAGGGTATCGGGCTGGTGGACGGTCGGCGCAAGACGTCGTGCTCCGCGCAGATCCGGAAGAGAGAACAGCGGTTCGTGCGTCGCCGAGGCGCAACCGGAACTGCGGTTGGTCTGGGCGCAGTGCGACGATGGCGCGATGCGGGTGGCGGCTGATCGTGCGGGCGCTGGCGCCGCCGAGAACACGAAGTGGCGTGAGCGGGCACTGCTGGAGTGGTATGCGGCGACGGCGCGCGATCTTCCTTGGCGGCGGTCGCGAGATCCGTATGCGGTGCTCGTCTCCGAGGTCATGCTGCAGCAGACGCAGGTCGATCGGGTCGCGCCGCGTTTCGAGGCGTGGTTGGAACGATGGCCAACGGCCGACGCATTGGCGTCGGCGCCGGCAGCCGAGGTATTGGCGGCGTGGAGCGGGCTGGGCTACAACAGCCGTGCGTTGCGGTTGCAGCGCGCGGCGCGGCAGGTGGTGCGGGACGGCTGGCCGAAGGACGAACGCGGCTTGCGGGCGCTCCCCGGCGTCGGGCCGTACACGGCTGCGGCGGTCGCCGCGTTCGCGTTTGGCTTGCGCGCAGCAGCGGTAGACACCAATCAGCAGCGGGTGCTCGATCGCTGGGACGGCGCCGTGGGTCGCTCGGTGGCGGAGCTGCGGGCGCGGGCGCTGGAACTGGTGCCGGCGCAGGCGCCTGCCGAGTGGAACCACGCGCTGATGGATCTCGGGGCGACGCTCTGTATGGCGCGTCGTGCTCGGTGCGATCGGTGCCCGGTCGCGGCGTGGTGCGCGTCGGCAGGAACGGTCGATCTCGCTGCCGAGCGCGAGCTGCGTGGCCCTGCGGCTCCTTCGCCCCGGTTCGAGGAGACCCAGCGGTACGTACGCGGCCGGATCGTGGCGACACTGGTCGCGACTGGCCCGCTGCCGAAGGCGGCGCTCGCAGAGGCCTTGCCGAATCAGATCGCTGCGGCGCGGGTCGAGCGTGCGCTGGCGACACTACAGCGCGACGGGTTGGTCGTCGTACGTGATGGGATGGTCGCGCTTCCGGGTGCAGAGGCTTGACCGATTAGTACGTGATGTGTAGTTCGACGCGACGGTTTTTGGCGCGTCCGATTGGGGTGTTGTTGGTGGCGCGTGGGTGGGTTTCGCCACGGGTGGTGGTGGTGCGTTTGGCGGTGATACCGTGGTGAGCGAGGTAGGCGCAGACGGTTTTGGCGCGTGCGAGACCGAGTGTTGCGGTGGCGGTGAGGGTGCCGCGATTGTCGGTGTGGCCGCGGCATTCGATGGTGTGGGCTGCGGTGAGGAGCGGCAGTTGTTGGTTGAGCCAGCGTTTTGTGGCGGGGAGCAGCGTTGATGAGCCGGACGCGAACATGGTGCCGACGCGAACGAGGGTGGTATTGCGTAGGCGTAGGGTGGTGGCGCGTTGCGTGGTGATGGTTTGTCCGCTGGTGGTTGTCGCGGCGGCGGTTGCGAGGATCGGGAGTGTGCCGAGGCGCTGTAGTGCGCGGCGGCCGGTGGCGTTGAGGGTGACGGTCACCTTCACGTCGGTGGCGTTGCTGCGTGGCGTGACGGTAGCGCGGCCGATGACGACTGTGCCGGCTTCGGTGGTTGTCGCGCGGGAGGCGCGGCGCAGTGCTGCTGCGCGGACCGTGAGCGTGATCTGGCAGCGCGCGAGCGCGCTACCGCTGACGTGACAGTTGACTGTTGCGCGTGAGGAGGCAGCATTTACCTGCACGCCGCTTTTTCCAATAACCTCAATGGATGCAACCACAGCATCGGGCGTCGGCGTTGCGATCGCCGCAGCCGATACCTCCGGCGTCGGCGTTGGCGTCACCTCCGGCGTCGGCGTTGGCGTCACCTCCGGCGTCGGCGTTGGCGTCACCTCCG
>JASGGQ010000145.1:0-6344 GCA_047604965.1 Patulibacter sp. | reverse complement strand
TCCTCGCCTCACTCGGACGACTTCTACAACGAATCAACGGCGCAGGACACTAGGATTGCGAGATCGCTGCAAATGCCTACAAACAACGGGTGATCGATACGGTCCTACGGGACCGCCTCGCGTCGGCCGGGGCGGTCGTCATCGAAGGACCAAAAGCTTGCGGCAAGACGCTGACCGCACGCCAGGTCGCCGCAAGTGAAGTCTTGCTTGATGTCAATCCGGAGGCCCGCCGCGCGGCCGAGATCGACCCCCGCCTGGTGCTCAGCGGCGCAACCCCTCGTCTGATCGATGAGTGGCAGGTCGAGCCCGCGATCTGGAACCACGTTCGACGTGCAGTCGACGACCGCAGCGTGCCGGGGCAGTTCATCCTCACCGGATCTGCCGTTCCACCGGACGACGTAACCCGGCATTCGGGCGCCGGACGACTGACGCGCGTACACATGCGGCCGATGAGCCTCCTGGAGTTGGAGCGCAGCAGCGGCGAAGTCTCACTGGCGGCTCTGCTGGCAGGAGATGAACAACTCGCCGCCGACCCAAGACTCACCGTTGCCGACATCGCGGAAGAAGTTGCGAGAGGCGCCGCGACCCGGCCAGAATCGGACGGCTCCTTGCGAGCCTCGCGCGCAACGTGGCGACGCACGCGTCGGCGGCGACGCTGGCGTTGGATGCCGGCGGACACGATGGCGGGCTGAAGGATGAGACGGCGCGCGAGTACCTCGCCGCACTCTCCCGGTTGATGATCGTTGAGGATCTCCCGGCGTGGTCGCCGCGCTTGCGCTCGCGCTCGCGGCTCCGCTCGGCCGCCAAACGTCACTTCGTCGACCCCTCACTCGCGGTTGCCACGCTCGAAGTCGATGCGCAGCGGCTCCTCGCGGACCTCAACACGCTCGGGTACCTGTTCGAGTCGCTGGTCGTCCGGGATCTGCGTGTCTACGCCGAGCCGCTTGGTGCGCGCGTCTTGCAGTATCGCGACAGCGATGGCGGGGAAGCCGACGCGATCGTGGAGACAACCGACGGCCGTTGGATGGCCGTCGAGGTCAAGCTCGGTCAACGCCAGATCGACGATGCCGCCGCGTCGTTGCTGCGCCTGGCGCAGAAGATTGACACTGCTGCCGTCGGGCCAGCGGCGTGCCTCGCCGTGATCGTCGCGACGGGCTACGCCTACCGCCGACCGGATGGGGTTGCGGTCGTCCCGATCGGCACGCTCGGCCCGTAGGCGAAGACCAGCTGCGCCGCTAAGGATTCGCGAACGTCCGCGCCTCGCCGCGCACGCGGCGGGCGGTGCCCGATACGCTCCCGCGTCATGAGCGTAGGCGCCGTTCTTTCCGACGCGACGATCCGCGAGCTCGCGGCAGCCGGCGCGATCCGGATCGACCCGTGGGTGGACGCGATGGTCCAGCCGGCGTCGTACGACCTGCGGCTCGGCCATTCTTTCCGGGTCTTCCACAATCACCGCGTCGCGTCGATCGACCTGCTGTCGCCACCAAGCAATCTCACCGAGCAGGTCACGATCACCGACGATGAGTCGTTCGTGATCCATCCCGGCGAGTTCGTGCTCGGCCGCACGCTGGAGACCGTGGTGATTCCGCACGACCTCGTCGCGCGGATCGAAGGCAAAAGCTCACTCGGACGGCTCGGGTTGATCGTCCATGCGACCGCCGGTTTCGTCGACCCCGGCTTTCAAGGGTCGCTGACGCTGGAGATCACGAACCTCACGCGCGTCCCGATCACGCTCTACCCGAACCTGCCGATCGCGCAGCTCTCCTTCATGCGGCTCGATCGCCCCGCCGAGCGCCCGTACGGCCACCCCGCGCTCGGCAGCCACTACCACGGGCAGATCGACGCGACCGAGAGCCGTTACGAGGGCGGTCCGGCCGCCACGCGCGAAGACTGAGCGGCGTTCCAGGCCAGCGCGCGCCGTCGCCACGACCGTTGGCCCGGCCAGCCCGCGCTCAGCCGACGTCTTCGCGGCCATGCGAAGGTGACACATTCGTTCCACGCGGCGAACCCGCGCTCTGCTAGAACGAAGGCGGACACTGGTCAGATGGAGAGCGACATGAGCAGCGAGAACGAGACTGCCGTAGTGAGCAACGGTGCGGCAGCGAACGGGTCGAGCGAGACGCGCGACTCGCTGACGGTCGTCGACAACCGCACCGGCAAGACGTACGAGCTGCCGATCACCGACGGGACCGTCAAGACGCTGGACCTGCGGAAGATCAAAGTCAACGAGCAGGACTTTGGCTTGATGGGCTACGACCCGGCGTTCACGAACACCGCGTCGACGCGCTCCTCCGTGACCTTCATCGACGGCGATGTCGGCATCCTGGAATACCGGGGGTATCCGATCGAGCAGCTCGCGGAGCGCTCGAACTACCTGGAGGTCGCGTACCTGCTGATTCACGGTGAGCTGCCGACCAAGCCGCAGCTCGATCAGTGGGTCCACGACGTCACCGTCCACACCTTCGTGCACGAGAACCTCAAAAGCTTCTTGCAGGGTTTCCGGTACGACGCGCATCCGATGGGGATGCTGCTCTCGTCGGTCGGCGCGCTCTCGACCTTCTACCCCGAAGCGAACCAGATCCACGATCAGGACAACATCGACATCCAGACGATCCGGCTGATCGCGAAGATGCCGACGCTTGCCGCGTTCTCATACCGCCACATTCGCGGCATGCCGTACGTCTACCCGGACAACGACCTCAACTACGCCGGCAACTTCCTTTCGATGATCTACAAGATCGCCGAGCTGAAGTATCAGCCCGATCCGCGACTGGAGCGGGCGCTCGACATCCTCTTCATCTTGCACGCCGACCACGAGCAGAACTGCTCGACGAACGCGGTGCGCTCGGTCGGCTCCTCGCAGGTCGATCCGTATTCGGCGGTCGCGGCGGGCGTCGCCGCACTGTACGGCCCGCTGCACGGCGGCGCGAACGAGGCGGTGCTGCGGATGCTGCGGCGCATCGAGAAGAAGGAGAACGTCCCGGCCTTCATCGAGGGCGTCAAGGCCGGCAACGAGAAGCTGATGGGATTCGGGCACCGCGTGTACAAAAACTTCGACCCGCGCGCGAAGATCATCAAGAAGGCGTGCGACGACGTGTTTGAGGTGACCGGCGTCAACCCGCTGCTGGCAATCGCCAAGGAGCTGGAGAAGGTTGCACTCGAAGACGAGTACTTCATCTCGCGCAAGCTCTACCCGAACGTCGACTTCTACTCGGGGCTGATCTATGAGGCGCTCGGCTTGCCGGTTGAGATGTTCCCGGTGATGTTTGCGATCCCGCGCACCTCCGGGTGGATCGCGCAGTGGCGTGAACTGCTGAGCGACAGCGACCAGAAGATCGCGCGCCCACGCCAGATCTACACCGGCGAGCGCACCCTCGACTACGTGTCGCTCTCTCAGCGCTAGCGCCCGCGCCAGCGCCCGCGCCAGCGCCCCCACTCAGCGCCCCACTCTCCCGCCGAGCGTCGAAATTACGCCCCTATAGGGGCCAAATCACGACGCTCGGCGCAGCTTCGGGGTGCTGCTGGCCGCCAGTGGGCCGTCGGCAAGCAGCCGCCCCGCGAGTTCTGCTGGAACCGGGCGGGAATACAGGAAGCCCTGGCCGAGCATTTGGCCGAGCTCGCCGAGCATCGCGGCCTGCGGCGCCGTTTCGATGCCTTCCGCGACGATCGAGAGGTTCAGGGCCTGAGCGAGCTGCACGATCCCCTGCGTGAGCCGGGCGCGGCCGGCGTCCTTTTCGATGTCGTCCACGAACGCCTTATCGATCTTCAGCACGTCGACCGGCAGATCTTTGAGATACGCGAGCACCGAGTGGCCGGTGCCGAAGTCGTCGATCGCGATCCGCACGCCGAGTGCCATCAATTTGGTCAGATCGGCGACCAGCTCCTGCGGTTGATCGACGAGCACACTTTCGGTGATCTCCAGTTGCAGCTGACGAGGGTTGAGCCGCGTTTCCCGCAGAATCCGTGCGATGCGCCGCGCCATGTCCGGCTCGGCAAGCTGGATCGGGGAGACGTTCACACTCACATGTTGGTCTGAGCGGGCGCCGCCTTCGTCGATCCAGGCGCGCATCTGCGCGCAGGCGGTGCGCATCACCCACCAGCCGAGCGGCCCGATCAGGCCGGTCCGTTCGGCAACGCCGATGAAATCCAGCGGTGGTATGCGACCCTTCGTCGGATGCATCCAGCGCACCAGCGCCTCGACGCCATCAACGCGGCCGTCGTACAGGTCAACGATCGGCTGGTACTCAAGGAAGAGCTCTTCGCGCGAGAGCGCGCGCCGCAGGTCGGCGGTCAGCTCCAGGTTCGCGAGCGCTTCTTCGCGCATCTCCTGCGAGAACACGGCAACGCGATCCTTGCCGGCGGCTTTCGCGGCGTACATCGCGATATCGGCGTCGCGGATGAGCATTTCGACGTCAACGCCGGTCGCGAGGCCGGCGGAGGCGGAGATCCGCACGTCGCGGTCGCCGAGCAGCACAGGACGGTGGATCGCGCGCAGTACCCGTTCGACGGTCTCCTTCGCGAACTCCGGGCTTGGATCGTCGAACAGCACGCCAAACTCGTCGGCACCGAAGCGCGTCACCAAATCTTGCGGCCCGACGGTCGCAGAGATCCGCGCGCCGATCGTGCGCACCAGGTCGTCGCCACGGCCGTGCCCGAGCGAGTCGTTGACCGTTTTGAGGTCGTCGAGATCGAGCAGCGCCATCGTGATGATCAGCCGTTCATCGGTTGGGTCGATCTCGGCGTGAAGCCCTGACCCATCGGCCGGCAAGCCGGCTCGGCGGCGTACCTCTTGGAATCTGTCGGCCAGCTCCAGCTCCAACGCGGCACGGTTCGGCAGGCCGGTGAGCGCGTCGGTGAACGCTTGGCGGCGCAGGGCCTCCTCGGTGCGCGATCGGCGGACGGTCGCTTCCATGCGGCGCACGAACAGTGCCAGCACCAGCAGACCGGCGAGCACGCCGCCGATCAGCACGGCGCGAGAGACCGCGAGCGCCGAGCGAGCACGTCGCGCTTCGATGGCCGCCTGTGCTTGGGTTGCGTCGATCAGTTTGGTCAGCAGCGGCGAGACCTGTTGGCGATAGATCGACGCAACCGCCGCCCGGTTCGCAGCGCGGTGGGCGATGGTGGGTATTGCGATCGCGCCGAGCCGGTCGATCAACCGTTGCATCTGTTGCGGCTCGGCCCCATCGACACCGAGCGCGTCGAGCTTGCGCACCGACGCGGTGAGGCTGCGGTACGCGAGCAGGCCGCGCCCGGCCCAGCGCAGCGCGTTGCCATCGTCGGCGAGCATGCCTTCGGCGGCGATCGCTCGCAGCTCTTGCGTGGCGGCCTCCGTGCGGCCGAGTTCCACCTGTGCTTGGCGGCGCTCATCGGCCATGCTGCGTGCCCGATCGGCGATGCCGATCGTAGCGATGGCAATAAACACGACGACGCCGAGCGCCAAGACGCGGCGCAGATGTGCAGGCCGGACGGTTGCCGGAGAAGAGGACTCCACGCACTTCGGATCGGTTCGGGCGCCGGGTTCTTGACGCCGCCGACCGATGCGCCGGTGGACGATCAACGGAAGGCTGACGCGCCAGCCAGCACGCCTCACGCGGCGGCGCGGGTTGCCGGCATGACAGCCGTCCAACGCAACGATGCCGTTCAGTGATCTGCGGTCGCCGGCAGAGCGAGCGTCGCGCCGTGGGTTCGCAACCAGGCGCGCGCCGCATCGGTGCGCGGTTCGTGGTGGCGCAGCAGCGCCCAGAAGCGCGGCGAATGGTTGAGTTCGACGAGGTGGCACGCCTCATGCCAAACGATCGCTTCGGCGACCCACGGCGGGGCGAGCACGAGCCGCCACGAGTAGCTGATCGTGTGGCGCGCACTGCACGAGCCCCAGCGGCTGCGGGCGTCACCGATCGAAACGCGACCGACAGTGCGACCGAGCGCGGCTGCTGCGCGTTCGGTGCGGGGCGCGAGGTGTTCGCGGGCGCGGGCGCGCAGCCAGCGCTCCAGGGCGGCGTCACCGCCGGTGCCCGCCGGCACGTACACGATGTCGCCGCGACGAGCGACGCGCGCGCGCCCCGGTTCGCGGACGACGGTCACCTCCTCGCCCCAGACCGTGAGGCGGTCCCCGCGCGCGGCGATCGCCGCGCGGACCGCCGCCGACTCGGCGAGGCGCGCGGCCAGCCAGCGCTGGTGGCGCAGCAGCGCGCGATCGACTTCGCTCAGGGGCGCGCACTGCGGCAGGGTGACGCGAATCGCGCCGGTCGTCCGATCGACGCGCACCGAGACGCGCCGCGCTCGCGTGGAGCGTACGACCTCGACCGCATCGCGCGCGACGGCCTGTGCAGCAGCGGCCGAGCCGG
>JASGGQ010000144.1:0-6452 GCA_047604965.1 Patulibacter sp. | reverse complement strand
AAGCGTAAAGACCGCATCACCAGGCTCATCAAAGGTCAACGCCGGCGTCGAACCGGTCGCAGTGGTTTGCATCGAGTCGGACTCGGGAATCGCCGTCGGATCGATCGTCGTATACACGCGCACCGGGAGCGTCCCGCCGCCAGGCAATGCGACACTCACGCTGGCCGTCGCCGTGCCTTGTAGGGTCGCCGTCTCCAGTCCGCGCAGTCCCTTGGTTGCGGTTGGGGAGACGCTCGCGTTAGCGGTGACCTCGAAGGGCTCCATCGATTCGCCGGCCAGCGTCGATTCCGGGATATCGCTGGTGATATGCAGCGTCAGCGGCTGCGGCACCATCAACGGAAAGTTGCAGGTGTACTGCAACGTCTTCTCGATCGTGACGGCACCGGCAGTCGGTGCCGCAAGGGGGGCGGCGGGCAGTGCCAGCGCGGCCGTGGCCAGCGCCAGGCGTGCGCGGTGAGCGTGCTGCAGCGGCAGGCGGGAGCGGGACAACAAGCTGGCCTCGATGGTTGGGACGGACGCGATATTGGAGGGCACTGCGCCGCCGACGGTTGGATCGTTGAGGGCGCAGCATGTTCGCCGCAGTGAGCGGACGAACGTATGAGACCTGCTCAACATGCCGAATTGGAGCGTGGTGGTCAAGCGTCACACAAGCGGCCCGCTCGTGGTACTCACCGGTCCAGCGGCGCAGCAACGGCTTTCCGATCTGAGCACCCGTCAATAGCGGGTGTGGCGTGGCGCGTCTACGCTCGCGGGCTGACGACCGTTGCGCGCGATGGCGTGGTGTCACGCGCGACCGGCCGGCCATCACGTAGATCGGGCTCGATCGGCCCGAGTAGCCAGCGGCCGTGCGGATGCTCCGGGTCGACCGGCGTGCCGCGCAGCCAAGTCTCGCGCACCACGCCATGCAAGCTGCGGCCTTCGTATGGGGTCTGCGGATGGCGATGTCGCAGCGCCTGGCCATCGACGGTGAAGGTGGCGGCCGGGGCGAAGGCGACCAGGTCGGCGTCGGCGCCCGGTGCGATCCGCCCCTTCTGCGGCAGCCCGGCGAGCTGCGCCGGCTGCTCGGCCATCCAGCCGATGAGCTGCGTCAGCGGCACCGCGCGAGCCCGTGCCGCCGTCCACATCACCGGCAGCGAGAGCTGGATCGAGGCGATGCCGCCCCACGCAGTCGCGAGATCGCCGGTGTCTTTGAGCGTCCACGGTGCCGGTGAGTGGTCGGAGACGACCATGCTCAGGATGCCGTCGGCCAGTCCGGCCCACAGCGCCTCCTGGTGGTGGCGTTCGCGGATCGGTGGGAAGCATTTGACGGCCGGGTCGTTGTCGGGAAGCTCTTCGGCGCAGAGCGCCAGATAGTGCGGGCAGCTCTCCGCCGTCATCCGCGTGCCGTCGCGCTGCGCACGCGCGACCGCTGCGACCCCTTCGGCTGAGGAGACGTGGACGACATGCACCTGCGCGCCGGTCTGGCGGGCGAGCGCCGCGATCCGGTCGATCGCCGTCGATTCGACCGTCGGCGGGCGGGCGTCGAGCAGCTCGGCGTAGCGGTGGCTGCCGGTCGTGATCGGCGTCTTCGCGGCGACCTCGGCATCTTCGGCGTGGATCAGCAGCGGGCGGCCCGCAGCGGCGAGGATGCGCATCGCGTCGGCGAGGCCGTCGTCGGTCGTCAGCGCCGGGAACTCCACGACGCCCGAATCGATCATGAAGGCCTTCGCGCCGGGCACGCCGGCCGCCAGCATCGCCGGCAACTCGTCAAGGCGCCCGCCGACGGCGCCGGCCCAACCGGTCACATCGATCGATGGGGTTGGGCACGAATCGCGCTTGGCGGCCAGCGAGCGTAGATCGACCGTCGCCGGGATGCAGTTGAGCGGCATGTCGACAACCGTCCCGATCCCTCCAGCGGCAGCGGCGGCGGTGAGTGTGCGCAGCCCCTCCCAGTGGGTGCGGCCCGGTTCATTGGCATGCACATGCGTATCGACGAGCGCCGGCAACAGCACTTCGTCGGCCGCAAGCTGGTGGGTGCGGTGGGCATCGGGCAGTGGGCCGGCCGGGTCGTGCAGCGCGACGATCTGGCCGTCGCGGATCTCCACAGCGACCGGCCGCGTGTGATCGGCGCCGGGCAGGACTGCGCTGGTGGCCACGATCAGCAGATCGGCCGGCGGCTGCCGGCGTGCGTCGACGTGAGCGTGATGAGCCAAGGAGCGGGGCAGCGGAGGTCGGCGACGGTGGGGCGTGGGGCGCTCCGAATCCCGCCGCCACACCCGTGAGGAGTCGTGCGGCGGCGGGGTCGGAGGTGGGGGGTCGGTGCTGATTAGTCTGCGCGACGACGCGGCGCAATCGTTTGTCCAGCTGTCCTGTCTTGATCGCAGCCGGTTATCCGCGCTGGTGAGTGCGCCGTTCCGCCGGTGATATCGGCGGAACGGCTGAGCGGCGTGACGAGCGCCAGGAGCGCGCGGTGGACTTCATGCACCGCACCGCTTGCGTCGACGATCTGCGCAGAGCTCGGCAGCAGCGAGGCGTAGGCGCCGTCGAACGCCTCCAGCCAGGCGTGCGACTCGCGGTCGCGGCCACGCGCGGCGACGCGCTGCTGCGCGACGGCCGGCTCAACCCGCAGCCAAAACACCAGATCAGGACGCGGCGCGCAGCGCGCCCATCGTGCCGCGCAGCGCTGGCCGCGATCGCCGCGTGCACGCATCGTCGCCTGCTGGCAGAACGTGTAGCGGTCCATCACCGCGGTTCCGCCGGTCAGTGGCGCCCAACAGGCCGAGCGGGCGATCGCGGCGCTGCGCACGGCCAATTCGATCGCGACCCGGCCGCGTTGTCCGACGAGCGCGGCGCCGTCTGCTCGGCCGAGCCGGCGGGCCACCGCATCGAGGATCGGCCGGCCGCCGGGATTCTCGAAGGCGCGGGCTCGCAGGCCAGCGGCGCGTAGTGCATCGGCCAGCAGGGCTGCTTGCGTCGACTTGCCCGACCCATCGATGCCGACGAGCACCACGATCTGCCCACGCGCCACCGGTGCATCATCCCAGCTGCGCCGGCAACGCGGCCTGCCAGCGCAGCGCTCGGGCGCGCCGAAGATAACCACCGAAGCAGCGCTCCGCAGGAGTTCCAGTCTCCGCAGGAGTTTCGGTAGTACGCTCGTGGCGCGACGAAGGCGACCGAGCGAAGCGGATCGGCAGGAGGCGTCGGACATGGTTGCGGTCGGGATTGTGGTGTGCGAAGTCCTGTTCTGGGTCGCGATGCTCGCTGGCCTCACGGCTCGTTATCTCGCGCAGCGCCGCCGCCTCGGTGCGGCGCTCTTGATCGTTGCGCCGATCGTCGACGTCGCCCTGCTCGTGCTGGTGGCCGCCGATCTGCGCGCCGGCGCGACCGCCTCGTGGCAGCACGGCTTGGCGGCGATCTACATCGGCATCTCGGTCGGATACGGCAAACGGATGGTCGCGTGGGCCGACCTGCGATTCGCACATCGCTTCGCCGGTGGCCCTGCGCCAGAGCGTCTGACCGGCGCTCGCTACGCCGGCAAATGTTGGCGCGACGTGCTCGCGACCGGCGTCGCGGCCGTCATCGCCGCCGCGCTGCTCGGAGCGATCATTTTGCTCGTCGACGACGCGCAGCGAACGGCGGCACTGACCGGGTACTTCGGGCTACTCGCGACGATCTTCGCGATCGACCTGCTCTGGGCACTCAGCTACACGATCTGGCCCAAGAAGCCCTGACCGCATGAGCCGCGTGCGGCGTGGCAGATGCCCCATCGGGCACGGTTAGCCGGGCGGAGCGCGCCGCCTTCAGGCGATTGGCCGACGGGCCATACGCAAACGGTTGCGTCTGCGGCTGAATGGCCCGGTATGGAGCGGGCGTGCATGCCAACCAGCCCCCGGGCACGCGGCCGATGACGGCGGCCACGACGCTGATCACCGGCTGCGCGATCGCGACCGTCGACCCCGCCGGCACCGAATACGCCACCGGCTACCTCGCGATCGACGGCACGCGCATCAGCGCGCTCGGCCCCGGCGAGCCGCCGCCGGCACTCGCCGACCAGCACACCACCGTGATCGACGGCCGCGGCCTGCTCGCGACGCCCGGCCTCGTCAACACCCACCACCACCTCTACCAATGGGCGACGCGCGGCTTCGTCGCCGACGGCACGCTCTTTGAATGGCTGACCGGCCTGTACCCCGTGTGGGCGCAGCTTGACCCCGACATCACGCACCACGCCGCGAAGGCCGGACTCGCCGCGCTCGCGCTCTCCGGCTGCACGCTCGCCGCCGACCACCACTACGTCTACCCCGGTGGCACGAACGACCTGCTCGAAGCATCGATCACCGCCGCGCAGCAGCTCGGCCTGCGCTTTCACCCGTGCCGCGGCTCGATGAACCTCGGCCAGTCGCACGGCGGCCTGCCACCGGACTCGGTCGTCGAAAGCGCCGACGCGATCCTCGCCGCCAGCGCCGACGCGATCGACCGCTGGCACGACCCGTCGCCCGACGCCACGCTCCAAATCGCGCTGGCGCCATGCTCGCCGTTCAGCGTTACCCGCGAGCTGATGGTCGACTCCGCGCAGCTTGCCCGCCAGCGCGGCGTACGACTCCACACTCACCTCTGCGAGACGCTCGACGAGGAGCAGTACTGCCTCGAACACTTCGGCGCGCGCCCCGTCGACTACCTCGACGCGATGGGTTGGATGGCCGGTGACGTGTGGTTCGCGCACTGCGTTCACCTCAGCGACGACGAAGTGCGCCACTTTGGCGCGCGCGGCGTCGGCGTCGCACACTGCCCAACCAGCAACGCGCGGCTCGGCTCCGGGATCGCTCCGGTACGCCGCCTGCGCGACGCCGGCGTGGCGGTCGGGCTGGGCGTCGATGGCGCGGCGAGCAACGAGGCGGGCGTGCTGCAACTCGAAGTGCATGCGTCGCTGATGGCGGCGCGCTTCGCCGGAGGGCCGCAGGCGATGAGCGTCCGCCAGGCGCTCGCGCACGGCACGATCGACGGGGCACGCTGCCTGGGCCGCGACGCCGACCTCGGCTCGCTGGAGGCCGGCAAGCTCGCCGACATCGCGCTGTGGCAGATCGACGATCTGGGCGGCGCCGGCATCATCGACCCGGTTGCCGCCCTGGTGCTCGGGCCACCGCGCCCCGTCTGGCATCTGCTCGTCGGTGGCCGCACGATCGTCCGCGACGGCGAACTGCGCACCGGTGACCTGCGCACGATCACCGACCAGCTGCGGCGCGTCAGCGCCCGCCAAGTCGCCGCTCTGGAGGCAACGCGATGATCCGCGCTGAGCATGCCAGCGATCCGGCGGCCAGCGCGGAGGCGTTCGGCGATGGACAGCTGCGCGAACTTGTCGCGGTCCTCGACGGATGGGCCGCCGATGGCCGCGTCGCCGCGCTCTGCACCATCGTCGCGGTCCACGGCCGCGCGCCACTGCCGCTCGGGGCGTCGCTGGCCGTCGCCGCCGACGGCGCAACCGCCGGTGCGATCTCCGGCGGCTGCGTGGAGCGCGAGGTGATCGACACCGCCCAGCAGGTGCTGCGTGGCGCGGCGCCGCGCCGGCTGCGCTTCGCGGCCGGCAGCGACCCGCTCACCGATGCGGGCCTGCCATGCGGCGGTGGGATCGACGTGTGGGTGCAGCGGTGGTTGGCCGCCGACGGTGCTGGTGCGCAGGGGGCCGAGCAGCGAAGCGCAGCCGCACGCGAGCAGGAGATCTTCGCGGCGGCGGTGCGGTCCGGCGACGCTGCCACCTGGCGCTTTGCGGTCGGACCGGTCTGCGAGGGGCAGGCCGTCGCGACCGAGCCAACCGCCGGCCTGCCGAGCGCCGGCGGCCGCTTCGCGTTGACGGTCGAAGCTGCCGGGCGGCTCGTGCTCGTCGGCGCCGGTCCGGTGGCCAGTGCGCTCGCCGCGCTCGCGCCGACGTTCGGATTGTGTGCCGTGATCGTCGAGCCGCGGCCGGCCGTCGCGGCGCGCATCGCGATCCCCGCCGCGACCGACCTCGTGGAGGCGTGGCCGCAGGAGGCGTTCGGAGCGCTCGCGCCGATCGCGCCGCAGGACGCGGTGATCGCGCTCAGCCATCAGCCGGCAATCGACGATGCCACGCTGCGCGCCGCGCTCGCCTCCGGCGCTGGGTTTGTCGGTGCGCTCGGCTCGCGCGCCTCCCACGCCGCGCGCGTTGCACGGCTGCGCGAGTGGGGCATCCCAGATGCCGCGCTCCAGCGAATCGTCGGTCCGGTCGGCCTTGACCTTGGCGGATGGGCGCCGGGTGAGGTGGCGTTGTCGATTGCCGCTGAGCTGGTCGCGACACGTCACGGCCGGACCGGCGGCCGTCTCGCCGACGGCTGCGGCGCGATCCACGGCCCGGCGGCCGAGCCGCCGCTGGCGATCGTCAGCGGCGGGCTGGCCGGCGGCGACGCGCAGGTCGCCGCCACGATGGCGCCCGGCGCCGGGCCGCCACATAGCGCGGTGGT